>JAJBUU010000050.1 GCA_020860205.1 Oscillospiraceae bacterium | reverse complement strand
CCATCTCGTGGTAGGAGCAACAAACCAATCCACAGCATCCTTTACAGTGTAGCACTTGTCCTTGGAGAGGGACACTAAAAACTACTACTCTATAATACAAGGAGAAAGAAAACAAGTATGTTATCCAAGTTGTTCCCGTATATCGAGGGCTACAAAAAATCTGCAATCTTAGCGCCGCTTCTCGTTGTGGCGGAGGTGATTTGCGAGCTGATCCTCCCCCGTCTGATGAGCGGCATCATCGACACCGGCATCAACGGGGACGGCGGGTTCCCCTACATTCTGCGCATCGGCGGCTTTATGTTGATACTCGCCGTTTGCAGCATGATTTCCGGCGTCGGCAGCGTGCGCTTCTCCACGCACGCCAGTCAGGGCTTCGGCTACAATCTGCGCAAGGCGCTGTTTGAACGGACGCAGGAATTTTCCTTTGCCAATATCGACCGATTTTCCTCGGCCTCGCTGATCACGCGCCTGACAAACGACGTGAACAACATCCAGCTGATGGTGAACACCAGTCTGCGTATGCTCATCCGCGCGCCGATCATGCTGCTGTTCGCGCTCATCGTCTGCTTTTCGATACACGCACGGCTGACCGTCATCCTCATCATCGCCGTACCGCTCATGGGCGCGGCGATCGGGCTGATCATGCGCGTCTGCCATCGGCTGTTTGAAATCTTTCAGGAAAAAATCGACGGTCTGAACGACTCGGTACAGGAAAACCTGATCGGCATCCGCGTGGTCAAGGCGTTCGTGCGCGAGGGCTATGAAAAGACCAAATTTGCCCGCAGCAACGACGAACTGAAAGAAGCCGGCATCCGCGCCGTGACGCGCGTGGTGCTCCTGCAGCCCGTCATGATGGTCACGTTCAATGTTTCCACCGTACTGGCGCTCTGGTTCGGCGGACAGTATGTGCTGGGCGACACGCTCAGCACCGGCGACCTCTATTCCTTCCTGACCTATATCATCAATATTTTGATGAGCGTCATGGTTCTGGCATTTGCGCTGCTGCAAATCACGCGCGCCAGAGCCAGCGCTGACCGCATCGTGGAAGTGCTGGATACCGTGCCGGACATCCGCGACAGCGCGGAATGTGCCGACCTCGCGCTTCCGGCGGCGCAGGGACGTGTGGAATTTTGCGGTGTCAATTTCAAATATGTTTCCGGCGGCACGGGAGATGACGTGCTGCACGGCATCGATCTGACCATAGAGCCAGGCGAATTTGTCGCCATCGTCGGCGGCACCGGCGTTGGAAAAAGCTCGCTGGTCAATCTGATCCCGCGCTTTTACGACGTGACCGGCGGCGCGGTGCTGGTGGACGGCATGGATGTGCGCGATTATCCGGTCAAGGCGCTGCGTGACCGCATCGGCATGGTGCTGCAAAACAATGTGCTGTTCTCCGGCACCATCCGGGAAAATCTGCTCTGGGGCAACCCGGACGCCACGGAGGAGCAAATCACACAGGCGGCGCAGGACGCGCAGGCGTATGACTTTATCTCGCGCTTCCCGGACGGTTTTGACACCTACATAGACCAGGGGGGCGTGAACGTCTCCGGCGGACAAAAGCAGCGGCTTTGCATCGCACGCGCCATGCTCCGTCATCCGTCCATCCTGATTCTGGACGACTCCACCAGCGCTGTGGACTCCGCGACGGAGGCCGCCATCCGCAGGAGCTTCTATGAAAACCTGAAGGGGACGACGGTCATCATCATCGCGCAGCGGATCAGCTCCGTGCGCAACGCGGACAAAATCATCGTACTGGATGATGACCACATCGCCGGTATCGGCACCCATGAGACGCTGCTGGCGGGCAACGCGATTTACCAGGAGATTTATCACTCTCAGCAGGAAGGGATGGTGGAGGACTGATGGCCGTGGAAAACAAAAAGATGAAATTCAAAGCTGCGGAACCGGAAAACACCGGCGGTCCCGGCAACCATGGCGGTTATCAGCGGCCGCAGAACGTGCGCGGCACGATCGCCCGTCTGCTGCACTATCTGACGTCCAATAAGCTGCTGCTGGCCGTTGTGTTCCTCTGCCTGATCGTCAGCACACTTGCATCGGTCGGCGGAACATATATGCTGCGCCCCATCATCAACGACCTTGTGGGCGATGGCAGCGCGGCGGAAAAAATATCCACACTGCTCTCGCAGTGCGTCCTGCTGTTCGCACTCTACCTGAGCGGCAGCATCGCCACCTATTTTCAGGCTTCCATCATGGCACGGCTTGCACAGAATGCAGCAAACCATCTGCGCCGCGACCTGTTCCACGCGCTGGAGCAGCTCCCCCTCTCCTATTTTGACCGCCATACCCACGGCGAACTGATGAGCCGCTTTACGAACGACGCGGACAACGTATCGCTGGCGATGGAGCAGAGCTTTGTCAACCTTGTTTCCAGCGTCCTGACCTTTGTCGGCCTGATCGCCGTCATGATTTATACCGCGCCGGTCCTGTTCATCGTAACGGCGCTGGGCCTAATTATCTCGATTTTGGCGTTCCGCTTCTTTGGCAGCCGGAGCCAGCGCTATTACCGGCGGCAGCAGGCCGCGCTCGGACAGGTGAACGGCGAGATTCAGGAGGTCATCGAGGGGTTAAAGGTGGTAAAGGCCTTTAACCATGAAGAAATCGCAAAGACGGAGTTTGACGCGCTGAATGCGGAATACCGCGACGCGGCAACGCAGGCGAACTTTTATGCCAACTCCATCATCCCGCTCAGCGTCAACATCGCAAACATCACTTACGCGGTAACGGCCGCTGTCGGCGGTTTTCTGGCGCTGGTCATGGGCTTTGATCTCGGCGGCTTTGCCGCTTACCTGCTCTATGCGCGCCAGGTCAGCCGCCCATTGGAGCAGGTCAGCACACAGTTGACCACGATCCTCTCCGCGCTGGCCGGTGCGGAGCGCATCTTTGACCTGATGGATGCGCCGCCGGAGATCGACGCAGGCGAGGTCACGCTGGTGGAAACCAGCGCGGACACCGCCGCGCGCGCCTGGGCGTGGAAGAAGCCGGACGGCAGTCTTGTCCCCCTGCGCGGCGATGTGCGGCTGGAGCACGTAAACTTTTCCTATGTGCAGGGCAAGCCGGTGCTGAAGGACGTATCCGTCTTTGCCAAGCCGGGACAGAAAATCGCCTTTGTCGGCTCCACCGGTGCGGGCAAGACCACGATCACAAACCTCATCAACCGTTTCTACGAAATCGACGGCGGAAGCATCACCTATGACGGCATCGACATCCGGGACATCAGCAAGGCCTCGCTGCGCCGCTCGCTTGGCGCGGTCCTGCAGGATACGCACCTGTTCACCGGCACGGTGATGGACAATATCCGTTACGGACGGCTGGACGCGACCGACGAGGAGTGCATCGCGGCAGCCAAGAGCGCAAACGCGCACTCCTTCATCCGCCGCCTGCCGGACGGCTATAACACCATCGTCACCGGAGACGGCGCAAACCTCTCGCAGGGACAGCGCCAGCTTCTTGCCATCGCGCGCGCCGCAGTCGCAGACCCGCCGGTCATGGTGCTGGATGAGGCCACCAGCTCCATCGACACCCGCACGGAACAGCATATTCAGGACGGCATGGATAAGCTGATGGAAGGACGCACCGTCTTTGTCATCGCGCATCGGCTCTCCACTGTCCGCAACGCCAACTGCATCGTTGTCATCGAGCATGGGCAGATACAGGAAAAAGGCACGCATGAGGAGCTTTTGGCACTGAAAGGGCGCTATTATATGCTCTATACCGGACAGCACGTTCTGGACTGAACCGCCTGCCCCGCCGCCCGCACCTCGCATATCCGCAAACCGAAACCGTGCAGCTCCGCCGCAATATGCGGCGGAGCTGCACGCAAAAAAAACGGCGCGTCCCGCTTTTTGGGGACGCGCCGTTTTGCTTTCTTCAGGAACCGTATGTGTCATGCCTCGCTGCTGATTTCCATGTATTCGTCGTAAGTCATCAGCCGGTCTGTCAGGCCGCCGTCCGGGCGGATCTCCAGAATGCGGTTGGCGACCGTCTGGGTGAGCTGGTGGTCATGGCTGGTAAAAATGATGTTATAGGGGAACGCGCACATTCCGTTGTTGAGCGCCTGCACCGCTTCCAAATCCAGATGGTTTGTCGGCTGGTCAAAGAGCAGGATGCTCCGCCCTTCCAGCATCATTTTGCTGAGCATACAGCGCACCTTTTCTCCGCCGGACAGCACGCTGACGCTCTTATACACCTCGTCTCCGGAGAAAAGCATCCGACCAAGAAACGTGCGCAGATAGCTCTCCCGCTTATCCGCGGAAAACTGGCGCATCCAGTCGATCAGGTTCTCGTCATGTCCGGCAAAAAAGGACTCATGGTTCTTTGGAAAATAGGACTGCGTGGTGGAAACGCCCCACTTGACCGTCCCCTCGTCCGGCTCTGTCTCCCCGGCCAGGATTTGGAACAGTGTGGTCACGGCGATCTCGCTCGCGCCAAGCACGGCGATTTTGTCCTCCCGGTTCATCGTGAAGGAGATGTTGTCCAGCACCTTCACCCCGTCCACGGTCTTGCTCACGCCCTCCACAAACAGGCGATCCTTCCCCGGCTCACGCTCGGCCTTGAATCCGACCCACGGATAGCGCCGGGACGAGGCGGGCAGCTCCTCCACCGTCAGCTTTTCCAGCAGCTTGCGCCGGCTTGTCGCCTGGCGCGATTTGGACTTGTTCGCAGAGAAGCGCGCGATGAAGCCCTGCAGCTCCTCGATCTTCTGCTGCGCCTTCTTATTCTGATCCTTCGTCAGCTTTTGGATCAGCTGGCTGGACTCATACCAGAAGTCATAGTTGCCGACGTACATCTTGATCTTTCCGTAGTCAATATCTACGATATGTGTGCAAATGTTGTTCAGGAAATAGCGGTCATGGGAGACGACCAGCACGGTGCCGTCATAGTCCAGCAGAAAATCCTCCAGCCAGACGACGGAGGCCAGGTCAAGGTTGTTCGTCGGCTCGTCCAGCAGGATGATGTCCGGACTGCCAAACAGCGCCTGCGCCAAAAGCACCTTCACCTTCTGGCGCGGATCCATCGCGGCCATCTGCATCCCGTGCAGCTCCACCGGGATGCCAAGCCCCTGCAGCAGCTTTGCCGCATCGCTCTCCGCCTCCCAGCCGCCAAGCTCCGCAAACTGCTCCTCCAGCTCTGCGGCGCGCAGACCGTCCTCGTCGCTGAAATCCGGCTTTTCATAGATGGCGTCCTTCTCCTTGCCGCAGCGATAGAGCGGAAGGTTTCCCATGATGACCGTTTCCAGCACCGGGTAGTCGTCAAACATGGTCTGGTTCTGCTTCAAAACGCTCATCCGCGCCTTTGGGTCAACATGGACGCTGCCCTTTGTCGGCTCCACCTCGCCGGAGAGAATGCGCAGCAGCGTGGACTTGCCCGCGCCGTTCGCACCGATGATGCCATAGCAGTTTCCGCGCGTAAACTGTAAATCGGCCTGTGAAAAAAGCACCTGCCCGCCAAATTGCAGGCCAAGATTTTCCGTTGTAATCATAATTTATCGTTTTCTCCTTATTGTGTTACGGCGACAGCGGTTCATCGTCAATTTTTGCCGGTTCCTCTCTGTGACTTCCGGTTTGAAAATCACCGGACGCAGAGCATCGTTGCAACCGCAAATCGCCACGCCGGGCTGCTGGATCCAGCCGACATAATAAAAAATGTGTCGTTCCCCGCGTTGGCATCAGCCCCAAAGCAGCCGGGCCAGACCGTACAGCAACGGCTGGTGCAGCAGATAAATGACCAGACTGTGCCGACCGGCAAATGTCAGCACAGACGGATATGTTCGCGCCAGCAGCGGACGGGCGCGGTTCCGCTCTGCCCAGCCGCCCAGCGCTGTCCCGAACAGGAACAGGAACGCCCACGGCAGCAGCGGGTAATAGTCCGCAGAATAAAAGTCTGCGTGATGCAGCCCCAGCGGGTAGAGCCAATCCACGGGAGCGGTCACAGACGCTGTCAGCAGCCAGGATGAGACAAACAGCAGCAGACAGGCGGCGGCAAATCGACGCTCCTCCATGCGCTCCAGCCGTGTCCGCGCCGCCGCGTAAAGCAGCATACATACGCCCAGCAGATGCAGCACGCCGAATGCCACCGGATAGCCGACCAGCGCCGTGACCACCGTGACCAGTGCCGCCGCGCAAAGCACGATGCACCCGCGCCGCGCGCTGCGGCGGGAAAGGCGCGCCGATATGCCGGAGATGCAGACAAAGCTGCCCGCCACGGCGTATTTCAGCGCCAGCATTCCCGGCAACGCAAGTATATCCGCGTCCAGCCGCGCAAAGAGCGTCATGTCGTAGAGCGCATGATAGAGCAGCATGATCCAGACGCAAACGCTGCGCCAGAGGTCAAGCAGACCGATGCGGCGCATAACGGAATTATACGTTGAAGCGGAAATAGGTCACATCGCCGTCGCGCATCACATAGTCCTTGCCCTCAATGCGCACCAGCCCCTTTTCCTTTGCCGCAGTCATGGAACCGCAGGCTTTCAGATCGTCAAAGGAAACGATTTCCGCGCGGATGAAGCCGCGTTCAATATCGGAATGGATCTTTCCGGCGGCCTTTGGCGCGGTCATTCCACGGGTGATCGTCCACGCGCGGCACTCGTCCGGGCCGCAGGTCAGGAAGGAGATCAGCCCCAGCAGCGAATAGGAACACTGAATCAACCGGGTCAGACCGCCCTCCGTCAATCCCAGCTCCGCAAGGAACAGTTCCCGTTCCTCCGCGTCCAGTCCGTCCAGCTCGGCCTCCACTTTGGCGCAGATGGGCAGCACCTGCGCCCCTTCCTCCGCCGCGGCGTCCGCCACTGCGCGGTAATAGGCGTTTGATGCGTAGTCGCGCATCCCGTCCTCGTCCATGTTGCAGGCATAAATCACGGGTTTGATCGTCAACAGGTCGCTGCTCGCGACAAGCTGTGCGTCACCCTCGCCGCAGGCAAAGCTGCGCGCGGGCTTTCCGGTGTTCAAATGCTCCAGCAGCCGCTCAAACAGCTCCGCCTCATGCAAAAGCGCCTTATCTCCGCCCTTCGCCGCTTTTTTTGCCTTTTCCACACGGCGCTCCACCATCTCCATGTCCGCCAGAATCAACTCTGTGTTGATGATTTCCATGTCACGCGCGGGATCGGCGCCGCCCTCTACATGAATCACCGTTTCATCGTCAAAACAGCGCACAACATGGACGATGGCATCTGTCACACGGATATTGCTGAGGAATTTGTTGCCCAGCCCTTCTCCTTTGGAAGCACCGCGCACCAGTCCCGCAATGTCCACAAATTCAATCAGCGCGTTTGTGACCTTTTTTGGATTGTAAAGCGACGCAAGATAGTCCAGCCGCTCATCCGGAACCGTCACAATGCCGACATTCGGCTCGATGGTGCAAAACGGATAATTCGCGCTCTCCGCGCCCGCGCAGGTGATTGCATTAAACAAAGTGGATTTGCCAACATTTGGCAATCCAACAATTCCCAGTTTCATAGTTCCCTGTCTGTCTCCTTTTGGTTATAGTGACCGTTCATAAAAAATCTCACCGCGCCATTATAGCATGACAGCCTGACTTTTTCAACCGGCGAAATCGCAAAACGCAGGGCGAGGACATTTACACGGCAGCCAACGCCCTGTTGCTCATTGGAGAAAGCACCTGCCAATCAGAAACTGAATGATGTATAATGGCCATGTCAGGCAGGCAAATCAAAATTGGAGAGAAAACCTTGATGAAAGAACAGCTTAATGGCGTTGCAAAGGTGGTTTAGCAAAAGCCTTATGCCGGAACCTATACATCAGGGTAAATATGCCCTGCATAAATTCCAATCACAGCCAGGGCAACAGCATTTGATTTTACTTCGTTTGCTTTTGGAAATACAGGTGAATCCTTATCCGTTCCGGCGAACCGCAATGTGCAGGAGCGGGCAGGGTTTCGCTACTGCCCGGTTTATGCGGCGCTGCCTTAAAAATAAATGCTGTTGCCCCTGCCATCCGCAGAAGTCCCGTTGACAAACCGGATGCAGGTGTAGTATGATTTGCGAAGGGCGAATCGATCGCCGCACCATCCTACATAAAACCGTGAAAAGGAGATATTCCCATGCTGATAAAATGCTTTACCGTCGGCGCTTATGAGACAAATTGTTACATCGTTTCCGATCCGGACACGCTGGACTGCGCCGTGATCGACCCCGGCGCGGACGCTTCGACCATTCTGGACTATTTGGAGGAACAAAAGCTGCACTGTCGCTTTGTGCTGCTCACGCACGGGCATTTTGACCACACCGGCGCGGTGGCGGACGTGCTGGCGGAAACCGGCGCCACGCTCTGTATGCAGCAGAAGGATGACGGCGTTACGATCGATGGTGACTATTATCGCTTTACCGCGCCGCCGGAAACGACGTTTTTCAAGGAAGGCGACGTGGTCAGCGTCGGCGCGCTTTGCTTTACCGTGCTGGAAACGCCGGGTCACACGCCCGGCAGTGTAACGCTGCTTTGCACAAACGGCGACGAAAAGGCGCTGTTTACCGGCGATACGCTGTTCCGCGACAGCTGCGGCCGCACGGATTTTCCCGGCAGCAGTTCAGACGATATGCTCCGCTCTCTCCGCCGCCTTGCGGAACTGCCCGGCGATTATGAGGTCTATCCCGGTCATATGGGCAGCAGTACGCTGGAGCGAGAGCGGCGCTGCAATCACTTCGTCGTCTATGCGCTCCGCGGCGGAACGCTGTGATGAGAAAGCGTGAATTTTTCCATCATAAATATTGGGGTCAGGAAACGTGCCTGACCCCAAAGCTGTGCAAGTCCGTGATAGAATTTTTCTTCCCGTTATACGAATTGAATTAAACGGGCTCCCTTCCTTATTTGTCAATACACGCTTGCTCCATGCGCAAGCGTGTATTCTCGTATACAGAGGAGTGATCCTTTCCCATTGTTCAATAGCCATACAAATCAGAGCTTTTCGCGCTGTTACACGTTTTTTCGGTAATGCCCGTTTCCCAAAAAGATAATTACTCCACGGTCACGCAACTGTTGAAGCTGCTGTCTGAGCTTTGCCCGGATATTATGGTTGTGGGGGTGTTTTAAGGCCAATGTTCCCTCAAATTGATACATCATTTCCAATGTAAAAACATCAGGCTCAATAGAATTGACACAATTCAGGGTATCCAATAGCCATCCTCGTGCGGAAAGATCATCCGTCCTGATTTTTTGAGCCTGACTGACTCGGTGTAGAACATCTGTTTTATTCAGCGGAGTGTGGTTCTCGATAATAGGGATTCTCCCTTGAATCGGTATTTTCTCAAACAGGATGTTACATCCGACCCAGCCAGCCCGTCGTGCGTTTTCCTCCAAAGGCTTTCGTTTTTCTACCAACTCTGGTACAAAGAAAAATTTTGGAACGAAAATCATGCTTTCAACGGTCATTCTTTCCAAAGAATAGCTCATCATGAGGAAGTCAGGATTGTCGTTGCTGTTGATTCTTTGAATAAATGTGTTATAAGCACCATCTGCGATTTTAGCACCGAACGCTCCATTTTTGCTTTTCTGTTCAAATTGGTTTTTACAATTTGGACAGTAAAAATCCGCAACGGCTCTATTATTGGGGAACTTTGTGATTCTGGGCCATCCACACACGGGACAATACATATGCGCTGATGTCCATGATTCCGTTAGAACCCGTGCAATCTGCGATTTACTTTTGTATCTGCCTGCTAAGCTGCGGTCAAGTGATGTATCCATATTTTCAATTCTTCTGCTGCCTTTTTCCGCTGACCCATTTCAAAACAGGCGCAACCAAATTGTTTTTTTCATCAGCAACACATCTTCTTTCGCTAACTTATAAATATCATTATAGCAGACAAGCCCGCAAAAAGCAATGGGCGAACTGTGAATTCCACCCCCTGATCACTGTGCAGACAGACAAAAAACAGGATGCGCCGCAATCTTTTGCGGCGCATCCTGCGCGAAGAAAGGAAATTGAATGAAGAAAGAAAAGGTTATGCTTTTTCCAGCACGATTTCTCCGAGGTTTTTGGCCTCGTCAACCATAACTGTGACAGATTTTGCCTTGTAGCCGGGGTATTCGGCGGTGACGGTGAAGGTACGTCCCTGCTTGAGATACTTGAACTCAAAGTCACCAAAGAAGTCGGTTTCCGTCTCCTGCTTCCAGTTGCACTGCTCGCACTGAATGGTGACCTTTGCACCCTTGACGCAGTCCGGGCTGTCGCACAGCATGACCTCGCCGGCGATGAACGGCTTCGGCAGCTTGTAGTAGCGTACCACATAGTCCTCGCCGTTTTCGGTGGAGAAGTAGTCCTCAATTTCGTCCGGATGCTCGGCGATAAATTTGCTGACCTCGCTCTCCGGGTCGTTCAGGTCGCCCCAATGCATTGCCTGCGTCGGGCAGTCCTCCACGCAGCGGGGCAGCTTGTCGCCCTGATCCAGACGGTGCGCATCCAGAATATAGGTCTGCGGGAGCTGAAGCTCCTCGTTCCAGAACACGGTGCCGGGCGCGACCTTCTCAAAGTAGTCATAAATCGCCTTGCAGCCTTTGGCCTTCTCCGGGTCGATGATGACAAGCCCGTCCTCGCGGACGCGGACAGCGCCCTCCGGCGCGCCGGGGATGTCCGCCGGATTCAGGTTGCGGTTGTGCGGGAACAGGATGGGGATATAGTCCATCTTCAGCTTGGTGCCATGACCCTGTTCCACTTCTTTCAGCCAGAGCCAGTTCACGCCGTCGCAGGGCTGCTCCGCGGCGTAACCGGGGTAGTTGTTGAACACATATTCGTCTTTGACGGACAGCATACAAGAGCCGCAGCCGTCGCAGCGGGTGATATCAATCACCAGTCCGTATTTCTTAGCCATTATTCATCAACCTCCCACGTTCTTTTTTCCCTGGGATAGACGCGCATCTCGATCAGGCAGGAGTTCGGCGTCATACCGGGGACGTTCTTGGACAGCATGGTGGAAGCGGTCAGCAGGTTGACGCAGCCGCCGCGATCCGTGGAGCCGGGGGTACCCGGTTCGATCGGGTCATACCACGCAGTGCAGCCATAGGAGTGAACCACGCCCAGCGGAACGCGCTCCGTGACGGACGCGGCGCAGAGCACGCTGCCGCGGTCGTTGTAAAGCTCCACCACGTCGCCGTCCTTGATGCCGCGCGCTTCCGCGTCCACGGGGTTGATGCGGACGATCCAGTAGGGATAGCCGCCGATGCGGATGCGGTGCTGCTGCACGTCGTTCAGCCAGGATTCATGCTTGTCGTAGTGCGTGTGGAAGCTCCAGCGCGGGTGCGGGGAGATGATCTGGAGCGGATACTTGTGCCAAATCTCGCTCTTGTAGCCTTCCCAAGAGGGGATAAAGTGCGGCACGACAGGACGCTCCATATCATGCGGCAGATTTTCCTTCAGGGACTGTGCTGCAAACTCGATCAGGCCGGAATAGGTGCCAAGACGCTCCGGGTGACCCCACTTGCGCGGCAGGTTGCCGGGGTCGGGCGTGTCCGCGTCGCGCTTTTCGTAGAACCAGCGCATGGAGGGCGTGGGATGCCTGTCCTCCGGGCAGGGAACGATATAATAGCCCTTGCGGTTAAACTCCTCCCATGTGATGTCGCCGTCCTTGGCGATGTCGGAGGATTCAAAGAACAGTCTGGCCCAATCGTCCTCGGTGTTGCCCTCGGTGAACTCCAGCTCACGGCCCAGCTTGGCCGCGATAAGGCGGAGGATCTCATAGTCGCTCTTGCTCTCACCGCACGGCTCGATGGCCTTCTTCTCGCGGACGATGACACGCCAGTTGTTGCCGATGTGCGCCATCGTGGTATAGCCGCCGCAGGTGGCCCACTCGCCGATGTCGTTGCGCTCAAAGTTGGTGCAGGCCGGGAGGATGATGTCCGCCATGTTCGTCTCGCTGGAGAACCAGCAGTCCTGGTTGACGACACATTCCAACTCCGGACTCTGGTACATTTTGACCCACTTGTTGGTGTCGCTCAGGGTGCCCATGAAGGAGCCGCCGTAGCGGTACCACATATGCACCTTGCATTCGATGGGATAGTGGTTGATGGTGAACTGCTGGTCCAGGCTGGCGCCGCAGAAGCCTTCGCCGCGGAAGCAGTCGGTGCCGTTCAGAATGGCGTCCGGCAGCGTCAGGCGGAACAGACGCTGCTGCGTGGGGTTGTGCAGGCAGATTTTGTCCTTGGCCACGTCGCTGCGTCCCATCTGTCCGGCAGGTTCTGCATAGCCGGGGAACCATTTGTAGCTGGCGGGCGCGCCCATCGTGGTGCCCCAGATGGAAACGCCGGGTTTGCCCAGACCCTGCATGGCCTGCAGCAGAACCATCATGCGCGCCCATTCGGTCGCGTAAGCGGCGCGGCAGGCGCTGCCCTGACCGCCGCGGCAGCCGGAGGACAGGCAGGTGCGCTTGCTGGCCCATTCGCGTGCCAGCGCACGGATCTTGCGCGCCGGGATGCCGGACTGCGCTTCCGCCCATTCCGGTGTCTTTGGCAGCATCTCCTCGCTCTCGCCCAGGATATACTCCCTGAACTCGTCAAAGCCGACGCTGCGAGTCTCCACATATTCGTGGTCGTAGGTGTCCTCCGTGATCCAGACATAGGCGATGGCCATCGCGATGGCGGTGTCCGAGCCGGGACGGGGGCCAAACCATGTGCCGTCCATCACGGCGGCGGTGTAGTTGAACAGCGGGTCGATAAAGACGCACTTGACGCCCTTTTCCTTCAGCCAGACGCGCCAGATGTGGCTCTCCTGACCGGAATAGGTGCCGCGGGTGGAATCCGGGTCGTTCGACCAGAATACGATCATGTCGGTGTTCTGCAGCGCGTCCTCCAGCAGGTCGAACTGCTCCGGCATACCGAGACGCCACTGAAAGCCGTAGGTGTGCGTCGCGCCCCAGTGCCAGCCTTCCCAGGAGTCCGGGTTGTCATAGACCGGCGTAAAGTGCAGCATATGCATGAACCGATGGAACGGCCCCATCTTGTAGCCGACCACGCCCCAGTTGTGGTGGGACGAGGTCATGCCGGAGAGGCTCGCCTCGCCATAGGTGCTCTGCACGCGCTGAATCTCGCTGGCGATGATGTCGATGGCCTCATCCCAGCTGATGCGCTCGTAGCCGCTCTTGCCGCGCATTTCCGGATGACGCTCGCCGTTCGGGTCCCAGTCTACACGCTTGAGCGGGTAGAGGATGCGGTCCTTTGAATAGACGCGGTTCTTTTCGCCGTGGACAGGCGGCGAAAGACGGAACGCTTTCGGCGGGGAATACTTCTTTCCGTCGTTGCCCTCGATGACCCAGGGCTTCGGAAAATCTGATTCCGGAATTTGCAGTGGACGAATGCGGGTGATTCTTCCGTCCTCAACATAGACGGAAACCGGGCCGCCGCCGGTCATGTTTGGAAACATCTGTTCCATATTCGTTCCTCCTTCTTTATGCTTTTTGCGATTCTGGCTCCGCGCCGCCGCAGCAAGCCCGCCGCGCGCCTTTTGCGCTCCCTTTGTATGGAACGACGGTGCAGAAAACGCAATTTTCCCCAATCGCTGGTGCAATAATATCATATTTTTCCCAAAATGTCTAATACATTTTTGGAAATTTCAACATAACCATTTGGTTATAGTGCGGTGCAAAACGATAACGGAAAAATCGGGATTATTTTGTCCAAAACTCCAAATTTCTTTCACGTTTTCCGCAAAATAAGCCGCAGATGCGGCGAAAACGTCCACGCCCTGTCAAATGGATGTCCCGGCGGCAGCGGATATGGGAACGGTTCAATTCAGAAAATCTTTTCTGCTGTGTTTGACGTATCCATCGGCGAGGGGGGGAGCAGGTTTTGCCGCCGGTTCTGCGCCTTGCGTATGGATCAAAACAGTGCCTCAGGTCTGACGATGCTTCCGTTCTTTGAAAAGCTGTCAGGGGCGCTCCTGTTTTTGCGGCTGATTTCCGTGCGCCTTCGCGCAGGGCAACAGCATTGATTTTACTTCGCACGCATCTGGAAATGCAGGTGAATTTTAATCTGTTCCGGTTAGTCGCAATGTGCAGGGGTGGGTCGGGCTTCGTCGCTGCCTTAAAAATAAACGCTGCCGCCCTGCGGCGGCGTACACGCTTTTCGCTTGCTTTCCGGCGCAATATGCGGTAAAATGATCTGCGTCAAAACGGGCTTTGTTCCGCTTTGTGCTTTGTTATGGCGCCGCGCAGTTGACGCTGCGGCGGCACCTGATGGATATTCAGCCGGGGGAAACGCTTCTCCCGGATAAAGCTGTTTTGCCCGTAATTGGAAAGGAATTAAACTTTATGGCGATGGCGGAAGATCAGATATTTTGGAACGCAGAATCCGACCCGGTCCTGCAAGCGCTGGATGCGGGACAAAGCCCCGTATTGGTCAGCGGCGTGGGCGCGGCGGCGCGCGCACATATGGCGGCCTCGCTGCGGCAGCGGATGGCTTCGCCGCTTTTTATCCTCTGCCCGGACGACAGCGCGGCGGAAACGATGGCGCGTGATTTGGAATCGCTGCTCGGTGAACCGGTCGTGCTGCTGCAAAGCCGGGAGTTCACCTTTTACAGCACGGACTCGGCCGGGCGCGCGGCGGAACAAAAGCGCATTGCCGCGTTAGACGCGCTCTCCGGCGGCAATGGCGGCGTGACGGTCTGCGTCTGCACCATTGCGGCAGCGGTGCAGCGCTGCATCCCAAAGGCGGTGCTGCTGGATACGGCGTTAGCCCTTGCGGAAGGGCAGGAAGTTCGCATGGAGGACGTGGAGGCGCGGCTGCTGCAAGGCGGCTACGTCTGCCGCCCGCAGGTGGACGGCACGGGGCAGTTCTCGCGCCGGGGCGGGATTCTGGACGTGTTCACGCCCGGCTGCGCGGACCCGCTGCGCCTTGAGTTCTGGGGCGATGAGATCGACTCCATCTCCCTGTTCGATACGGGCAGCCAGCGCCGCACAGAGCGCGTGGAGCACTGCCGCATCCTGCCCGCTGCTGAAACGCTGCCGCAGCGGTATCCCGGCGGACAGGACGCGCTCTCGACGCAGTTGGATACGCTGGCGGCGAAGGCGGCGCGTTCCCGCGGTGCAGAAAAATCCCGTCTGGCGGAGGTACTGCGCGCGGACGCGGAAAAGCTGCGGGAGCGCGCCCTGCTCTCCAATGCAGACCGCTATATGCCGCTGATCTATCCGGATTTTGCCTGCGCGCTGGATTACGTTCCGGCGGATGCGCTGCTGTTTTTGGATCAGCCGGTCAAGACCGCGCGTCTGGCCGATGAACAGACGAAGCTGTTCCAGGAGGACGTGAAAGTGCTTCTGCACAGCGGGAACCTGACCGGCAGCGCGGCGGATTTCCGTCTTGCCTACCCCGCCGCGCTGGAACGTCTGGCGGCGTTTCCCATCGTGATGGGAGATAATTTTACGCAGGGACGCTGCGTCCCGGAGCCACGCGCCATCGTCAGCGTCACGGCGAAGCAGCTCCCCGGTTACGGCGGCAATCTGGAGGCCGCGTGCAGCGATGTGCGCCATTATACCGGCGCGGGCTACCGCGTGGTCGTGCTGGCGGGCGACCAGCGGCGCGCCAAAGCGCTGGCGGAATTTTTTGAGGAACGCGGCATCCGCGCGCGGCAGTTGACCGCCATAGACGCCGCAGTCGCACCGGGGGAAGCGGCCATCGCCGTCGGCGCGCTCTCCGGCGGCTTTGAATATGTCCGCTCCCACCTCGCCGTGCTGACGGACGCGCAGATTTTGCAGCCCGGATTCCGCAGAGGACGGCGCAAAAAAACCGCGTCCGACCGGCAGCCGCTGAAATCTTACGCCGATTTGAAGCCCGGCGACCTTGTGGTGCATGAATACCACGGCATCGGGCGCTTTGCCGGCATCGTGCAGATGCGGGTGGACGGCATAGAAAAGGACTATGTAAAAATCTGCTACGCCGGAACGGATACGCTCTATGTTCCCGCAACGCAGCTGGACCTTGTGAACAAGTACATCGGCGGCGGAACGGAAAAGAACGTGAAGCTCAGCCGCATGGGCGGCACGGACTGGGCCAGAACCAAAACCCGCGCGAAGGCCGCCGCGAAAGAGATGGCGGGCGAGCTGATACAGCTTTATGCAGAGCGCCGCCGCCATCCGGGTCACGCCTTTGCGCCCGACTCTCCGTGGCAGACGGAGTTTGAAGATGCATTCGGCTATCAGGAGACAGACGACCAGCTCCGCTGCATCGCGGAAATCAAGAAGGACATGGAATCCCCCGTTCCGATGGATCGGCTGCTCTGCGGCGACGTGGGCTACGGGAAAACGGAGGTGGCGCTGCGCGCGGTGATGAAATGCGTACTGGACGGCAAGCAGGCCGCGATACTGGTTCCGACCACCGTGCTGGCGCAGCAGCATTATCAGACCGCCGTGCAGCGGTTTTTCGGCTTCCCGGTGCAAATTGAGGAGCTGTCGCGCTTCCGCACGTCGGCACAGGTGCGTGCGACCAAAGCCGGGCTGACCGACGGCAGCGTGGACGTGGTGATCGGCACCCACGCACTGCTGCAAAAGGACATCCGCTTCAAGGACCTGGGCCTGCTGGTGGTGGACGAGGAACAGCGTTTCGGCGTGGTTCACAAGGAGCGCCTGAAGGAGATGAGCCGCAACGTAGACGTTCTGACGCTCTCCGCGACCCCCATTCCCCGGACGCTGAACATGGCGATGAGCGGCCTGCGGGATATGTCCACGCTGGAGGAGCCGCCGCAGGACAGACTTCCGGTGCAGACCTTTGTATTGGAGCATGACTGGGACGTGGTGGCGGACGCCATCCGCCGGGAGGTACAGCGCGGCGGACAGGTTTACTATCTGCACAATGTTGTGGAAACGATAGAGCGCACCGCTGCGCGGATTTTGAAGCTGCTGCCGGAGGTCAGCGTCGCCGTGGCGCACGGGAAGATGGAGGAACGGGAGCTGGCCGCCGTGATGGACAGCGTGACCAGCGGAGAGGTACAGGTTTTGGTCTGCACCACCATCATCGAAACCGGCATCGACATCCCCAACGTCAACACCCTCATCATCGAGGACGCCGACCATCTGGGGCTGGCACAGCTCCAC
This sequence comes from Oscillospiraceae bacterium, assembly GCA_020860205.1. Lineage (GTDB taxonomy): Bacteria > Bacillota > Clostridia > Oscillospirales > Oscillospiraceae > RGIG7114. The sequence goes on along the minus strand of JAJBUU010000050.1, from coordinate 34,746 downwards.
CAGATACGGGGGCGCGTCGGGCGCTCCAGCCGCCGTGCCAGCGCCTATCTGACTTATCGGCGCGACAAGGTACTGAGCGAAAACGCGGAAAAGCGCCTTTCCGCCATCCGCGAGTTCGCGGAATTCAACTCCGGCTTCCGCATCGCCATGCGTGATCTGGAAATACGCGGCGCGGGAACGCTGCTGGGTGCGGAGCAGAGCGGACACATGACGGATGTTGGCTATGATATGTATTTGCAGTTGCTGGAGGAGGCCGTGCTGGAGGAGCGCGGGGAAACGCCCGTGCACCGGACGGAATGTTCCGCCGACCTTGCGGTCAGCGCAAACATCCCGGAGAGCTATGTCGCGGCGGCGGAACAGCGGATGGACCTATACCGCCGCATCGCCCTGATCCGCGCGGAAGCGGACGCGGACGACCTGACAGACGAGCTGATAGACCGCTTTGGCGATCCGCCCTCCGCCGTCAATGCGCTCATCCATGTCGCGCTGCTGCGCGGCGAGGCCACGCGCGCGGGCGTGACGGAAATTTCCCAGCGGGACGGCGCGCTCCGCTTCACCTTTGGCAGCTTTGACTTTGCCCGTCTTTCCGCGCTCTGCGCGCAGCCGGAGTACAAAGGCTGCGTCCGGGTCCTGGCCGGACAGAAGCCCTGTGCGGCGCTGCGCCTGAAAAGCGGACAGCGCGTCATTGAGACCGCGCGCGGTTTCATCCGCGCATGGGCAGCCACCGGAACAGACGCGGCTTCATAAGGCACGGCTTCTGCTTTGCCTTTCGGTCAGCAAATACACTTTGGGACAGTTTGTCCCGATGATATGGAGGTATCACTATGAAGAAACAGTTACAGGGAATTGCCATTTTGCTGCTCTCTATCCTGCTGACATTGGCTTATGGCAATGAAACTGTTTTTGATTTCAGCTTGCGGTAGCATACGATTTTTGTCCTTATGGGAGTTGTCGGTGTTGTGCTGACTGTCATTCCTGCGCATAAAGACCGCCACGATCAAGCATAGGAGATAACGACGTGAAAAAGGTACTGCCATGGGTGTTTTCTGCTTCGGTGACGGGCTTTCTTATCGACTGGTGTATTGTCGGCTTCAAGATTATGAATGGCGATTATGAGTTTACTGCTTTGGTGTACGCAGCCGCAGTTTTTCTAATTGGGATATTCGGGTGCCTTGTCTATTATCGGTTTGCCAAAAGCAAATGCCCTCATTGCGGCAAAACAATTTGGAACATTTTGGGCAACGAAACGTACTGTCCATACTGCGGCAAGGAAATAAAATAAGTTCGGAGGCGGCACATTGGATGTGGTGGCTGCTGCCTCGGAAAGGAAATAGAATGACCGGCAAACCGTCTCTGCATCTGCGGCGGTTTGCCGGTCGATGCGGCAGCGCCTGAAACGCAGCGCCGCCCGACTGGGCGTACAGCTTTGTGTGCATCCAGTCGGGCGGCGGTTTCATTCAGCGGCGCGGTTCCGGTTCAGGAGCCGTGCTGCGCCCCCGGCGGCAATCGCCCCGGCTGACGCGGACGCGGCGTCCAACGGACGCAATGCGCCGCTCCAGGCAATCGCGGCAGGCAGCGGCCTCGTCGCCGGTACAGATCTTTCCGTCATAGAGCAGATATTTGCCGCGCGCCTGCGCCGGGCTGAGGTTCGGCATAACGACGTTCGCCCCGGCCTGAATGCCCAGCTCACGCCCGCGCGGATGGATGGTGCCGAGCGCCGTGGTCGCGGGCAGCAGCACATCGGGGAACATCAATCGCAAAATCGCCAGCAGATGCAGCGTATCCGCCAGCGTCCCCGCCGGAAAATCGCGGAACGGCGTGTCCCGGTGCGGAATAAACGGCCCGATGCCGATCATATGCGGCTGAAGCGCCTGCATAAAGCGCAAATCGGCAATGATGTGCTGCTCCGTCTGGCCGGGCGAGCCGACCATCAGGCCGCAACCCACCTGATAGCCGATCTCTTTCAAATCCCAAAGGCAGCGCTTGCGGTTCTCCGACGAAAGCTCCGGCGGGTGCAGCCGCGCATAGTGCGCCGCGTCCGCCGTTTCCTGCCGCAGCAGATAGCGCTCCGCGCCCGCGTCAAAGAACGCCTGATAGCTCGCGCGTGGCCGCTCCCCGACCGAGAGCGTGACCGCGCAGTCCGGGTAGCGCCCGCGAATGCCGGACACAATACGGCAGATGCGCGCGTCCGTAAAGAACCCGTCCTCTCCGCCCTGCAACACAAACGTGCGGAAGCCCAGCGCGTAGCCCTGCGCGCAGCAGTCCAGAATCTCCGTTTCACTCAGCCGATAGCGCTGCGCGGCGGCGTTGCTCCGGCGGATGCCGCAGTAATAGCAGTCGTTTTTGCAATAGTTCGTAAACTCGATCAGCCCACGCAGATACACGTCCTGCCCATAACAGCGCTCGCAGGCGGCGCGCGCGGCGGCGTACAGGGCCGCTTCCTCCTCCGGCGTAAGCCCGGTCAAAAGCGCGGCGAAGGCCGCGTCCGGCAAGTCCCGCTCCCGTGCCAGCCGTTCGATCTGCTCCAGGCGCGTACTGTTCACGGCGTTTCCCTCCGTTTTGCTTCCAGAATTTCCCGCGCCGCCTCCGGCGTATTGGTATGCACCGTTTCCGCCACAAGGTCATAGCCCAGTGCGGGGACATAAGACGCGGCAAACGCCGCGCTGTGCGACAGGTGCCGCGCACAGCCGGCACAGTCCGGCTCCAGCTCCGCGATGCACTTCTCCCGCAAAATCCGCGCTGCATCGCGCAGCAGCTCCAGACTCTCCAGCAGGCTGTCCGCGATCAGAGGCAAAAAGGCGTTCAGCTCCAGCTCCCCGTGGGCGGCGGCCAGCGTCACCGCGGAATCGTTTGCGATCACCCGCATGGCGCACTGCATCACCATCTCCGGTATGACGGGATTGACCTTGCCGGGCATGATGCTGCTGCCCTGCTGCCGCGGAGGAAGGCGCAGCTCCCCCAGCCCGCCGCACGGACCGGAACCCATCAGCCGCAGGTCGTTTCCCAGCTTCATCAGATTGACCGCCATCGCCTTCAGCAGTCCGGAAACCTCCACAAACACGTCGTTATTCTGCGTCAGATCCATCGGATACTCCGCCGCAGCCAGCCCATAACCGGTCAGGCAGCGCAGTTCCTCCACCACTTTGAAGCGATAATTTCGCGTTTCCCGGCTCGCAGTCCCCACCGCCATGCCACCGAGATTCACCTGCCGCAGACGCTCCTCCACCTTGTAGAGCCGCCAGCGGTCCCGTCCGGCGGCCTGTGCATAAGCGCCAAATTCGCCGCCCAGCGTCACCGGGACTGCGTCCATCAGCTCTGTGCGTCCCAGCTTTTCCACATCCTGCCAGAGATTCTCTTTCTCCTGCAGCGCGGTTTGCAGCGCGGCGCACTGCTCGGAAAGCTCCCGCAGCAGCCCGATCGCCGCCACGCGCAGCGCAGTGGGGTAGACGTCGTTCGTGGACTGGCTGCGGTTCACATCGTCCAGCGGATGCAGGTATTGGTACTCCCCCGGCGCGTGCCCCATCTCCTGCAGCGCCAGATTTGCCAGCACCTCGTTGACGTTCATGTTTGTGCTTGTTCCGGCGCCTCCTTGCAGCGCCTGTGTGGGGAATGCGCTCCAATCCTCCGCACCGAGCAGACGGTCGCAGGCGGAGATCACCGCCCGCATCCGCTTATCCTCCCCCAGCCCCGCCTCCAGATTGGCGACGGCAGCGGCGCGCTTCACCTGTACCATCGCACGCAACAGGCGCGGATTCACCCTGCGCTGCTTCAGGTCAAAATTTTGCAGCGCGCGGGCGGTATTGACGCCATAGAGCGCGCCGTCCGGCAATTCCACCGCGCCCAGAATGTCCCGTTCCGTCCTCATCGCACGCCGCCCTCCAACAGGTCCAGCAGATGCGGGAACATGGCGATGCACCGCCGCAGAATGCCCTGCATACAGGCGATGGCAACACCGTAATTTGTGATCGGCACCTGCTGATCCTGCGTGGTTTTCATCCGATAGCGCACCTCCCGCTCGTTGAGCATACAGCCGCCGCAGTGGATGACCAGACGATAAGGCGAGAGGTTCTCCGGAAAGGCGCGTCCCGACGTGGTCTCGATTTCCAGCCGCCGCCCTGTGTACTGCCGCAGCCAGCGGGGGATTTTTACGGAGCCGATGTCGTCGCACTGGCGATGGTGCGTACAACCCTCCGCCATCAGGACGCGGTCTCCGTCCCGCAGGCCGTCGATGGCCGCCGCCCCCTGCACCGCCGCCGCCAGCAGCCCCTTGTAGCGCGCCATGAGGATGGAAAATGAGGTCAGCGGCACTTCCGGCGGCACATCTGCGGAAACCCTGGCGAACACCTGACTGTCCGTCACCACCAGCGCAGGTGGGGTTTTCAGCCGTTCCAGCATTTCGCGCAATTCAAATTCCTTGACGCACAGCGCCGCCGCGTCTGCCTCCAGCACATCCCGAATGACCTGCTGCTGGGGCAGGATCAGCCGTCCCTTTGGCGCGGCCTTGTCGATGGGAATGACCAGCAGCACGATGTCGCCGGGGTGCAGCAGGTCGCCGACGAGCTGCAATTTTTCCTCCTGCACATGGCTCAGGTGGGCAATGCGCTCCTTCAGCTCCTCCACACCCGCGCCGGTCAGCGCGCTGACATAGACATCCTCCGCCCGCGGCGCGGGAAGCTGCGCCAGAAGGTCGCGCTTGTTCCACGCGACCAGATATGGGATGTCCTTCTCCCGGAACAGCGCCAGCAGCTCCCGGTCACAGGGCTTCATGCCCTCAGCTGCGTCCACGACCAGCACGGCCACATCCGCGCGGTTCAACACCTGCCGCGCCTTCTTCACGCGCTGCGCGCCCAGCGTGCCCTCGTCATCAAAGCCGGGCGTATCGATAATCATGACCGGCCCCAGCGGCAGCAGCTCCATCGCCTTGCTCACGGGATCGGTGGTCGTGCCCTTCGTATCGGAAACGACCGCCATATCCTGTCCTGTGACCGCATTGACCAGACTGGATTTGCCCGCGTTCCGGCGGCCAAAAAAGCCGATGTGTACCCGCTCGCCTGACGGTGTGTCATTCAATCCCATGGCCAGTGTTCCTCCTCAAAAAAACGAATCAAATCGGGCGTGGTTTTCCAGAAACAGCGCCCGGAAAACGCCTGATGCGGCAGCGGATCAAACGCCGCCTCCTGCGGACAGACCGCGCGGTAGAGCGGGTCGGCGGCCACGCGCCTTGCCCCGCGGAGCGCCGCTTCGGCCTCCTCCTCCCCCGTCACGCGGCACGACACGCCAAGCAGCGCGGGGTCGGCCTCCAGCGGACAGAGAACGCGCGCGGTCTGTCCCCGCCGGGACAGCGCCGCACAGAGCGACCCCATTCGGACCGGCTCTCCGATCAGCGTAAAGTCCGCGTCCGCATCTGCGGAGATGGTTTCGGCATAAGGTACGGCGCACGCACCCGTTTCCTGCGCCTGTTCCAGCGCCGCCGCCAGCTGCGGCGCAAAACCGCCCAGCGGCAGCCCCGCCACCCACGGCGTGCCGCAGCGCGCCCGCAGGACCTCTGCGGCGGCAAAGCCCACGGCGGAAACGACAAGATTCACCGCCGCGCCCCCCGCGTGCGAGAGCGCGTCCAGCGAATTCCCCATCGCCCAGCAGCTCCGCACCCACCAGCCCCGCGCTTCCAGCGCGGCGCGGAGGGAGCTTTGCGTATGCGTTTCCGTCCCGCCGAAATCCAGCGGCGTGACGCCCAGCAGATTGAGCGTATGCGCCTCCGGCACGCCGCCCGGCGGGACGAACCGGCGGGCGATCTCCGCCAGCGCCGCGCCAGCGCCGCAAACATAGTCGTGCATCCCGTTCGTTGGAATGGCGAAGCAGGGAAGTCCGGCGCGCTGTTCCAGCAGACGGGCGAGCGCCGGAAAATCCGTTCCGTTCATATATGGGATTGGGGAACCGGCCAGCGCGACGAAGCGCGGATGAAACCGCGCCGCGCTTTCCGCAACGGCATCCATAAATTTCCGGTCATTCCCCAGAATCGCGTCCCGCTCCGTCAGACCGGAAATAAAAATCAGGCTGTCGCGGTCATACCAGCGCGTTTCGTCGTGGGTGTTGTAGGTGGAATTGCAGCCGGAGGGGTCGTGCATGACCACCATGCCACCCAGCTCATAGAGCGCGGAGCACACGCCGGATACATCCGCCGTATAAACCGGCAGGATACGGTAGCTTCGGTTCATATGCAGCTCTCACACCCCAATCCCTTGCGCGGCACGATGTCCCGCGTGTCCTGTTCCGTGCGGTATGCGTCCAGCAGCAGCGCCGCCATGCGCTTCACACCGGAGAAGCCATGCAGTCCGCCGCCCCCGACCAGATTGACAAAATGCGGCGTATCCGCAAACCATGCGGCTTTCTGCCCGATGGCCAGCGTTTTTTCCGTGGAACCGCGCGCGCGGACCCGCGCCTCCGGGCGCACGGTGGAGGTCAGGCACAGCGACGGCGCGGTGCGCTGGAGCGCGCGGAAATCCTCCGCCTCCTCCGGGCTGACGCGCTCCAGGAAGACCCGTTCCACACGGAATCCATGCGCCAGCAGCAGCCGCGCCAGTCCCATCGGGCGGGGATGGGCGGTATAGTCAATGTGAACGGGCGTTTGCCCGATCTCACGCCCTGCCGCATCCAGCGCGGCCTCGCAGTCCGCGATCTCCACGTCCGGCGATACAAAGGGGATGTGCAGCGCCGCGCACAGCGCCCGCCGCTGCTCCGTCAGCTCGGCATAGGAAAAGCTCGCGGGCAGATAAAGCAGCGGGCGGTCAAGCCGTTGGGAGAGCATCTCCGCGCCGTATTTTGCAGCGGGACAGACCGCCAGCAGCAGCCCCGCTTCGCCCATGGAAAGATAGTCGTCAAACGTCCGGCAGTCCGGAAGCTGACGCAGCGCCGCTCCGTTCCGCGCCAGCATTTGGGGGATATCCCCGTCCGCATCCAGCGCAAAATCGCTGCCCAGCAGCGCGGTCACGTTCGGCTGCGCCGGACGGGGCTGCAAGGGGTCATAGAGCGCCTTTCGCAGCTTTTGCTCCGGCGTCAGGCCGGTTTTTTGCAAAATGGGATCCATATAGCAGCGCAGGAACGCAACCGTCGGAAACCGCCGTTCCAGCTCGCGGTAGATATGGTTCAGGTCGCAGCCCAGAAAATGGTGCAGACACACGGTGAACAGCAGTACCGCGCGTGGCAGACGGCCGCGCTTTTGCAGCACGTCCGAAACGCCCTCGATGGTCGTCTGCTCCGCCGTCCCGTCCAGCAGGTCCCGCTCGCGCAGGATCACATGGGAAAAACGGTCGGCGGCGTTCATCTCCGCCGCGGTCAGCACCACGCCGCGCATACAGTTCGCGGCGCAGACGTAGATTTGGATGCTCTCCGGCAGCAGCATACCGGTATGCACAATGTTCCATGCGCCATGCACGGGGGCGTTAAATTCCAGACCGGGCGCAAACGGCGCGGGGTACGCCGCCGCTCCGATGGCGACCTCCGCCGCCGCTGCGTGCGGCTCGACAAGACGCTTCAGCATATTCCCGCCCCGCGTTTCAGCAAATGCGCGGTAGCAGCTCCCCCGTCGGCTGGGGCAGCAGCGTCTGACCGCCAAATTCCGTCTGCACCACGACCGCGCCGGGACGCGCGTCCGTGACCGTCCCGATCTGCACCGCGCCGACGGCATAAGGCGTGGCGCGCAGCGCCGCAAGCGCAGCCTCCGCCCGCTCCTGCGGCGTCACGACGACCAGCCGTCCCTCGCAGGCAAGATAGAGCGGCTCCAGCCCCAGCATTCCGCAGACGCCACGCACCTTCGGGTCCACCGGCACCGACGCCGCATCCAGCCGGATGCCGACGCCGCTTTGCCCGGCGATTTCGTAAAGCACCGTGCCCACGCCGCCGCGCGTGGCGTCGCGGATGACGTGCGTATCCGAAACCGCGTCCAGCAGCGCCTCCACCGCGCCCCAGAGCGGGGCGCAGTCGCTCTCCACGGCGGCTTCAATACCAAATTCGTCCCGCGCAAGCAGGATGGCGCAGCCATGCCTCCCCACATCGCCGGTCACAAGCACCGCGTCCCCCGGCTTTGCCAGCGCGCCGCCGGTATGCACCCCCGGTAAAAGCTCGCCCACGCCGGTGGTGGTGATAAAAACGCCGTCTGCCTGACCGCGTCCGGCCACCTTGGTATCGCCGCAGACGATCTCCACACCGGCCTCCTGCGCGGTTTGCGCCATCGCCGCCGCGATGCGCTCCAGCTGTTCCATTGGAAATCCCTCCTCCACGACCATCGCACAGGAGAGATAGCGCGGGCGCGCGCCCATACACGCCAAATCGTTCACCGTACCGCAGACGGAGAGCTTTCCGACATTGCCGCCGGGGAAAAACGCCGGAGATACGATGAACCCGTCCGTGGTCATCGCCATGCATCCGGAAAGCGCCGGAAGCACCGCCGCGTCGTCTGCGGTCAGGTGCGAATTTTGAAACTGCGTCCGAAAAACGCGCTCGATCAGTTCCGCGGTCTGTCTGCCGCCCGCACCGTGCGCCAGCGTGACCGTATCCTGTGTTGTCATTGCCATGATCCCAAGCTCCCTCCACCATATTGATAATAAGCCGAACACGCGCCCTCGCCGGACACCATACAGGCGCCGACCGGATGCTCCGGGGTGCAGCCCCTGCCGAACACCGGGCAGTCCGAAGGCCTGCACCGTCCCTGCAGGACCTCCCCGCAGCGGCAGGCCGGATTGCCGCGCCCGGAGAGCGGCGGTATGTCAAATTTCCGCCGCGCGTCAAACATCGCCCAGTCCGCGCGCAGGCGCATCCCGGAATCCGGGATTTCTCCCAGTCCGCGCCATTCCGCCGCGCACGGCTCCATCAGCGCGGCCACCAGTCTCTGCGCCGCCGCGCTGCCCTCCCGCGTGACCACGCGGGGATAACAGTTTGCAAAAAACGGCTTCCCTTCGCCGCCCTTTGTCACGGTGACTGCCAGCGCGGTCAAAAGCTCCGCGCCGGTGAATCCGGCCACCACGCCGCTGATGCCCTCGTCCACAAGGCACTCGCACAGCCGCGTGCCGGTGACGGCGTTGACGTGACCGGGATAGAGATAAACGTCCACGCTGTCCTTCAGCGCGCGGTAGGCGCCGGGCATGGTCTTGTTCGCCGTGAGCAGCGAAAAATTCTTCAGTCCCAATTCCGCCGCCCTTTTCACCGCAAGGCAGGCCGCCGGTGTCGTCGTTTCAAAGCCGACCGAGAGGAACACGACCTCCGTCCCCGGCTCCGTGCGCGCGACCTCCACCGCATCCAGCGGGGAATAGACGACCCGGACAGCCGCGCCGGCGGCGCGCGCTTTTGCAAGGGTGGAAACGCTTCCGGGGACGCGCACAAGGTCGCCGAAGGTGCAGATGGTCACGCCCCGCTCCGCCAGCAGCAGCGCCTCGTCCAGAAAACTGACCGGCGTGACACAGACGGGACATCCCGGTCCCGAAATCAGCTCCACCTGCGGCGGCAGCAGGGCGCGCAGACCCTGACGAAAAATTTCGTGCGTGTGGGTCCCGCAGACCTCCATGATGCGCAGGGGCGCGCCGTCATAAGCGGTCAGCGCCTCTCTCGCCCGTTCCGTCTGCGCCATCAGAGCAGCGCCTCCGCCAGCGCGTCCGTCTCCGTCCCGTCGTCCTGCGTGATTTTCGCAATCGCAACTCCGGCGTGTACCATCACATAGTCCCCCGGCTCCAATTCATCCAGCAGCCCGACGGAAATCTCCCGTCTGGCGCCGGAAGCGTCCACAATCGCCGTATCCTGATCCAGCCTGACCACTTTGGCCGATAATCCAACGCACACTGTCTGTTCCTCCTCATATATCTGTTATCTGTCCATAATATTTTTTGCGCATCCCCGCGCCGCGCGGGGATGTTCTTTTATTTCCCCGTTCCCGCATGGTCCGGCCGCAGCGCCGCCATCGCGGCCACCGCCTGCCCCAGCGCAAGCCCGCCGTCATTCGGTGGGATCATGCGGTGGCGCAGCGTTTGGAAGCCCGCGCGCGCAAGCGCCTGTTCGGTCAGCTCCAGCAGCAGCGTATTTTGATATACGCCGCCGCTGAGCGCAACGGTGTTCCGCCCGCAGCGCGCCCGTGCGCGCACGCAGGCACCGGCGGAAAGCTGCGCGAGCGCCGCATGGAACCGCCACGCCAGCGCTCCGGCGTGTTCCCCCGCAAGGCGGCGCTCGATCAGCGCGCGCACCAGTGCGGAGGTATCCATCAAAATACGCCCGTCCTCCGCCGAAACCGGAGGGGCCGGCGTCTGCGGAAGCTCCGGCACTCCATGTCCCGCCGCGTAGCGCTGCGCCGCAAATTGCAGCGCGGTGGCCGCCTCCCCTTCGTAAGTGGATGCCGTACAAATGCCCAGAATGGCGCTGACCGCGTCGAACAGCCGCCCCGCGCTGGTGGAGGTCACGCAGTTGATGCGGCGGGCAAGCATCGTCATCTGCACGGAGGCCATCTGCGCATCGCAGAGCGAAAGCGCGGCGATTTTCTCCAATGCCGTCTCCCGTTCCGGGTACAGGCCAAAAATCAGCCCGACCGCGACGCGCCAGCCTTCCCGCGCGGCCTGGTCGCCCCCCGCTTGCAGAAAAGGGGTCACGCTGCCCAGCCGTTCAAAGCCGGAGAGACTGCACTCCAGCAGCTCGCCGCCCCAAATCGTGCCGTCCGTACCATAGCCCGTACCGTCAAAGCTCAGGCCGAGCGTCGGCGCAAAGCTGTCGTTTTCCGCCATGCAGGATAAAATGTGGGCGTAATGATGCTGCACCGGAACGACCGGCAGTCCCATCTCCCGCGCCAGCGCAGCGGAATGATAGCCCGGATGCAGGTCGCAGGCCACGGCCTCCGGCTTTGCTTCCAACAGGGTCTGAAACCGCCGGATCGTTTCCTTCAGCGCCTCCGCCGTGCGCACATCGCCCAAATCCCCAACATAAGGGGACGGGTAAAACAGCTCGTTGATCCCGATGCAGAAGCAGTTTTTCAGCTCGCCGCCCACCGCCAGCACCTGCCCGCGGAAGCCGCCGCTCGTCCAGACCGGCAGCGGCGCCCAGCCGCGCGAGCGCCGGATCATGTATGGCTGCCCCTGAAAAAAATCCATCACCGTATCGTCCGCCCGGATGCGGATCTCCCGGTTGTGGGAGAGGATGCAGTCGCAGAGCGGCGCAAGCGCCTGCCTCGCCTCCGCGTCGTCCCGGCAGATGGGTGCACCGGACTCGTTTCCGCTGGTCATCACCAGGCAGTCCGGCATTTGCAGCCCGTCGTCATAGTCAAAGAGCAGGAGCTGCACCGGCGCATATGGCAGCATGACGCCCAGCCTGGGGTTGTCCGGCGCGGTCTGCGGGCAGATTTTCCCGTCCGCACGGCGGGGCAGCAGCAGGATCGGCTTTTGATGCCCGTCCAATATCTCAGCCTCCGCCGCACCAAACACACATTCCCGCGCCGCCGTTTCCATATCCCGCACCATAACGGCAAACGGCTTGCGCGGACGGCGTTTGCGCGCCCGCAGCAGCAAAACGGCCTCCGGGTTCGTCGCATCACAGCAAAGGTGAAACCCGCCGATCCCCTTGACCGCCACGATACCGCCCGCGCGGATCGTCCGCCGCGCGGCGGTGATGGCGGCGCGCCCGCGCTCCGTGCGTCCCAGCAGACAGACCTCCGGGCCGCAGTCCGGACAGCAGACCGGCTGTGCATCATAGCGGCGGCTGGCCGGGTCGTGGTACTCCGCCGCGCAATCCGGGCAAAGCGGGAACGCGCCCATGCTCGTGCGCTCCCGGTCATATGGCAGTCCGTCCAGGATCGTCAGCCGCGGACCGCAGCAGGTGCAGTTGATAAAGGGATGGAGGTACCGCCGGTTCGCAGGGTCGAACAGTTCGGCTTTGCACGTTTCACAGACTGCAATATCCGGCGGGATAAAAATCTCGCCCCCCGTCTTTGCGCTCTCGATGATTTGAAACCCGGCAAGCGGGCGTATCTCCGCGTCCTTCACATCCACCTTCAAAATCGCCGCGCGCGGCGGCGGGCGGTGCTCCAGCGCATCCAGAAACGCCGCCACGCGGGACGCTTCCCCCTGCGCAAAAATTTCCACATATGGCCCCCTGTTACAGACGCTGCCGCAGATACCGGTCTCCGCCGCATGGCGGCTGACCGTTGGGCGGAAGCCCACACCCTGCACCACGCCATAGACCCGGATCCGGCGCGCGATCATCGCCGCGCTCATCGCCGTGCCAGCCTTCCGGACAGCGCAAAATGGGGAACGTCTATCACATCGCCGGAAAAACCCGGCGCGGCAGAGCGCAGCGCGACGTCTCCCACCAGCAGGTCAAAGCCGCCGCAAAGCAGCGCGGCGAACTGTTCCTCCCCTGTCAGGCGTATATCCGCCGGACGCATCAGCGCGGGCTTTTGCGCAAACCATGTGGCCGTTTGCACCCGCACCCCGCGTCGCTCCAGCGCGGCGCGCAGCGCGTTTGCACGCACCTGCGCATGGACAATCAGCGCGGTCCGCCCCGCATAATCATACCGCTCCGGCAGCAGCGTTTCCGCCAGCGGGTCGCAAATCTCATAAGGCGTGCCAAAGCGCGCCTGCAGATGCTCCGCTGCCGCCAGTCCGGACGGAGCGACGACCAGATTCCGCTCGTTTGCCGCCGCAGTACAGACCGCGTCCAGTCCCGCGCCCATACCATAGCAGTCCACGCGCGTCCAGCCCCTTGCGCGCAGCACGGCGGTCAGCGCCGCCGCGTCCGTGCTGCCCAGATCCAGCGGCGTACAGCCCAGCACGCCGATCCGCCCCCGCTCCACGGGACACGGTTCCACAGCGAAGCGCGCAAAGAGCGCCAGATATGCCTTCTCCGCGCCCGCGTCATAAAGTCCCATGCCGGTGGAGTCCACCGTCAGGACGGGCAGTCCCGTCCGTTTTTCCGCCATGCGGCGCAGCACGGAAAAATCCGTGCCGATGACCGCCGGGACCGGCGTTCCGATGATGGCGGCAAAGCGCGCGTCCAGCTTTTTCGCAGCCAGAGCCAGCTTTTCCACCAGGCGATCGTCCCGCCCCAAAATCGCGTCCATGTCCCGCAGTCCCGCGCTGAACACGGCGCTCCGCTGCGTGAACCAGCGCGGCTCGTCAAAGCCGCAGACATTCCCGGCACAGCCGCCCGCGTCGCAGATGACAAGCAGGCCGCCCATCTCATAGAGAACGCTGACCGCGCCGGACTGATCCGGGGCAAAGGGCGTTAAATGCTTCCAAAGTCCTTTCATCTCAAACCGCGCCTCCCTCCAGGAGCTGTGCAACGGCTTCATAAAGATGCGCCGCGCCCATATGTCCAAAGGGCTGCACGTCCTGATTCCATGCAAGGTTCGGACAGTCCGGGTGATAAAAGCCCGCGTCCTTGCCCAGCGTAACATCCGCCGGAAGCGCGCCGCAGTCATAATAGAGCATGGTCGGCTCCAGATTGGAGTAGACCCGCGTTTCCGGGCTAAGGCGCGCGATGTGCCGCAGCCAGACATATTTTTCCGGCGCAAGCGTCCCATAAATCTCCGAAACGCGGAAGCCCTGCCGCAGCAGCGCAAGCGAGAGTTCAAAGGGGTCCCCGTTCAGGCACTCCCCCACCGCAAAGGTCAGCGCGCCATGCGTCTCCCGCAGGCGCGCCGCCGCAGCCTGCAGGCGCGCCATCGGCGCAATATCGTCCAGCGCCACACCCAGCGCAGCACCCAGCGCCATATATTGATTATGTATTTTGTCCGGTTGATAGAGCCGCGTCAGCTCAATGGACGGGATACCCAGCCGAGCTTCAAAATCCCGCGCGGCAAAGCGCGCCTCCGGATTCAGTACCAGATTGAAATTGGCCTCCGCCATCGCGCGGTATTCTGAAAAATCCCGACAGCGGGACAGCTCGCGCACGGTCCTCACTCCCGCCTGCGTCAGCAGGGAATACAGCTCGCAGTCGTCCTCCAATGGGGCAAAATAGCCCAGCAGGTTGGCGGCGGCAGGGTCCTTTTCCCGCTTCTCCAGCAGGGAATAGACAGACTGCCGGACGTGTACCATTGGGGGACAGCGCCCCTCGCGGGTCAGCGCGTACATATAACAGGGGCGCACGGGCAGTCCCGCCCGCTCCTCCGCCTGTCGGCAGACGCGCTCCATATCCGTTCCCAGCAGCGCATCCACACAGGTGATGCAGAGCATCACCACGGTGGGCGGCGTGGAAAGCCCGGTCACGATCTCCGCAACCGCCTGTGGGATCAGCCGCAGGTGCCGCCCCGTCACAACGTCCGTTTCGTCCAGCACAAGATAGAAAAAGCGATCCTGATACTGTGGCAGCGCGCTGATCAGGCTGGTATTGCGTCCACAGCAGCCCGGCGCCACGATGAGCATAACGGAGCCCGGCACCGCAAGTCCCGCGCGCTTTACGCCAAAGCCCTCCGCGCCGGGGGAATTGTAAGCCAGCGTCGCAGGGGAGCTGTAAATCAGATGTGTACCGCTGACCATCTCCGGCGGGATATCCTCCGCGCCGCGCCGCGCCAGCTCTGCCGCTGTCAGCCAGCAGACGTTTTGCGTTCCGCGCATCATGTCAGTCCCTCCTCCAGTCTGCGCGCCAGCGCAAAAAATGTCTGTGCCACGGGGGACTCCGGCGCGCCCTCTATCACGGTTTTGCCCATATCCTCACAGCGGATGATCTCATCACTGCGCGGAATATCCCCCACAATGTCCAGTCCGTTCGCCTCCGCAAAGGCGCGCACCTTTTCCTCCTCGTTCGGCACACTGCGGCGGTTCAGCACCACGCCGAACACTTTGGCATAGCTCCTGTCCGCAAAGTTTTTCACGGCGGAGCTGATATTGTTCGCCGCGTAAAGCGCCATTTTCTCTCCGGATGTAACGATGAGCACCTGCTCGGCGTAGCCCTCCCGGATGGGCGCGGCAAAGCCGCCGCAAACCACGTCTCCAAGCACGTCGTAAAGCACCACGTCCGGCTTTTGCCGCGCAAAGAGCCGCAGCCCCTCCAGCAGCTGAAATGTGGTCAGGATCCCGCGCCCCGCGCAGCCCAGTCCCGGCGTGGGGCCGCCCGTTTCGATGCAAAGCACGCCGCCGAAGCCCACACGGGAAATTTCCTCCAACGTCTCCGGGTCTGCGTCGCGCTCCCGCAGGTAGCCCATGACCGACTGCGGCGCCTGTCCGCCCAGCAGGTTGATCGTGGAGTCCGCTTTGGGGTCGCACCCGATCTGGATCACGCGCCGCCCCATCGACGCAAACACCGCCGCCAGATTGCTGGTGACAGTGGATTTTCCGATGCCGCCCTTGCCATAAACCGCAATTTTTAACATAACAAAAATCCCTCCGCACAGACAGCGGAGGGATGATCCCGGTTTTACGCCGGTCACAGCTCTTTTTTCCGACCGGCGCGCCCGAAAAACCGCGCCCGGTCAGGTCAACTGTTCCCGCTCGGAAATTCCTCGCTGTCAAGAGTTGATGATATAAACTTCACTTTACGCACTTTGCTCGCTTCCGGATAAAACCAAATTGTTCCGTCAGGTCAAAAAATGCACTTGTTCCGCGCCGCGCCCGTCTCCCGTTCTGCCAAAAGAACAGAGCGCAAGGCAGCGCCGCGCGATCAGAGCAGCGGCGTCCTGCGGGAATTTTTCCCGCGGCTTCGCTGCAAAAACCCGAACTGCGCAAAGGGCTCCTGTGGGGCTCCTGTGATTTTGCGCCTTTTTCTGACGCAAAATTTCCCGCCAGCTCCCTCTTGCCGGTTTGTGCGGCGAAGACTTAATTTTACAAAAGCCGTCTCTTTGATTGCATTATAGCACATTCCGTCCGGTTAGGCAATAGCAATCCGATAATTTAATTTTTATCAATATTTTGTGAAAAATTCGCCAATGTGATGTGGTCAAAACCGAGGCAGTCCCGCGCCGCAGGACAAATTTTGCACACACAGCGCCGCAGGCGGCATAGACTGTTATGAAAGCAGCCGCCGGACGCACCGGCAGAGCAGGGCTGCCAAAACGCAATCAGGAGGTTGAAAAAACTATGCCAGACAGAGTTTTGCCCGGCCCCGTTGAGACCGGAAACAGCGGCGAGCGCGCTGCCGCAGAAACGGAAACCGTGAACATCCGCACAGGAAAAATCTTTGACGCCTGTCGGGACAAAGACTGCATCGAGGACCTGCGGGTCTATCCCACCGTCAGCTCGCAGACCGTCATCAACTCCGCCATCAGCGTCCGTCCGAACGGCGCAAGCCTGATTTATGCAGACGTAAACGTGGACGCGATCAGCTTCAACCGTGGCTACTACACCGTGGACGTGACCTATTTTTACCGCGTTTGCGGCGAAACCTTCCCCGGCGGCGTGGCCATCACCGGCCTTGCCGTGTTTGACAAGCGGGTCATACTCTACGGCAGCGAGGGCGGCGTAAAGACCTTCAGTTCGCTCGACTCCATCAGCAGCGGTCTGGCTGCGGCAAGCTGCCCAACCGCAGTGGTCGAGGCCGTGAACCCCATCGCGCTGAACCTGCGCATCGGCGAGGAATGCGGCGCGGACGCCGAGCTGCGCTGCGTCCCGGACGAGATCATCGCCGCCATCGGGGAGCAGATCAACCTGTGCGGCGGCGGGCGTCCGCTCTATGTCACGCTTGGGCAGTTTTCCATTATCCGGCTGGAACGCGATACGCAGCTTTCCATCTCCGCTTCGCAATATTACCCGGTGCGCGAATGCGTCGGCTCCAGCGACGACGACCCCTGCACGCTTTTTGGGCGCGTGGGCTTCCCGGTGGACGAATTCTTCCCGCCGGACTCGCTCTCGCGCGAGGAAAGCTACCGTGCGCTGACCACGCCCGGCGTTTAAGGAACTCTGATTCAATCGCTTCCGGCGGCTGACGGCCATGTTCTGCGTGTTCCGCCCTTGCCGCCCGCTGCGGTGTTGCCTCGATTTTCCGGACGGGAGGGACGACCGGATACACGTCCCTCCTTTGCGCCCGCTGCGGTTTTTTTCCGGCAGTGCCGCACAATGCCGCGTATTTTTTTCCTCCGGACCGGACAAGCTATGCGTATGCTGAACATCGTCATAAGAACCCTGATCATTTTCATCACGCTGCTCCTGCTGATGCGTCTGCTGGGCAAGCGGCAGCTTGGCCAGCTGGAGCTGAGCGAGCTGGTGTTCTCCATCCTGATTGCAGATGTGGCCGCCGTACCGCTGCAAAGCGCAGATATTCCGCTCTGGCACGGACTGCTGCCCTGCGCCGTGCTGTTTATCGGGGAATTTCTGCTCTCCTTCTTTTCCATGAAAAGCGTCCGGCTGCGGCGGCTGCTGTTCGGCAAGCCCTGCTTCCTTGTGATCGAGGGCAAAATACAGCAGCAGATGATGAACGCCTGCCGCTTTACGCTTGACGAGCTGACGGAGGAGCTGCGCCGGCACAGCATTCTGGACATTGGCTCCGTGCAGTACGCGGTGCTGGAAACAGACGGCACGCTGAACGCCGTGCTCTATCCGGATCTGCGTCCCGCGACCGCCGGACAGTTGAACCTTCCGGCGGAGGACGACGGCTATGCTGTCATCCTCATCGAGGACGGCGCGGTGCTGAAGCAAAATCTGAAGCTGACAGGGCGCAACGAGGCGTGGCTGCAAAAGGAGCTGCGCCGCCACGACTGCGAAAGCCCCGCCGAAGTCTACGCGCTGATTCTCTACCGCAGCGGCAAGGTCTACTTTGCGCGAAAGGAATAGCCGTTTCCGACCCTTTTGGGCTGGAAACGGCTGTTTTTCGTTTTGGCGGCGCCCCTCATTTCTCCTCCGCGTCCTCCGCCCGCGTTACGTCAGCGCCGAGCGCACGCAGCGCGTCGGCGAGCCCATCGTAGCCGCGTTCGATATGCCCGCTGTCGCACACGGCGGTTTCGCCCTCTGCGGAAAGCCCCGCAATGACAAGCGCCGCGCCGCCGCGCAGGTCGCAGGCCGTCACCGGCGCGCCATGCAGACGCTCCACGCCGCTGACCATCGCCACGCGCCCTTCCACGCGCACATCCGCGCCCATGCGCCGCAGTTCGTCCACATGACGATAGCGGTTTTCAAAAATATTCTCAATGAACACGGTGGTTCCCGCAGCCCGCAGGCTGGCCGCCATCAGCAGCGCCTGCGCATCCGTGGGAAAGCCGGGATAGGGCTTTGTGACGACAGGATGCGCGGCATGGAGCGCGCCGCCGGAACGCAGACGGACGTGATCCGCGCCGCGCTGCACGGTGCAGCCCATCTCCTCCAGCGCGGCGCAGACCGTGCGCAGATGCGCCGGGACCGCGTGCAGCAGCTCCACCTCTCCCCCCGCCGCCGCAGCCGCGCAGAGATAAGTCGCCGCCGCGATGCGGTCCGGCATGACGCGGTGGGTGACATAAGGCCGCGCATGGAAGCCGCAGATGTGTATCTCCGCGCTGCCCGCGCCGTGAACAGACGCGCCCGCCGCATTCAAAAAGGCCTGCAGATCCTGAATTTCCGGCTCCCGCGCCGCGTTGGTGAGCACCGTTTCCCCTTCGGCGGCGCAGGCGGCCAGCATAACGTTTTCCGTCGCGCCAACGCTGGGGAAATCCAAATTGATATGCGCGCCCCGCAGTCTGGCCGCGCGGCAAATCACCTCGCCGCCCTGCTCCGTCACCTCCGCCCCCAGCGCGCGCAGCGCTTTCAGGTGCAGGTCGATGGGGCGGCTGCCCAGCTCGCAGCCGCCGGGCGTGGAAATGCGCACGTCCCCGGCACGCGCCAGAATCGCGCCCATATACATCACGGAGGAGCGCATTTTCAGCATCAGCGCATGGGGGATGTGGTTGCGGCACATCCCGGCGGAGTCGATCACGATCTCTCCGCCGTTCTGCATCACGCCGCAGCCCAGCTCGCGCAAAATCTCCATAGAGGCGTCCACATCGCGCAGATGCGGACAGCCGGTCAGGCGGGAAACCCCGCCGCCGATCAGGCTCGCAGCCATGATGGGCAGCACCGCGTTTTTGGAACCCTGCACCGCGACGCTCCCGTTTAACCTGTTTCCTCCGCATACGTTCCAGACCGGCATTGCACACACCCTCCGACATTCCGACAAACTATGGCGCTCTCTGCCAATACCGCATGATCCGGCAAACGGGAACTGTACCAACTCCTGCGCCGCAAAACGGTTTGGAACCGGGCGGGATCTTCTGCGGATTTCCCTTTCCCGGCCCGCATTCGCGCGCAGGCAGATCGTGCGGTATTGCCTCAGGTCATACTATGCGGAAAGGCACGCCTTTGCCATAGATTTCCCGACGGCGGTATAAACCACGGAAAAAGCGCACATACTGATTTTCGGTACAGCGACGCGCAAACCGGCAAACGCCGGAACGCAGCGCCGCGTCATCTGGCAAACGCCGGAACCTAAAATCAAACGGAGGACGACTATGATCGCATTGGAACGGAAAACGGGCAAAATCACGGTTCGCATCCACGATGATTTCTGTACGGAGGCCAGCCTGTGCTGTCTGCCGCATCTCAGCAAAATCGTGAACGATTCCTGCAAACGCCAGACAAGCCCCATGCAGGCCGAAAGCCGTGTTCCCGGCCCGACGCTCCCCGTGCCGCAGTGATACTGCGGCATTTTTTACATATCCGCAGCGGATTGACAGGCAAAACGGGGGTCTGGTATAATGCAGGCAGGGAGGGGACCGGCTTGGAGCAATATGTGAAATATCTCCGCAAATCACAATTTGACAGAGATTATGCGGAGCTGAGCGTAGAGGAAACCCTGAAGCGCCACGATGCGATTTTGGATCGTCTGGCGCAGGAGAGAGGATACTATGTCGCCAAAACCTATCAGGAGGTCGTTTCCGGCGAATCCATCGCGGTCAGACCGGAGATTCAGAAGATGCTTGAGGAGGTAAGCGCCGGTCTATACGCGGGCGTTCTGGTGGTGGACGTGGAGCGGCTCGCACGCGGAAACGGCGCCGACCAGGCATACATCAGTCAGGTTTTTCAGTTTTCGGGGACAAAAATCATCACCCCGCAAAAGACATATGACCCGACCAACGAATTTGACGAGGAATACTTTGAGTTCGGGCTGTTTATGAGCCGAAGGGAATACAAGACCATCAACCGCAGACTGATCCGCGGGCGCGACAGCAGCGCAGCGGAGGGAAAATACATCAGCAGCATCGCGCCGTATGGCTACACGCGGGTCAAACTCCCGGACGAAAAGGGATATACGTTAGCACCGCACCCGCAGGAGAGCCTGGCGATCAAAAAGATATTCGAGATGTACCTCGGTCATTCCGGCACAAAGGTCATCGCAAATTACCTGAACGACAACAACATCCCCACAAGGCATGGCGGCCTGTGGACTTATTCGACGATTTTGCAAATCATCACGAACCCCGTATATATGGGCAAGATCCGCAGAGGCTGGAGCAGGCAGATCAAAACCGTCGAGCATGGTGCGGTGAAAAAGCACACCAGGCGGAGCCGGGATATGCAGGCATACCACATATACGACGGACTGCACCCCGCGCTGGTCAGCGAAGCGGATTTTGCAAAAGCACAGGAGATACGGGACAGCAACCGAAGCGCCGCAAGAGTGAAAAACAGCTTTGTGCTGATGAATCCGTTCGCCGGACTTTTGTTTTGCGCCGTGTGCGGACAGCGCGTTGCGCGCACCACGCTGTCCGCAAGCCGGAACCACAAGGCGCGGCTCCGCTGCGTAAACGGCAGGAACTGCCACAATGTGAGCGCCGATTACGATGCGGTGGAACGCGAAATTATCGCCGCGCTGCGCAGCTGGCTACAGGGCTATAAGGTAAAAATCGACACCATTGGCTATGCAGACGAGATCGCCGCCGCCACCCGTCAGCTGCAAAGCACCCGGCAGCAGATCGACAGGCTCACCGCACAGCTCGATAACGCCTTTGATCTGGTCGAGCAGGGCGTTTATACCCTGCAAACCTTCCAAACGCGCCGGGCGAAGCTGACCGATTCCATCGAAAAAGCGGAGGACAAATGCGCGCGCATAGAGCGGCTCCTGTCCGAATTTAAAACCGAACAGACCGCCCGACAGGCGCTCATTCCACACACGGAGGAGCTGCTGGATTGCTATGACAGCATGACAAACGCGGAGCGAAATGCGCTGCTGAAGGAAATCCTGGAGAAAATCGAGTATTACAAAGGAGCCGACGGAGAGATCGTCATCAATCTCTATCCGCGGCTCCCAAAAATCGGCGGGGTGTAGGTATCATTCATTCACACAAACGTGTGTGACCGCACCGACGATTTTGCCGTCCTGCAGGATTGGACTGCCGCTCATCCCCTGCACAATGCCGCCCGTGGCCGCAAGCAGCGACTCATCCGTCACCGTCAGCAGCAGAAAGCGGTTATCGCCGCTGTTTTGGTAGACCCGGCTGATTTCCACCTCGTATTCCGCCGCGCCGCCGCTGCCGACATCAGAGAGGATCACCGCCGGACCGAGATGCACCTCGTCCTTGTCCGCAACCGGCACCGCCGCGCCCTCAATTTCCCATGACGCTATGCCAAAAATGCCGCTGTCCGTGTTTTTCTCCAGCGTCCCCAGCACCGTGTCCTCCGCAAATTCGCCGCAAAGCTCGCCGGGCGCGCCCGGACTGCCGGGTACCACGTCTACGACGCTGGCGCCGGTGATGCTGCCGTTATCAAAGGGCAGCAGCGCGCCGGTATCCAAATCGCTGACGCCATGCCCCAGCGCGCCAAATGTCCCGCTGGCCGGGTCATAAAACGTCACCGTGCCGATGCCGGAAATGCCGTCCCGGAGCCACAGCCCCAGCTGATATGCGCCGTCTGCGCGCAGCGCAGGCGTGATTTGAACCGTCAGCTCCTGCCCGTCCCGCGTTGCGGTCACATCCAGCGGTTCCCCGTCCAGCGCGGCCACGGCGGACAGGAACGCCGCTGCGCTGTCCGTAGTGCGCGCGCCGATGCGTTTGATGATGTCTCCGGCCTGCAGTCCGGCCTCCCTTGCAGGACTGACCGTGCCATCCGCCGTTTCCACGTCGGTCAGACCGGCCACCATCACCCCGTCCGTTTCCATACGAATGCCGACGGCGCTGCCCACCGGCACCAGCGTTTCCGCCTCCAACGCCAGCGCCGCAGGCGGCGTGAACGTCAGCAGTCCCAGCAGCAGCGCCGCCACAGACGCCCGCTCGATTTTCTTCATCTCTCCATCTCCCGTTTCCCCATCATTCCATCAGAGCAGCGCCGCACAATCCGCGCAGCGGCGCCGTCTCAAAAAATTTTTGTGACGGACGCTTCCGCCACAAGTTACAGTTTGCCACGCGCGGCGCGAAAAACACACAAGACAATGCCGCATAATTCTGGATACAGCGGCACATATGCGGAATAAAGCCGTACAAATGCGTCTGCGGCGACTGTCAGCTGTTTTTTGTTGGAAATTCATTGAAAAAATACTTAAAATGTGCAAAACATTCCCTTGCCTTCGCGCTGTTTTCTGATGTATTTTTGCCGGTCCCTCTTGCCGCTCCATGCGGTGGATGGCTCGATTTTTTATAAAAAAACGGCACGTTCCTGCGAGCGTGCCGTTTTTTGAGACGAAACAGATTATTTCCCGACGATCTCCTTCGTATCGCGGGCGATCATCAGCTCTTCGTTGGTGGCGATCACAAAGACCTTGACCGGGCTGTCATCCGTAGAGATGAGATGCTCGTCGGCGCGCTGCGCGTTGCGCTCCGGGCAGAGCTTGACGCCCAGATATTCCAGACCTTCGCAGATGGCTGCGCGGTTTTTCGCGCCGTTCTCGCCAATGCCTGCGGTGAACACGATCGCGTCCACGCCGCCCATCACGGCGGCATAAGCGCCGATCTCCTTGCGCACCTCATAGTGGAACTTATCCAGCGCAAGCTGCGCGCGGTCGTTGCCCGCGCTGGCCGCTTCCTCCAGATCGCGGAAATCGGACGAAACGCCGGAGAGTCCCAGCACGCCGGACTGCTTGTTCAGCACGTTCATGATCTCGTCGATGCTGTAATTGTGGCGGTGCATCAAATACTCCACGATGGTCGCGTCGATGTCGCCGCCGCGGGTTCCCATCGGGATACCGGCGAGCGGCCCCAGGCCCATCGAGGTATCCATGCTCTTGCCGTCCACGATTGCGGCCAGGGAGGAGCCGTTGCCGAGATGGCAGCTGATGATCTTGCTGTGCTCCGGATTGCCAAGCAGCTCGATGCAGCGTCCGGAAACATAGCGGTGGCTGGTGCCGTGGAACCCGTAACGGCGCACATCGTCCTCCTCATAATATTCATAAGGAATCGCGTAGATGTAAGCCTTCGGCGGCATCGTCATATGGAACGCGGTATCAAACACGGCGACCTGCGGCTTGCCCGGCATGACCTTGCGGCAGGCGTCGATGCCCAGCAGGTTGGCGGGGTTATGCAGCGGGCCGAGCGGGATGCAGCGCTTGATCGCCTCGATGCACTTGTCGTCGATCAGGCAGGAGCTGGCAAATTCCTTGCCGCCATGCACCACGCGATGTCCCACTGCGTCGATTTCGTCCATGCTCTTTACCACGCCGTTTTTCGGATCGGCCAGCGCGTCCAGCACCGCCTGGATCGCTTCCGCGTGCGTCGGCATGGTCACATCCGCCGCGTCGATCTTCTCCTTGCCGTCCAGTTGGGGCTTGTAGGTGAATTTGCCGTCTATGCCGATGCGCTCGCACAGACCCTTTGCCAGCAGCTTCTCTCCGTCCATATCGATCAGTTGATACTTCAGGGATGAGCTGCCCGCGTTGATGACCAGAATTTTCATGTTTCTGTTCCTTCCTTATTGTAAATTTTTCGGGTTTCCTGTATGATGGGGAGCAAGTCCCCTGTCTGCTATTTTACCCCATTCTCCGAGAAAGGCAAGTCTTTTTTATGAACATCTGCGGAATCGTTGCGGAATATAACCCGTTTCACGCCGGACACGCCCTGCACATCGCGCGCACCCGCGCACAACTGGGGAATCGCACCGGGATCATCTGTGTGCTGAGCGGCAGCTTTGTCCAGCGGGGCGAGGCAGCGGTGTTCTCTCCGCTGGCGCGTGCGGAGGCGGCGGTGCGCTGCGGCGCGGATCTGGTGCTGGAGCTTCCGCTGCCGTGGGCGCTCTCCTCTGCGGAGTTTTTCGCGCGCGGCGCGGTGGCGCTGCTGGTCGCGACAGGCGTGGCGGACTATCTGAGCTTTGGGAGCGAGTGCGGAAATCTTTTGGCGTTGCAGGAAACGGCCGCGCTGCTGCTCCGGCCTGAGCTGA
This sequence comes from Oscillospiraceae bacterium, assembly GCA_020860205.1. Lineage (GTDB taxonomy): Bacteria > Bacillota > Clostridia > Oscillospirales > Oscillospiraceae > RGIG7114. Next base: position 10,486 of record JAJBUU010000050.1, on the reverse strand, counting down.
ACGCGCTGCTGCGGGAAAATCTGACCGCCGGTCTGCCTTACGCCGCCGCGCGGCAGGCGGCGGCAGAAACGCTGGCCGGGAAACCGCTGCCGGAGCTGCGCAGCCCGAACGATATTCTGGGAGTGGAATACTGCAAGGCGCTGACCGCGCTGGGCGCGCCGCTGTCGCCGCTGGCCGTTCCGCGTTTTGGCGCGTCGCATGACACGCAAACGGGCGTTGGCTGCTACCGCTCCGCCGCGGCGCTGCGGCAGGCGCTTGCGTCCGGAGAAACGCTCCACGGGAAAATCCCGGCAGCGGCGGAAGCGGTGTTTGCGCGGGAGACGCAGGCCGGGCGCGGCCCTGTGCTGCCGGAGGGGCTGGATACGGCGCTGCTCTCCCGGCTGCGGGCCTTGCCGCGCGGCGCATTCGCTGCGCTGCCGGACGTGGCGGAAGGGTTGGAAAACCGCCTGTTCCGCGCCGCGCGCGAAGCGCCGACCTTCGCAGCGGCGGTTGCGATGGCAGGGACAAAACGCTATCCCGCCGCCCGCGTGCGCCGGATGCTTTGCGCTGCGGCGCTTGGCCTGCAGGCCGCCGACCGCGCCGGACCGCCGCCCTATCTCCGCCCGCTGGCATTCAACGCAGCCGGGCAGACGCTGCTGGCACGGATGCGCAAATCAGCGGCGCTCCCCATTGTGACAAAGCCCGCCGCAGCGCGCGGTCTTTCACCGGAGGCACGGCGCATATTTGCGCTGGAAGCGGACGCGGCAGACCTGTACGCGCTGGGGTTCCCGGATCCGGCGCAGCGTGTCGGCGGGCAGCTTTGGCGCACCACGCCCGTGCGCGTTGTTTGACGTGCTGTAATTTACAGCTTACTTTCGCAATGGTGGGAAAAACAAGCAAAGGCACGGGGCAGGGTTTCGCCGCCGTACAGGGCGAATGAACCTTTATCCGCCGGGGGACAGGCAGGGTTACACTCCTGCGGGAGCGACCTGCTTTCGCTGCGCGGCGAATACCCACAGGGCACTTAGCAGGCAAAGGCACAGGGCCGGGTTTCGTCGCTACGGCGACGACCTACTTTCGCTACGCGGCGAAAGTAGGCAAAGACGCGCTCGGAGAAGGGGGACTTCCGAATGTCCCCCTTCTCCAAGACCTTAACCCCCTAACGGCTCAAGGGAGCTTTCGCCCCCTTGAGAATCCCCCGTGCTGGACGGAGAACCAGCACCAAATTTTATGCTTCGCCTTACCGCTTGCAAGGGGTTATCCAAAAGGGGTGCGCCCCTTTTGGCCGTTGGGGAGAGGTATAGGAGAGGGGGATTCGGACGGGGCACATACTCCCGTGCCTTGTGCGCGCGGCGCGTTCCTTGCGCCGCCGTAACCCCCTCTCCTGTTGTGCCTTTGTTTCCTAAGTGCCCTGCGGGTATTCCTCACACAAGGAAAGGAAATCGCTCCCGCAGAGGCGAACCGCTGCCCCTTTTCCGCGGGCGCACAACACATGCCTTCCGGCGGCGGTGGAGCACACCCGGACGACTGCCCGGCTTCGCAGCGGTTACAGGAGCGCCTGATACTCCCCGTCCGGGCAAAGGCTGTGTGGACTGACCGCAACGGTCAGGTCGCGGCGCGCCTGTCCGTCCGTGCGCACCGCGTCCGGGCGGAAGCAGAGCAGCAGCGCACGCTCCGCCGCAACGCAGGCGCAGGGCAGCAGCCGGAATCGCACGGCGGGATTCTGCGCCTGCATCGCTTCCAGTGCCGCCAACGGGTCGGAAAGCTCCAGCGCCGCGCTGCCTTCAAACAGCGGCGCAAGCGCGGCGGCGCCCGCCACCAGCACGGCGTTCCCCGTCAGCGGGTCGGTCAGCTCGTTGCCGCTGTCCTCCAGCGCCGTGATATGTACCTGTCGCCCGTCCAGCTCCAGTTCCACAGCGACAAGCCGCCGCTCCGCACGGCGTCCGACGCGCCGGAATACAAGGCTGACTCCGGCATAGCACAGCGCAAAGGAGAGGACAAGCACCCGCAGCGAAACATTGAGATAGACTTTTCCGTCCAGCGTCTGACCGGACAGTCCCGCAGCGGCATAAACCGCACCGGCAAAGGCGGCAGCCACAGCATAAAACGCCGCGACGGCGCGCACCGTGCGCCGCGCCGCGCCAAACGCAAGCAGGACCGCCAGCGCACCGGCTGCGAGCTTCACCACGGTCAGCGCAAAACAGCGCGGCCACAGCACCGCCAGCAGCGCATAGCATCCGCCCCATGCCGCGCCGAGCAGCATCCGCCCCCGACGCAGCGGCAGCGCGCAGAGCTTCCCCGTGCAGAGCAGCAACAGATAGTCCACCGCACCGTTAAACAGTATCAATGTGTCGGCATAAACAGTTTCCATGTCCCACAGCATAGCATTCCGCCGCCGCAAACTCCGTCGCAACGCGCGTTACCATTCCGTTGCGTCCGTGTGAAGCAGGGCGCGGCTGGTGTATTTCAGGCAGCGCCGCAGCTTGATGCGGGCGGTTTTCAGCGTGCGGCTGACCGTGGAGCAGTTGACGCCAAGCGTCTGTGCAATATCCTGCATGGTGTGCTGCTCTATGTAATACATCCGCACCATCTGCGCCTGACGCTCCGTCAGCTCCTCCTGCAGCGCTAAGGAAAGGAGCTGCGCAGTCCCGCCCTCGCCTTCCGCCGCTTTCATCAGGCTGCGCAGGCTTTGATATTCCGTTTCTCTCGCATGGTTCAGCGTTTCCATGTGCGCCTCCCGTAATAATCCCGCAGATACCGCGCGGTGGACGCAGTCTCCGCCGCCATCTCCACCAGCAGGTTGATCCTGCGCCGCAGCAGCATCCGCTCCGTTTCCCCCATCAGCTCCGTGCGCAGCCGCTCCCGCAGCTCCGCGGCGCGCACGCGGCAAAGCGTGGCGCTCTCCCGATAAGATTCCGAAAGTTCCTCCATGCTCATTCTTTCAATGTCCTCCATTTATTTCTTTGATTTTTGTCATTGCGCAATCGGCAGCACGCAGATAAAGGTTTCCGCAGTATGAAAAAAAGTTGCCGCAAAGCGCAAAAAAGTTGTTGACAAATTCCGCTCAATTTGTTATGATAGGCGTCGCTGGTCATGCTGGTATAGCTCAGTTGGTAGAGCAGCTGATTTGTAATCAGCAGGTCGGGGGTTCGAGTCCGTCTACCAGCTCCAAACATATTTCATCGCATTCTCATGGGGGAATTCCCGAGTGGCCAAAGGGGGCAGACTGTAAATCTGTTGGCACCGCCTTCGGTGGTTCGAATCCACCTTCCCCCACCAATGAAACGCGCGCGGTCGTCCGTTTTGGTCGGCCGCGCGTTTTCGTTTTGGATCGCGCTGCAACCGCATTCAAATTTCAGGAAATGGCTCTTGACTTTTCCTGTCATCGGCTTTATTATATATTGTAAAGGCTTCACCGCATAAATCGGCAGGCGCGGGTGGCAGACAGTTTTGCGTCGGGAAAACGGCGCAGAAGCGCAGGACCTTTTGTGGGTTTCCGGCTTTTGCAGCGATTTTCCGGCGGAGAATCGCCGTCAGACGCCGCAGCCGCATTTGTTCGGTGTCGCCAGCCTCGGAAACAAATGCGTTCCTGAAAAACCGCGCTGCATTTGCGGCGGGGGACTGTGCGTTTTTGTTCCTCCGGGCTTACATACAGGCGTGGGACCCCACCGGAACGGGAAAGGCCGCTGCGGCTCCGCGCCGGAAAATCAGCTTTCATAAAGGAGAACTTGACCCAAAATGAAAATGAAAAAACTTCTTGCACTCTTGCTTTGCGCGCTGCTCATGCTGGCGTTGGCCGCCTGCGGCAGCACCAGCACCACAACCTCGACCGACACGGACCAGACTGATGCCGCTGCGGACGGGAATACCGACGCAGAGCCGGCTGACGCGGGCGATGACACGGTTTACAACATCGGCATCGTGCAGCTCGTCCAGCATGACGCGCTGGACCTTGCAACGCAGGGCTTTCAGGATGCGCTGACCGAAAAGCTGGGCGAAAATGTCAGCTTTGACTATCAGAACGCCTCCGGCGACAGCGCAAACTGCTCCACCATTGTCAACGGGTTCCTGTCTGACGGCGTGGATCTGATCATGGCCAACGCAACTGCCGCGCTGCAGGCCGCCGCCGCCGCAACGGACACCATCCCCGTGCTCGGCACCTCCATCACCGACTATGCAACCGCGCTGGACATTACGGACTGGACCGGCACCATCGGCAACAACATCTCCGGCACCTCCGACCTCGCCCCGCTGGATCAGCAGGCGGAGATGATTCATGACCTGTTCCCGGATGCGGAAAGCGTCGGCCTGCTCTACTGCTCCGCCGAGCCGAACTCCGTTTACCAGTGCACCGAAGTGGAGCGCTATCTGACGGATTACGGCTACACGGTCACATGGTACGCTTTCACCGACACCAATGACGTTGCCTCTGTTACGCAGACCGCCTGCGACAACTGCGACGTGATTTACGTCCCGACGGACAACACCGCTGCGAACAACACGGAGGCGATTGCAAACATCGTTCTCCCGGCTGGCGTTCCCGTTGTGGCCGGCGAGGAAGGCATCTGCTCCAGTTGCGGCGTCGCCACGCTGTCCATCAGCTACTATGACATCGGCTACATCACCGGCGAGATGGCTTATGAGATCCTCGTGAACGGTGCGGATGTCACTGAAATGGCCATCGAGTATGCGCCGGAGGTGACAAAGGAATACAACGCGGCCAACGCGGAGCTGCTGGGCGTTGCCATTCCGGACGATTATGTTGCCATCGAGGGCTGATTGCGCGCGCCGCGCAGACCCTCTCTGCTGCTAAACTGATCCAACCTTTCCCCCCGCGGCGGGCTTTTTGGAAACCGCCCGCCGCGGGCGCGTGTTTCCCGCTCCATGGAACCCCCTTATCAGACCGCGCCATCAGCCGACAAAGGGCAGCGTTGCTGTTTGTCGGTTGATGGCGAAGCCGGACAAAAGGAACGGAGGAGAAAACCCATGACTTTTATCACATCGCTGCTGAACGCCATGCCGGGCGCCGTCACACAGGGAATGATCTGGGGCATTATGGCCATCGGCGTTTACATCACCTACAAGATTCTGGACATCGCGGACCTGACGGTGGACGGCTCGCTCTGCACCGGCGGCGCGGTCTGCGTCATTATGATGCTGAACGGCTATTCCGCCGGTATTGCGCTGCTCTGCGCCTTTGCCGCCGGACTGCTTGCGGGTCTGATCACAGGGCTGTTCCATACCGCCTGCGGCATCCCGGCGATTCTGGCTGGTATCTTAACACAGCTTGCGCTCTACTCCATCAATCTGCATATCATGGGCATCGGCACGGACAACGGCAGCAAATCCAACCTGCCCATCAGCGTGGATAAATACAACTTGCTGCTCTCCTCGCGCTATGTGCGGGAGCTGAGTCTGCGCAACCCGATTTTGGTGCTGGTGGTGTTTGTCGTCGTCGTCATCCTTCTGGTTTACTGGTTCTTTGGCACGGAACTGGGATGTTCCCTCCGCGCCACGGGCGCCAACGGCAATATGGCGCGCGCGCAGGGCATCAACACCAATTCCACAAAGGTGCTGGGACTCATGATTTCCAACGGCCTTGTTGCCCTCAGCGGCGCGCTCCTCGCGCAGTATCAGGGCTTTTCGGACATCAACATGGGACGCGGCGCGATCGTCATCGGACTGGCCGCTGTTATCATCGGAGAGGTGATCTTCTCCAGGATTTTCCGGAATTTTGCCTTGCAGCTCACCGCCGGGGTGATTGGCGCTGTGATTTACTATATCGTCATCCAGTTCGTGCTGAAGCTCGGCCTTTCCACGGACGACCTGAAGTTGCTGACCGCCGTGGTCGTGGCCGTATTCCTCGCCATCCCCTACCTGAAGGGCAGATACCAGAGCCGCCGCAAAAAGGAGGTCACGGATCATGTTTGAGATACGCAGCATCCACAAAACCTTCAATCCCGGCACCATCAATGCAAAAACTGCGCTGAACGGTTTGAGCCTGACGCTCGCAGACGGCGATTTTGTCACCGTCATCGGCGGCAACGGCGCAGGCAAAAGTACCATGCTCAATGCCGTCGCCGGCGTGTTCCCTGTGGACAGCGGCAGCATCCTGATTGACGGGACGGACGTGACGGACCTGCCGGAGTATCGGCGCGCCGCGCTGCTGGGTCGCGTATTCCAGGACCCCATGATGGGTACCGCGCCCACCATGTCCATTGAGGAGAATCTGGCGCTGGCCGTGCGCCGCGGGCAAAAGCGCGGCTTGAAATGGGGCATATCCAACACAGAGCGCGCGCTGTTCCGCGAACGGCTGGAAACGCTGGGACTGGGGCTGGAAAACCGCCTGAGTGCGAAGGTCGGCCTGCTCTCCGGCGGACAGCGGCAGGCGCTGACGCTGCTGATGGCTTCTCTGAAGGAGCCAAAGCTGTTGCTTTTGGACGAGCATACCGCCGCACTGGACCCCAAAACCGCTGCGAAGGTACTGGAGCTTTCCGATCAAATCGTGCAGGAACATCACCTGACCACACTGATGGTGACGCACAATATGCGCGACGCAATCGCCCACGGAAACCGTCTGATTATGCTGGACGCGGGGCGCGTTGTGGTGGATGTTTCCGGCGAACAGAAGCAGCGGCTGACGCCGCAGGAACTGGTCGAGCTGTTCAGCAAGGCCAGCGGCAGCGACGAGGTCAACGACAAGCTGCTCCTGTCCTAATATACTTTATCAGGGCATCATCACACAAATACGTCTGCGGTGTCTGACGGTTGCTTTGCGCCATATCCGTGCTGCAAAGTCCCAAAATACACAGAGGATTTCTGCGCTTTTGTGCCTTTTCCAATGCAGATTTTCCGTCACCCCCCTCTTCTGCTGGTTGATACCGTGAACTCTCTTCATTTTTTACTCCTTTCTTTCCGCCCGGCTCTGTCGGGCGGTTTTTTTGCGGCGTGAATTACGAAACTTCATACCGACGATTCCAAGTTTATACGATAAATCATAATTTGTCAAGAGGGAAATTATGAAAATTCATATTTTCCTCTTGCGTTTTATGAAAATCTGTGTTATGGTAAGGATAACACGATGCCGCACAATTCGCACCTGCCGGATTTATGCGGCGGCGCCACAAGCTGATTCCGGAGGTGACTGGACATGATCGGCAGCTCGCTGAAGCGTTTGCTTTCTGAACGCGGTATGACGGTGCGGGAGCTTTCCGAAAAGGTCAATGTCCCGGTGCAAACGCTTTACAGCATCATTCGCCGGGACAATATGAAAATTGATTTTGATGTGCTGCTGCGCATTTGCGACGCTTTGGAAACACCGCTGGATTATTTTTGCCGCGCGTCGTCCAATGCGGCGGAACGCGGCGCGCCGACGCCGGAGGAATGGGTGCTTCTGCGGCGTTACCGTGCGCTGGACGGTCACGGGCAGGCGCTGGCCTCGCTGGTTGTGGAGCAGGAGCTGGCGCGTGTGCGGGAAGCGCAGCAGGAGCTGACAGAAAAAACGCGCGTCATCCCGCTTTATCTGACCCCGGCCGCAGCCGGTTATGCCTCCCCCGCGTTGGAGGAGGATTATGAGGATTATGCGGTAGACGCAAGCTGCAAAGCGGACTTCGCCGTCCGAATCGACGGCGACAGCATGGAGCCGGTGATCCACGACGGCAGCGTGGCGCTGGTGCGCCGGGAACCCATCGAAAACGGCGACGTTGGAATGTTTTTCATTGACGGCGATATGAAGTGCAAACAGTACTGCCGGGACAACTATGGCAACATCTATCTGCTCTCCATCAACCGCGCGCGTGCGGATGCGGATGTGACCATTTCCGCCTCCTCCGGCGTCACGCTTTGCTGCTTCGGCAAGGTACTGTTGGAGCGCCGCCCGCCGCTGCCGCTTTGATGTCACGCCACGCGGTTTCACGGAATTGCAAAATCCTGCGCTCCCCCCTTTGTACTTTCTGCGCGATTGTGTTTTTTGCGCTGTTGCCGTAAAATTTTTCTTGACAACTGCGGACAGAGGTGCTATAATAACAAACCTGGAATCAAGAGATACTTTCCCTTTCCCAGTTTGCTATCGCGGGGTAGAGCAGTCCGGTAGCTCGTCGGGCTCATAACCCGGAGGTCGCAGGTTCAAATCCTGTCCCCGCAACCAGAAATCCGTCTGATTTTTATCAGACGGATTTTTTCATTTATCTCGCGGTTCCACCGGTGCGGTCCTGTCCGCAGACATAAAAACTCCAAAATTTTCAGGGTATAAGCAAGCGCGTCCTGCCGCATACTGCATTTGATGAAAACAACAGCTTGCGAAGGGGCGTTTTTTAGATGAAGCGAAACTGGAACAGCCGCCGTCTGGCGTTGCTGTGCGTGGTACTGCCTGCGATGCTGCTGCTGGCGGCGTGCCTGACACAGCTCGGCATGGCCGTGACTTATCAGCGTGGCAGCAGCGGCAGCGTGGTAACGCAGATTCAGACCCGACTGAAGGAATGGGGCTATTATGACGGCGCAGTGGACGGCGTTTACGGCAGCGCGACGGAGGCTGCGGTGACGCGCTTCCAGTCCGCCAACGGACTGACAGCGGACGGAAAGGCTGGTCCTGCGACGCTGGAAGCCATCGGTGTGAGCGGCGGCAGCGCAGCGGATGCGGACTCCGGCGATGTGGCGCTGCTGGCGCGTCTGATCAGCGCGGAGGCGCGCGGCGAACCTTACACCGGGCAGGTCGCGGTCGGCGCGGTGGTGCTGAACCGCATGAAGCACCCGTCCTTCCCCAACACCATGTCCGGCGTGATTTACCAATCCGGCGCGTTTACCTGCGTTTCCGACGGGCAGTTTGACGAGCCTGTGGAATATGGCTGCTATCAGGCCGCCCGCGACGCACTGAACGGCTGGGACCCCTCCGGCGGCGCGATTTATTACTTCAACCCCTCCACCGCCACCAGCGCATGGATCTGGTCGCGCCCCGCGATCATCACGATCGGAAAACACCGCTTCTGCGCATAGCGCCGGAGGGGAGCGAGAAACTCTGACCTCAAAAATTAGAGAAGATGTTCCGCCATCTGTATACCGAGCGCGAACCTGTAAAGATTTAGAGGAGGGGATGCATTCCCTTCCTTTTTTTAGGAGAGAAATGCAGGCTGAATTTAGCGATTTGGGAATTTACAATATTGATATCTCTATTATACACCCTATGTCAAGTGTGCCGTGTTTTTTGATTGTTGCTATAAGGGTATCCAGTTCCTGTTCCTACTCTCCGGTATCAATATGATTGCCGATTTTTCTTTAATTTGTCCCAACTCAATTATACGGTACGGACACGCTGTAGTCATCAAATACATTCTCTTCCATGCACGCATCGCAGGATACTTCCCATAAGAAGCATAAGAAATTGACAAAGGGAGGCAGCGCAAAATGCGCCTCCTCCCTTTGTCAAGAACAGAAAACTATGTCACAACAAAATCTCTTTTGACAGTCAGGACAGTCTGATTTTAATCTTTATCTGTCGGCCTTTTTGCGTTGGAAGTATAGAATCAGCGCCGCAGCAATGATTACAACAGCAATGCCAACCGGTATCACATAACTGGGGAAAGCGTTGTCAGATTCTTCCACGGATTCTGCTGCCACAACTGTTTCTGTATCAGGTTCGGAAACAAGAACATCCTCATTCTCTGAGTTTTCTGCTGTTTCATTTGCGGCTTCTGCATCATTGGCTTCTTCTGATTCCGCAAGAATTTCCTCCTCCATATCTGGCTCTGTTGCTGGTTCTGTACCGTCAGATATGATAACATCAACGTAAATGTAAATTGCCTCGTTAGTGTCCTCTATCGTCCCGTTCAGGATTCCCTGAACCCGCGCACAGTTTTCCTCCCCGAACACAACTGTATAGGTTCCGGATTCTTCCACCTCTGTATATCCAACGGGGATTTCCACATCGCTTACTGTAATCGTCGTATCGGCAGTCCATGCGGATGTTTCATTGTCCCCATAATAATGACCGCCTCGGATAAAGCTTACACTGAGAATTTCATCGTTATCGTCCGCAGAGGAATTTCTTCCGCTTTCGGTCCAGTTAACCGATGTTTTTTCCCCGTCATTGACTTGAAAACTGGCAGCAGGAGCGCAGGATTTATCTGTTGCTGGCATTTCCGCATCGCGGGCCTCCTCCCAAGAGGAAAAAATAAAAAATTCGGATGGGTACAAAACCGAATTTCCATTACTGTCAGTACCTCTCGTTCCAACATAGACTTCGTCCTTTGTAGCATAATCAATGAAGCGGACAATAACAGCGACTTCTGTTCCAAACTGAGATGCAGAAACAGGAACTGTCTGGAAAACAAGCGTCAGAAGGACGATACATAAAGTAATAGCAATGTGCTTTTTGAAAATTTTCATAACAATCACCATATTGGCCGCTTTGCTGTCGGCATAAATAAGAATGAAAAAGTGACAAGCGGCTGTCTTCTTATGTGTTTGTCAAATAAAAATGTGAGCAAAAGGGCCCCCAAAAGGTGAGCACCTT
>JAJBUU010000060.1 GCA_020860205.1 Oscillospiraceae bacterium | reverse complement strand
TGGGTGCTCACATTCTGGGGACCTTTTGCGCTACTTTCATTTTACCGAAAACAGCCCAACGACCCACAGAATACGGACAGGATACGCAGGAAGGAGCAACCCCATGTATCTATATCAGCAATATTGCAAGGAAACATTTGACGAAACCGGCGTTTTGCGTGATTTTTCTCTGCACTACCCGGATCATTACAACTTTGGCTATGACGTAGTGGACGAGATGGCGCGCCTTGCGCCGGAGCAGTGCGCACTGGTCTGGTACGGCGCACACCGGGAGCGGGCGGAGTTCAGCTTCGGTGACATTGCCCGGCTGAGCAGCCGCGCGGCGAACGTCCTTGCCGCGCACGGTGTGAAAAAAGGAGACCGGGTGCTGGTGATCCTGAAGCGGCACTATGAATATTGGTATGTCGCGCCGGCGCTGCACAAGCTGGGCGCGGTGCTGATCCCCGCAACGCATATGCTGACGTGCGAGGATCTTGCTTACCGCGTGGAAACGGCGCAGATTTCCGCCGTGGTTTGCACGCCGGACGGCGACACGGCGACAGACCTGCTGGCCGTACAGGCGCGCTGCCCGATATTAAAAACCATCTTTGTTGTGCGCAGACAGCTTGACGGAACCGTGGATTTTACCACAGAGATGGAGCAGGCGGGCGAACGCTGGGCGCGGGTGGAAACGCGCGCGACGGAGCCGATGCTGATGTATTTCACCTCCGGTACCACGGGACAGCCCAAAGCGGTCATCCACGACCACACCTACAGCCTTTCACATATCATTACCGCGCGCCACTGGCAATGCGTGAGAGAGGGCGGACTGCATCTGACCGTGGCGGAAACCGGCTGGGGCAAAGCGTCATGGGGCAAGCTCTATGGCCAGTGGCTCTGCGGCTGTGCCGTGATGGTCTATGATTTCAATGTCTTTTCTCCGGGGCGTCTGCTGCGCGTGATGGCAGAGTGCGGCGTGACCAGCTTCTGCGCGCCGCCGACGGTCTGGCGCTATTTCGTCAAGTACGGGATGCAAAAGGTCCCGCTGCCGCAGCTGGAGCATCTGAGCACGGCGGGCGAAGCGATGAACCCGGAGGTGTTCCGGCAGGTGCAGGAGCAGACGGGGCTGACCGTGCGCGAGGGCTTTGGACAGACGGAATCGGTGCTGATGCTGGGAACGCTGCGCGGCATGGAACCGCGTCCCGGTTCCATGGGAAAGCCGACGCCGCTTTATCAGGTGCTGCTGGTGGATGAGCAGGGGCATCGCGTTCCGGAAGGCGAAGTGGGCGAGGTGGTCGTAATGCCGCGCGCCGGGGAACGGCAGCACGGGATTTTCATGGCCTACTGCGGAGACGATGCGCTCTACCGCCGCGTGTGGCGCGGCGGAGTGTACCACACGGGCGACACCGCCTGGCGCGACGCGGACGGTTATTACTGGTATGTCGGACGCACGGACGACCTGATCAAAACCAGAGGCTTCCGTGTGGGACCGTTTGAGATTGAAAACGTGCTGATGGAACACCCTGCGGTGCTGGAGTGCGCCGTGACCGGCATACCGGATGCCGACCGCGGACAGCTCATCAAAGCCAGCGTTGTACTGGCAGACGGTTACACGCAGAGCCGCGAAATGGAACAGGAGCTGACCGCCTTTGCAAACGCACGCCTTGCGGAGTACAAATGGATCTCCGATTTGGAGCTGGTGACGGAAATGCCCAAGACCATCAGCGGAAAAATCCGCCGCGTGGAGCTGCGCGCGGAGGACGCGGCGCGCCGGGATGCCTGACAGAGCGCAGAAACGAACATAAAATCAGGCATTGCCGCATAAATCGGGCCGGAAGGGTTGTGTCAGCTCAAACGACGCAGACGTATTTGTACGGTGATGCCGATAGAAAACCCGCCGCGCACGCAATTTGCGTCAACGCTTTGCGCGGCGTGCATCAGATTTTGATTGGAGGGGATTTCCCATGGTTTTTCAAACAATCGTGGAAGTCATTGCAGAACGCTATGATTTGGACGCGGCCAAAATCACCCCGGAAACCAGCCTGCACGATCTTGGCATCGACTCGCTGGACACCGTGGAGATGCTGATGGAGCTGGGAGACCGGCTCGGCGTGGAACTTGAACTGGAGGAAAAGGTGGAAACCGTCGGCGCGCTGTCCGCGTTGATTGAAAGCAAGTGTAACGCTGGATAAAGGCAACGCCGCCGCAAGACAAAAAAGAAATCTGCCGCTGTATGGCGCAGTCCGTTTGTGGGAAGCTGCGCCATCAGCGGCGTTTTTTTGCGCGCACGCGACGGGGAAAAGGGGGCGCTGTTTTTTTTTGCGATGTGCTGCGCATCATGTGAGCAGCGCGGCTATACGGGCAGCATGGCACGGTGGTGCAGGCGGGGGAACGCCGACGTTCAGCTCTCCGCCGCGCGCCTGGCCAGTTCTTCTTCCTCCAGCTTGCGGTAAGCCACCTTGCCGACCAGCGTTTTTGGCAGCTCGGTACGGAACTCGATGTCGTAGGGCATGGCATATTTTGCAATATGCTTGCCGCAGTAGCTCAGCAGCTCCTTTTTGGTCTCCTCCGTGGCGGGGACGCCGGGAGCGAGCATGACGAAAGCCTTTACCTTCTGCATCCGGTATGTATCCGGAACGCCGATGATGCAGCTCATCTGCACCTTTTCATGCGCGTCTAAGATATTTTCCAGCTGTCCGGGATAGATATTGTAGCCGGACGAGATGATCATGCGTTTGGCGCGGCCGCGGAAATAGACAAAGCCCTGCTCGTCCATTGTGCCAAGATCACCGGTATAGACCCATGTCAGGCCGTCCGCGTGGCGGCGAAGCGTCTGCGCGGTTTCCTCCGGATTGTCGGCGTATTCCTTCATCACGGTGGGACCGGCCAGCAGAATCTCACCCTCCTCACCGTAGGGCAGCTCCTCGTCCGTACCGGGTTTGACGATTTTGATATAGGTATCCGGGAACGGAATGCCAATGCTGCCTTCCTTGAACATATTCACCGGCGTCAGGCAACAGGCGGTCACGGTTTCCGTCGTTCCATAGCCCTCCCGCACCTGAATTGCGGCCTTGTGGTCATAGAGAAATTTATCAAATTTCTTTTTCAGTTCCACGGAAAGGCTGTCTCCGCCGGAGAATACACCCTTCAGGCAGCTCAAATCCGCCTTTTCCATGCTGGGCAGACGCAGCAGTGCCTCATAAAGCGTTGGAACGCCTGCGATAAAATTACAGTGGTATTTGGTGATCAGCTTGGCGTAGCTTGCGGCGGTAAAGCGCGGCACAAGCACACAACGTCCGCCGTTATAGAGCATGGAGTGGATGCAAACGCCCAGCCCAAAGCCGTGGAACAGCGGCATTGCGGCAAGCATCTTGTCCCCCGGACGGAACATCGGGTTTGTGGCGATGATCTGCTCTGCAAGCGCGTTGAAGTTGCGGTTCGTCAGCACAATGCCCTTCGTGGTGCCGGTTGTGCCGCCGGAATAGAGGATGACCGCCGGATCGTCTCCGCCGCGCGGTACCTTGTAGTTCCATGAGCAGGCCTTGCCCAGCCGGAGAAACACGTCCCACCGGATCACCGGCGCGTCGGCCGGAATCTTCTGGATTTTGCGTCCCTCCGTCAGCATATAACCGGCGCGCACAGGGCGGCTCAACGCATCCTTGATGCTGGCGATGATGATGTTCACAACGCCGGTGTTCTGGCGGATATGCTCAAACTTGTGATAAAACTGGTCGAGCGTGATGGCCGAAACAGAGTGGGAAGCGTTGAGATAAAACTCAATTTCCTTTTCTGCGGAGAGCGGATGGATCATATTGGCGATGCCGCCGACAAGGTTTACGGCGTAGAACATACAGATGGCCTGCGGACAGTTTGGCATGGCGATGGTCACGCAATCCCCCGCGCGGATGCCCAGCGTTTTCAGCGCACGCGCGCACAGGTCGATGCTCTGCACCATTTCCCGATAAGAGGTGGAGCGCCCCATAAAGTCATACGCGATATTATACGGATATTTCTCCGCAGCGCGGGCGACGCCTTCATAAAGGCTGCCCTCAAAATAGTCCAAATGCATGGGGACATCCCCCATCGAGCTCTCCCACGGTGTTTTTGCGGTGATTTCGGACATAGTTCTGTGTTATTCTCCTTTGTATTGGCGCGGTCAGCGCGCGGCTTCTCCTTGTTTCGGTTCTGTCTGTCGATTCGGTATCAATACTCCAGTGTTTCGCTGAGCGGGCGCTCCAGCAGCTCCGGCTGCTCCAGCAGCGTTTTGATAAGACGGATGGTTTTGGAATAGTAGTAGCCATCGGCCAGCCGTTCGTCGATGGTGATGCCAAGATCAAGGCTGTCCTGCATGGCCACGTTGCCCTCCGCGTCATAAGCCGGGCGCAGTTTGCGCTCCCCGATGGCGACAAAGATGGAGTTGGTGCCCCAGTTCGTCAGGTGGTGATAACCGGAGTGCAGCCGGATGGAGCCAAGATTGCTCAGCACCACAGAGCAGTAATACGGATCGGTGGCGATCAGCGACTGCGGCACCCAGCCGTGCCGATCCAGAAAGCAGACGAAGCGGACGATCGCCTTGCTCAAGGGGCGCGGCAGCCGGTTGAAAATATCCATCGCGCCGGTGGAAGCGTCCGCCTTGTCGCTGCGGCAGGAGGAAACCTGCCGATAAATCTTTTCATGCACCGTGTCAATGGTGTCGTCCGGGTCGGCATAAAGCACCGCCAGCGCCTCCTGCCCGTTATCGGAAAACAGCTTTTTCACCACGAACGCGGCGGAAATCACGTTGCGCTGATAAGTGTTTTTGTTCGCTATGAAGCGATTCAGCTTGGGGCGCAGCGTGATCGTCTTGAGGATGGCGGTCACGACGACCTGAAACAGGTTGTATGGATAGTCCGGCTCCTCTGCGTTCTTGCGTGCCAGATAGCGTTCCAACGCGGTCAGGTCGATGCGTTCCGAAATAAACGCCTCGTTGTCGCAGCGGTTTGGGTAAAGCAGCGGCACGATAAAATGCATGGAGTCCAAATCGCGCAGCAGCGCGCCGTCCTTGCGGTCCCCCGGTTTTTTGCCCATTTTGTCTCTCTCCTGTTCCGTTCAGCGCGTTCTGCCGGTCAAATAATCCAGAAAGCTCCACAGGATCGCCCGGTTCGCATCCGAAATCTCCATCTGTGCAATTTGCCGCCGCGCAGTCTCGACATATGTCTGGCAGCGCGCGTCGGCGTCGGCGTCGCTCCCCGTTTCCCGCAGGAGCTGACGCAGCTCTGTCAGCTCCGCCGCACCGCTCTCCCGTCTGCCGTAAATCCGGCGGAAGCGCGCCCGCTGCGTGTCTGATGCGTGCTCCTGAAAGTGCTGGGTCAGGACGGTTGTTTTTCCCTCCTGCATATCCGAGAGATTGGACTTGCCGATCTCCCCTGTGTCCGCGAAAATGCCGAGAATATCGTCCTGTATCTGGAAGGCCGTTCCCATTGCCAGTCCTGCCCGCTCGATCTCATCCAGCAGGCGCTGCGGCGCGCCGCCCAAAATTGCGCCAAGCTGCATCGGCCCGATCATCGTGTACCACGCCGTTTTCAGCTCATACATCTGGATAATGTCCGCCATGTTGCACGTCTGTGCGCCGGAAAGCTCGATGTCCTTCAGCTCGCCCGCGATGGTGAGATTATAGACCTTCTGCTGGTGGCGGATCGCCCGCCGGACGGTTTCCCCGTCAAATCCGGCGCGCGCAAGCAGTCCGAAGGCGTTGATGATGCCGACATCCCCCATGCAAATCGCCTTGGAAACCGCGTCGCGGTCGCCGCCCAGCCGGACGTGCAGCGTCGGCAGGTTCCGGCGGGTCGGGCTGTCGTCTATGATGTCGTCATGGATCAGGATACCGGTTTGAAAAATCTCATACGACAGCGCCGCCGGCAGGATGCGCGCCGTATCCGTGCCGCCGCACAGCGCAAAGCCCAGCTTGACCAGATAGGCGCGGACGCGCTTGCCGCCCGCGTTCAGGTCAAAGAACGCGGAGAGATACGGCTCCATGAACGCTGGGAACTCCGTTCCCAGCACCGTTTCCCGTATATCCGGCGATTCCAGCAGCGCTTCCATCTGCCGCCGGAACTGCAAAAGCTCGTTTGAAAAGGGCGTATCCATCCCCTGATTTCCCCCTTTTTCCGCGCCTGACTGGCGCGGCATCATTCCGACTGAAAGCGGAACAGGCTCTCGTCATAGACCGCAGTGAGCGCGCGCTGCAAATCCGGCAGGTCGTCCGCTGAAGCGGTGATGGTGACGGCGCTGTCCCCGACGGTCAGCGTACACTCCGGCAGGTAGGGCAGCAGATTGCGCTCCAGCTCCACCGCCAGCTCGTCAGGGTGCGCGGCGTAATAGACGCTGCCCTGCGGCGCTTCATAGTCGGTCACCGGGTCGCGCTGATAGGTAAAGCAAATGAGCAGCACCAGCACCATTGCGCCAAGCACGACGAAGCAGCCGAACGGCTTTAGTACGCGGAACAAAAATTCCCCGCTGTTCTCCTGCGGCGGCTCGGCCAGCGAATCCTCCGGCGGCCTGTTTTCATCTTTCCCGTCCATCGGCCTGCTCAAAAGCGGATGCGCGCCGCGATGTAATCACGCACCTCCGCGATGGGCAGGCGCACCTGCTGCATCGAGTCGCGTTCGCGGATGGTAACGCAGCCGTCCGCCGGGGTGCCCTTTTCCGGGTCGCCCACGGTGTCAAAGTCCAGTGTGATGCAGAACGGCGTGCCGATCTCGTCCGCGTGGCGGTAGCGCTTGCCGATGGAACCGGTTTCGTCATAATCGCACATAAAGTCCTTGGAAAGCGTCTGGTAAAGCTCCGTCGCCGGGCCGGTCAGGACCGGCTTCTTGCTCAGCGGCAGCACGGCGCACTTATAGGGCGCCAGCGCCGGGTGCAAATGCAGCACCGTGCGCACGTCGTCGTTGCCCTTTTTGTCCTGTCCGACGACCTCCTCGTCGTAAGCGTCCAGCAGGAAGGCCAGCGTCACGCGGTCTGCGCCGAGAGATGGCTCCACAACATAAGGGATATAGTGCTCGTTCTGCTCCTGATCGTAATAGCTCATATCCTGTCCGGAGGTATTCTGATGCGCGGTCAGGTCAAAATTCGTGCGGCTGGCAACGCCCCAAAGCTCGCCCCAGCCGAAGGGGAACGCGAACTCGAAGTCCGTTGTGGCATTGGAATAGTGGCTCAGCTCGGCCTGCTCATGGTCGCGCAGACGCAGGTTGTCGTCCTGCATCCCCAGCGAAAGCAGCCAGTCGTGGCAGAACTGCTTCCAATAGGCGAACCACTCCAGCTCGGTGCCGGGTTTGCAGAAAAATTCCAGCTCCATCTGCTCAAATTCGCGTGTGCGGAACGTGAAGTTGCCCGGTGTGATTTCATTGCGGAAACTCTTTCCGATTTGGCAAACGCCAAAGGGCAGCTTTCTGCGCGTGGTACGCTGCACATTGTTAAAATTGACAAATATTCCCTGCGCGGTCTCCGGGCGGAGGTAGACGGTGTTCTTTGCGTCCTCCGTCACGCCCTGGAACGTCTTGAACATCAGGTTGAACTGGCGGATGTCCGTCCAGTTGCGCTTGCCGCAACTGGGGCAGCAGATCTCGTGCGTTTCGATGAACTCCTTCATCTCGCTCTGGCTCATCGCATCCACGCTGCGGCCAGGATCAAAGCCCGTTTCGCCGCACCAGTCCTCGATCACCTTGTCCGCGCGGAAGCGTTCCTTGCATTCCTTGCAGTCCATCAGCGGGTCGGAAAAGCCGCCGACGTGGCCGCTGGCCACCCATGTCTGCGGGTTCATCAAAATCGCAGCGTCCAGGCCGACGTTATAGGGGTTCTCCTGCACAAATTTTTTCCACCATGCCCGCTTGACGTTGTTCTTCAGCTCCACGCCCAGCGGACCGTAGTCCCATGTGTTGGCGAGACCGCCGTAAATTTCGCTTCCGGCAAAGATAAAGCCCCTGTTCTTGCACAGGGCGACGATCTTTTCCATACTCTTTGCGCTGTTTTCCATGTTTTCTGTTGATCCTTTCTGATACGAATAATACGAGTGATCTGACGCGGTTTATGCGTCAGGGGTTGCAATGATTTTTTTGCCCATCTCCGTCGTGCGGATGCAGGCGTGCGTGGGTGCGGCGCTGCGGCAGCGGGATCTGCGCCAGAACCACCGCGATGAACATCAGCACACAGCCGGCGTATTCCCGGACAGAGAGGACCTCGTTCAGCAGCACCGCGCCGGCCAGCACGGAGAACACGCTCTCCAGCGAAAAGAGCAGCGTGACCACCGTGGGGTTGGAGCCGCGCTGCGAGATGATTTGCAGCGTATAGGCGACGCCGCAGGAGCCGATGCCCATGTACAGCAGCGGCCATGTGCAGCTTTGCACCGCGCTCCAATCCACCGTTTCAAATCCAAGGGAAAGCGCTGTGGAAACGACCGCGTTCACGGCGAACTGGATGCAGGAGAGCCTGATGCCGTCCACAAACTGCACGAAATGATCCACGCACAGGATTTGCAGCGCAAAAAATACGGCGCAGAGCAGCAGATAAAAATCGCTCGGCTGCAAATCGAAGCCCTCTCCGGCCTGAATGCACAGCAGATAAAGTCCGGCGACTGCAAGCGCCACGCCGCCCCAGACCTGAACCCCGGCGCGCTTTTTCAGGAAAATGCCGAACACCGGCACCAGCACCACATAGAACGCGGTGATGAAGCCCGCCTTGCCCGCGCTGCTGTTCGCAATGCCGACCTGCTGCAAATTGGTGGAAAACGAGAGGAAAATGCCGCAGAAGATACCACCGGTGAGCAGCATTTTCCAATCCGTCCTGGGTACCGACGTTCCGCGGCGGCGCGCCGAAGTGTCAAACGCGCGGGAAACCAGAAGCAAAAAAGAAACGCGATGACGCTGCGAATCGCGTTGAACGCGAACGGCGGCACGCTTTCCGCACAGACCCGCTGCGCCACGAACGCCGTTCCCCAAATCAGCGCCGCGAGCAGCGGGCAAATAATCTGTCGAATCAGTTTGTCCTTCATAAAACCCTCTATATTCCGATCATCCCAAAAATTTTGAGGATATTATAGCATCGTCCGGCGGATTTTTCAATAGGCAACCACACGGAAACCGGGGCGGCAGCATTTTATTTTTATGCGGCGCTGCCTTAAAAATAAACGCTGTCGCCCTGCCAGCGGCACGGGGGCGCGTGTCCTGTTATTATTCTTTTTGATGAAAAATCAAAAAGCTTGATTTGCGCTTTCCGCGGAAATGGGTGATAATGACAGTAACAGAAAGCTCAAAAAAATGCGGGACGCATGACGCATGGAGCTGTTTTGTATCAAATTGATAAAGGAGAAAGCACTATGAGCAAGATCGGTCGTTTTGTAGTGGACGGACATATCCACTGCGGCAAGAAGGATGTTACGGCAAAGGACAGCAAGGTTTCCGGCTTCAACCAGGAGGTCGAATCCGTAGATAACTCCAAGGAAGCGCTGTATGACATGGGCGTTTACGGGGTGGATATGGGTATCCTGCTGCCCAGCTTCAACGGAACGCACAGCTCCGCCTATGCGGAGATTTGCCGGAACCACCCCGACAAGTTCCGCACCTGCGCGGTGGAAACGGAGCTGCGTCTGGACGCGATGCACGGCAAGCGCAAGTGGACGATCGACGCGGCCATCAAGGAGCTGGACGGCTATTTTTCCGGCCCGGACAAGGAGTTCTTTGTCGGCGTTGGCGAGTTCGCGCCCGGCTCTCTGGGATGTATCCGCGATATGCCCAGCAAAAAGGAGCGCTTTGCCGAGTGGTGCGCCACAGCGGAATTTTGCATCAACTATGACATCCCCTGCTATGCACATGAGTTTTCCAGCTTCAATATGGAAGAACCGATGACCATGCTGGCCTGCATCTGCTCCAAGTATCCCAAGTTCAAGCTCATCATCGCGCACGGCGGCGGCAGCAAGGCGCGCGACATCGAGCGTGCGGTGGACATGGCCGCCCGCTTTGAGAACGTCTATCTGGAGACGGGCTACTGGAAAGCCGAGTACTATGAGTACGCGCTGATGGAGGAAGACCTCGGCGCGGCCAAGCTGATCTGGGGCGGCGGCGACACCGGCAGCCATCTGTGGTATCCGCAGATCACCCACGGTACCAAGCTGGCGGAGAGCAATAAGTTCAGCTACAACCGCAACAACTGGATCTGGTCGAAGCAGAAGGCGACCAACTATCAGCCCGACTGGCTGGGCTGGGCGACCCATCAGGTACATCGCCTGAAGGACCTGAACCTCTGCACGCAGGACGAAATCAACCTGATCGTCGGCGGCAACGCGGCGCGCCTTTACAAGCTGCCCGTGCCGGACGGCTGCACCTTCGCCTCCGGCCGCCCCGACCTGAACATCATGCCGCAGGAAATCCTGGATTCCAGAGACCCCGTGGCGCGCGACGGGTTCCCGTGGCCGAACGGACAGTATGTCGGCGGCACCCATACCATCGTTTACTGATAAAAAGTCATCGAGGGCGGCGCTGCTGGCGGATCCTGCGGCGCCGTCCCCGACAAACGAAGCAGCTTTTCACGCCGCCGGGTTCCCCATGGAAACCGGCGGCGTAAACGCAAGCAAAAAAGGAGGTTTTGCAGCTATCATGAGCCGTGCGACGATTCAAACAAAATACGGAACGGTTTGCGGCGTGGTGGATCAAAAAGGGGACATCGTGAGCTATAAGGGCGTTCCCTTTGCCGCACCGCCGGTGGGGGAGCGGCGCTTTGCCCCGCCGCAGCCGCCGGAGCCGTGGGAGGGCGAGCTGGTGTGCGACGGGTTCCGCCCCGCCTGCGTGCAGCCCTTCCGCTCCAGCTTTGGACATCCGCCCAGGCGCTGTTTCACTGCGGAGGACTGCCTTTATCTGAATATCTGGACGCCGGCGGAGCGGGGAGACGCGCCGCTGCCCGTGATGCTCTGGATCTATGGCGGCGGGTTCACCAGCGGTCGCGCCGCCGCGCCGGAGCTGGATGGCGCGGCATTGGCGCGCAAGGGCGTCATCCTGATCACCTGCACTTACCGCTGCGGGCCGCTTGGCTTCTTTGCGCTGCCGGAGCTGGCCGCGCGCGCAGGGACGGACACGCCGCGCAATCTTGGGCTGCTGGATCAGATCGCGGCGCTGGAATGGATTCGGGACAACATCGCGGCCTTTGGCGGCGACAGCGGCAACGTCACGATTTTCGGACAGTCCGCAGGCGGAATGTCCGTGCGGATGCTGCTTTGCGCGCCGCCCGCCGCCGGACTGTTCCGGCGCGCCATCGTCCATTCCGGCGGGGGACTGAACGAGGGCGACCCCATCCGCCCGCTGGCGGAGATGGAGGCGCTTTGCGCCCGCGCGCTGGCGCATCTTGGCTGGACGGTGGACGACCTGCTGCGCCGGGACGCGCAGGAGGTGACGGAAAAGCTCATAGACGCGGGCAACGCGGTGACGGAGCGGGAGCTTTATGTGTTCCAGCCGTTTATCGACGGATACAGCATCGTGGACGTGCCGGGCAAGCTGATTTGTGCGGGCGCGTTCCCGGAAAACGTCAGCCTGATGTGCGGCACAGTATCGGGCGATTCGTGGATGTTCTCCCGCAAGGTGCGCCCGCTTTTGGAGAATAATCAGGCCGCGCTGCGCGCGTTCTCCTATTCCCCGACCATTTCGTGGGGGCGGACGCAGGTCAAAAACGGTCGCGCGCCGCTTTATGGCTACTATTACGAGCATCTTCGCCCCGGCAAACAGCCGCTCCGGACGCCGGACGGAACGGTGCAGACGATTGCGGTGCATGGTTCGGAAATCCCGTTCGTGTTCGGTAACCTGAATGGTGGAGACAGTGGGACCGATTATCCGTGGACGCCCTATGACTACGCCCTGTCCGGCGCGATGGGGGATTATTGGGTCAATTTTGCCGAGACGGGCGATCCGAACGGCGGCGGGCTGCCGCATTGGGAGCCGTTTACGGCGTCCGCGCCGGAGGTCATGCATTTCCGGGACGACGGCTGGGGTATGGCGAATATTGTGGATCATCCCGAAGCGGAAAGGGTCATTCAGTACACCATGGAGCATCCCGGTATGCTGGAGGATCTGCAGGGCTTTTGAAGCGTCGCTCAGCAGGCGCATTTTTCGGGCGGACAAAGCAAACGATCGAATCATGAATCAACAGCCGATGTGTGCATTCTGTCATGGGATGTATGCGTCGGCTGTTTGTTTGGCATAAGCCCTGCTTATGCAGGTATCAGCGCATCTGATTTGACATTTTGACGCAACGAACTGTATACTGTCCTCGTTGAATATGTGATTTTCGACAAAGAGCCGTGCCGCAGGGGGCGAAGGTACCACCGTATCAATCCGCCATGAGCGGCTGGCGGGCAATTTTGTGCGGCGGCGTCGAAAAATAATGAAAGGAATGAAAGCAATGGCATTGAAAACGGTCAGAATAACGTATGGCATTGTAACGGGAGCGGATGGCAGACGGCCAGGGAACACGGTGTTTCGCGGTATCCCATTTGCGAAGCCGCCGGTTGGAGCGCTGCGCTTTGCCCCGCCGCAGCCGCCGGAGCCGTGGGAGGGCGAGCTGGTGTGCGACACGTTCTCTCCGGCGTGTATTCAGACGCGGAAGGATGTGCGCGATTTTGAAATTTCGGAGGATTGCCTGTATTTGAATATTTGGACGCCCGCGGAAACAGGCACAGAAAAGCTGCCGGTGCTTTTTTGGGTGTATGGCGGTGTGTTTCAGGGCGGGAGAGGCTCCGACCCGCGGTTTGACGGGGACGCGCTGGCTGCAAAGGGTTCCGTGGTCGTAACCATCAATTACCGCTGCAATATGTTTGGCTTTTTTTCCACCAGGGAATTGGAGGAACGGCAGGGGCAGGCCACGAATGCAGGGATTTTGGATCAGATCATGGCGCTGCGCTGGGTGCGGGACAACATCGCCGCTTTTGGCGGCGATCCGGAGCGCGTGATGGTCTTTGGCTATTCGGCGGGAGGCGTATCCGGACGGATGCTGCTCTCCTCGCCGCTGGCGCGGGGATTATTCAGCCGCGTGGCTGTGCAGTCGGGCGGTGGACTGAACGAGGCGGACGCGGTGCGGACGAAAGAGGAATTTCAAACGCTGTGCCAAAGATGCCTGGACGCGCTGGGCTGGAGCCTGGATGACCTGCTGGAAAAGGATGCGGGAGAGGTCTTTGAAAAAATGACCGCCGCATCGCGGGGCATACTGGACGAGATGCAGGAACTGGCGCTGTTTCAGCCCTTCCTGGACAAGGTGACGCTGCCGGATGTTCCGGGCAGGTGTATCGCACGGGGCGAAGCTGCGGATGTGCCGGTGATCTGCGGCACGGTGGCAGGCGATTCCTGGATGTTCACGCGCAAGGTGCGTGAAAAGCTGGACAGCCCGGAGTATTTTCGGGGCTTTGCCCTTGCGCCGGGTCAGGCTTGGGGGCGGCGGCAGCTGCAACTGGGAAAGCGGCCGATTTACGCTTACTATATTGATAAAAAGCAGCCGACAGAGGAACAGAGCTATTATACGCACGGGAAGCCGCGCATTGGCGCGTCCACACCGCATGGGACAGAGGTCCTGTATTTGTTTGAAACATTTGAAAGCACAGGCCAGACATACGCGGATTCGGACTATGAAATCGCGGGCAAATTGCAGGATTATTGGCTGAACTTTGCCAGAACCGGCGACCCGAACGGCGGGGATTTGCCGGAATGGCCGCCTTATGGAGAGTCCCATCTGACGCTGCACATCGGTGATGACGGGATCGCGGCGGAAAATGTGGTTCTCTCCCCAAAGGAGGAACGCGCGATCACCTACACCATGGAGCATCCCGGTATGCTGGAAGATCTGCAGGGGTTTTGACCGCGACGGCGCCGGTGCAGGACAGAAGCGGGAATGAATAAGTTTCGTTTATGCGCCATCAACAACTCTAATTTGACATTCTACCGGGAATCGTGTAAATTATAAACAGTTTGACGCGGCGGTTTTTCGCGGGAAATGTGCAGAATGTCAGACAGCGCCGTTTGACAGGATGGATGGAACGTGTGGGAACCGCCGGGCTGACAAAAGACCGGTTTTTCCAGAAAAACCAAAAAATTTATGGAGGGTTACAACATGAAAAAGCGTATTCTTGCGATGCTGCTGGCTGGTATCATGGCCGTTGGCCTGACCGCTTGCGGAAGCAGCGAGAGCACAACCAGTACCGACAGCGGTACCAGCACCAGCACCGAAAGCACCACCCCTGCATCCGACGGCGCGACGGATGCGGTGGAAGAAGCTGCGTTTGAAGGCACCCGTGAGGTCGTCGTTGGCATCAGCGCCGACATCAAGACATGGGAGCCGTGGGGCGCTTATAACATCGGCCGCCAGAACATGGCGCCCATGATTTACCAGAACCTGACCGCGGATATCATCGATCCCGACTCCTGGACGATGACGCACTATGACGTAATGACCGAGAGCGAGGAGCAGATCGGCGAGCGTACTTATCAGATCAAGATCCGCGAGGGCATCGTGGACTCCGCCGGGAATGCGTTCACCGCATCTGACGCCATCTTCTCCTTCGAGGGATGCCGCGCAGCCGGCAAGATGACGCAGGCCAACGCGATCGAGAGCATGGAGCTGGTCGATGAGCTGACGTTCAACATGACGCTGACGGAAGCCGGCAACACGGAAGGCAACTTTGAGGACATCTGCTCCGCCATCAACATGGTCACACAGGCGTCCTATGAGGCTTCTGCGGACGGCATGACCTCCGATCCCATCGGCACCGGCCCGATGGTGCTGGCGTCCTATACCTCCGGCTCTGACGCACTGCTGACGAAGGCGGACAGCTTCTGGAACGAGGCTGCGAACGAGACCAAGTCTACGGCGGACGGCTATTGCTCTATGTGGGATATGAGCAACATCGACCAGATCCACTATGTGTTCATCACGGATGAGGCGTCCATGGCCATCGCGCTGGAGAACGGCGAGATCGACATCGCGCGCTCCATCAGCATGGAGGACAAGGTCCTGTTTGAGGACAACGACGCTTACACGCTCTTTGTCGAGCCGGAAGGCTCCTATGGCCTCGCGTTCAACGTTTCCTCCAACTCCCCCACCAGCAACCTGAACCTGCGTATGGCGATTGCTTACTGCATTGATTCGGAGGGCGTGCTGAACGCTGCCTGCGACGGCGACGGCGAAGTGGCAGTGTCTTGGTCTTATCCTTCCTTCAACGACTATCAGTCTGCGTGGGAAAGCGAGGAATACTTCGACTATAATCTGGACACCGCGAAGGAGTATCTGGATGCTTACTGCGCGGAAACCGGCGTTGCAGCGTCTTCCATCTCCCTGCGTCTGCTGCTCCAGTCTGAGGACATTGCAGAGGGCGTTGCGTCTGCGATCCAGTATTATGTCGGCGAGCTGACCGGCAACCCCAATACCGTGAAAATCATGGGCTATGACCGCGCAACCACCACGCAGATGAAAGCGGATGCGACCGAGTATGACCTGTTCATCGTCAATGGCCAGCTTGTCACCCGTATCACGAGCTGCTATGACTGGGATTCTGTTGCAAACTATGCAAAGAACGGCTGGACGATCTTCCATGAGGAGGACAACGCCCTGCAGGAGAAGCTGCTTGCGGCCATCGAGGTGGAAACGCACAGCGATGAGACGGTCTATGACTTCCAGGCTTATGTGAAAGACCAGTGCTATCACAAGAACCTGATTTACGCAAACGAGTACGGCGCTGCCGCTTCTTGGATCGGCGATGAGGATGCGCATATCGGCTCCAAGGGCTGCCTGAACCTTGGCGCGCTGTCTTACGACTGGAACGCTTCCGGCAAATAAGACGGATAACCTCCGGCGTTCCTTTCCCACTTGATGAAGGCGGTCCTGCGGGACACTCTCCTGCGGGGCCGTCTTTCCGTATATCCCATTTCAAAAAAACAAAAGGAGGGTAGAGGCGCTGCCGCATCGAAATGCGGGTTTGTGCTGAGCCTTGCACGGGCCTCCGGTTCATTTCGTTTTCATGCGGCTTTTGCCGTCAGCTTATGGTTCGGTATATCATCAAGCGTGTTTTAATGATTATTCCGGTCGTTCTTCTGGTCGGCGTAATCGTTTTCACCATCATGTACTTCTGTCCCGGCGACCCCGCCACGACGGTTCTCGGCACCGGCGCTTCCCAGCAGGAGATCGATAACCTGCGGGAGCAGATGGGGCTGAACGATCCCTATTTGGTTCAGCTCGGCACATATATGTATAACACGTTCCTGCGCTTCGATCTGGGCGAGTCCTATATCAACGGCGTATCCATCGCGGGCGAGCTTGCGCTGCGTTTCCCCAAAACCCTGATGCTGGCGTTCTCCGCGATTATTTTGGAAATTATCATCGGCATCCCGCTGGGCATGATCGCCGCGATTCACCGGGGTAAATGGCTGGATAACCTCTGCATGGTGATCGCGCTGCTCGGCGTTTCGGTCCCGTCATTCTGGTTCGCGTTGCAGCTCCTCTTGCTGTTTTCGCAAAAGCTCTCGCTTTTGCCATCCTATGGCGTGACGCATTGGACGGGATGGATTTTGCCGATTGTCACAAACTCCCTGCGCGGCGTTGCGACCATGGCGCGTCAGGCGCGCTCCAGTATGCTGGAGGTCATCCGCAGCGATTATGTTGTGACCGCGCGCGCAAAGGGAATGACGGAGCGGAACATCCTGTTCCGTTACGCGCTGCCCAACGCCCTGATTCCGCTGATTCAGCAGGCGGGCGACAGCTTCGGCTCCAGTCTGGGCGGTACGGTTGTCATCGAAAACGTGTTCTCCATCGCCGGTATCGGCAAGTATATGGTGGAGGCCGTTGGCGGACGCGACTACGCGGTAATCCGCAGCACCGTGGTGGTGCTTTCCATCGTATTCAGCGTGGTCATGCTTCTGGTTGACCTCTGCTTTGCGTTTGTGGACCCGCGCATCAAGTCCCAGTATGAGGGCGGCGGACGTCGCCGCCGCCGTTGGATGCGGAAGCAATCGAAGGAGGTGCAGATCGGTGCCTGAACTGGAAAAAACGGAATTAACACTGGACGAACCGGAGGATTCCCTGCGCAAGCAGAGCCAGGTCAAGGAAGTCATGAAGCGGCTTTTCCGGGACCGGCTGGCGGTCGTCGGCATGGTGATTTTTGCAATTTATGTCCTGATTGCGATTTTTGCGCCCATCCTGACCCCCTATAACTATGCGGAATTTAGTCTGGTGGAGAAAAACCAGGGTATGTCGTGGGCGCACATCTGCGGCACGGATCAGTACGGGCGTGATATTTTCAGCCGCCTGCTTTATGGTACGCGCTACTCTCTCCTGCTTGGTCTGGGCGCGGTGGTCATCGGCCTTGCGCTCGGCATCATTCTTGGCTGCGTCGCCGGTTATTTCGGCGGCTGGGTGGAAACGCTGATCATGCGCGGCTGCGATGTGGTGCAGTCCATCCCCGGAATGCTGCTGGCCGTCATCATTTCCGTGTCTCTTGGCATCGGCGTGATGCAGACCATCGTGGCGCTGGGCATCGGACGAATCGCCCTGTGTTGTCGCATGATACGCGCACAGTTTTTGAGCCAGCGCAAGCTGGAATATGTGGAGGCGGCACAGGCCACCAACTGTTCCAAAGCGCGGCTGATGTTTGTCCATATCCTGCCGAACACGATTTCCCCGCTGATTGTTTCGTCCACGATGGGCGTCGGCGGCACGATCATGATGGCCGCGAACCTGAGCTTTATCGGACTTGGCGTGCAGGAGCCGACACCGGAATGGGGCGCGATGCTTTCCGGCGCGCAGAGCCTGATGCGGCATTACCCCTATCAGGTCATCATTCCCGGTCTGTTTATGGCGATTTTTGTTCTGTCCCTGAACCTGTTTGGCGATGGTCTGCGGGACGCGCTTGACCCGAAGCTGAAAAACTGATGGAGGATGTGAAAATGGAAAACACAAACGATGCTTTTCTTTCCGTCCGGAATTTGCAGGTGGAATTTTCATCGGGGGAGAGTACGGTTCGCGCGGTCAACGGCGTATCCTTTGACCTGAAAAAAGGCGAAACGCTTGGCCTTGTGGGTGAAACGGGCGCCGGGAAAACGACGATTGCGAAAGCCATCCTGCGCATTTTGCCGCACCCGCCCGCGCACGTCCGCGGCGGCGAGATATGGTTTGAAGGACAGGATTTGATGCAGCTTTCCAGAGAGGATATGCGGAAAATCCGCGGGTCGCACATCTCCATGGTGTTTCAGGACCCCATGACAGCACTGAACCCCACCATGCGCATCGGAGACCAAATCGCGGACGGGATTCGCCAGCAGACCGGCTGTCACCCGAAGGCGGCGCGCCGCCAGGCGGCGGATATGCTGGAGATGGTCGGCATTCCCAGAGAGCGTATGCGCGAATATCCGCATCAGTTCTCCGGTGGCATGAAGCAGCGCGTTGTCATCGCCATCGCGCTGGCGTGCAGCCCCGATCTGCTGATCGCCGACGAGCCGACCACGGCGCTGGACGTGACGATTCAGGCGCAGGTGCTTGACCTGATCAACAATCTGAAGGAGGAAAAGAACACCTCCATGATCCTGATTACCCACGATCTCGGCGTTGTGGCGGAAACCTGCGACCATGTCGCCGTGGTTTACGCGGGCGAGATTGTGGAGAGCGGTACCATCGAGGAGGTCTTTGAACACGCCAGGCACCCGTATACGCTCGGTCTGTTCAACTCTCTCCCGAACATGAGTCAGGGCAAGTCGCGTCTGAAGCCCATATTCGGCATGATGCCGGACCCGACCGCGCTGCCAAAGGGCTGCAAATTCCATCCGCGCTGTCCATATGCGACGGATGCGTGCAAGGGCCCTGACATCGAAATGCGCGTGTTGGACGGCAGTCATATGTGCCGATGCTGCCAAAACATCGACGAAAGCATTACGCAGGGGGTGGAGTGATATGTCTGCTTTGGTTGAAATTAAGGGGCTGAAAAAATATTTTGACACCCCCAAAGGAAAGCTCCACGCGGTAGACGATGTTACCATGTCCTTTGAACGCGGACACACAATGGGCGTGGTCGGAGAGTCCGGCTGTGGCAAGTCCACGTTGGGGCGCACGATTATTCACCTGCTGGAGAGTACGGGCGGCAGCATTTATTACGAGGGCAGGGATGTGACGCATCTGAAGTCCAAAGAGCTGAAAGCGCTGCGGGAAAATATGCAAATCATTTTCCAGGACCCGTTCTCGTCCGTCAACCCGCGCTTCACCGTTGAGGATACGCTGAAGGAAGTGCTGCTCCGCTCCGGCCGTGCCACGCGCGCCAATATCGACGCGGAGGTGACAAAGCTGATGGATCTGGTCGGCATTGCCCGCCGTTTCCGTATGGCCTATCCGCACGAGCTGGACGGTGGCCGACGCCAGAGAGTCTGCATCGGGCGCGCGCTGGCCATGAACCCCAAGTTTGTGGTCTGCGATGAACCTGTGTCCGCGCTGGACGTTTCGATTCAGGCGCAGGTGCTGAATCTGCTGCTGGATTTGCAGGAGTCAACCGGACTGACCTATATGTTCGTCACGCATGACCTCTCCGTTGTACGCTATATCTCCGATAACATCAGCGTGATGTATCTGGGGCAGCTGGTGGAGACGAGCGAGAGCGAGGAGCTGTTTGAGCGCCCGCTGCACCCCTATACGCAGGCGCTGCTGTCCGCCATTCCCTCCACGGATATCCACAAAAAGAAAAAGCATATCCTCATCAAAGGCGAGCTGACCTCTCCGGTGGAACCGAAGCCCGGTTGCCGCTTTGCGAGCCGCTGCCCGCTGGCCAGCGAGGAATGCTTGCAGCCGCAGACATTGCGCGAAGTCACGCCGGGTCACTTCGTCCAGTGCTGCAAGGTCGAGGGATAACGAAACATATCGAAAAAACGCTGGAACATTGTCAAAACGGCAATGCTCCAGCGCTTTTTGTTTCCTGTGTCCGGTGTTTGCGGCGCTATCCGTAATGTTTGCGCAGCGCAGACAAAGAGCGTGCAAGACCTGTTACTGCGGGATGCTCTCCGCCTTTGTCGCGGCGGTATCTGCGTTATCAGCGCCATTCGGAGCGGGCGCATCGCTTTGCTCCGGCACAGCGTCCGGTTCGCCCGGCGCTGCCGCCTCTGTGGGGAAGGACGCGGCTTCCGGCGCCGCTGCATCCGCAACGGATAAATCTGGCGGGGGAGAAACCGGTTCCGGTTCCGACGGGAGTGGTTCCTCCACCCTGTCCCCGGCGGCGGTTTGTTTTTCAAATCGCCGCAGACCGAAGGACACGGCGACAAGCGCAAGCAAATCCAACGCGCCGCCGCAGAGCAGCGCCCAATAGGAAAAGTCAGGCAGCAGATCCAGAACGGGCTGGAACCGGAGCAGTACGACGGCTGACGCTGCAATGACCAGCACGGCACAGATCAGGATGGCGACCCAGAGACTGCGGTGCAGCAGCTTCATCTGCACGGAAAATTGCAGCAGGACAAGACCCAGCACCAGCAGATAGATACCGAAAATCGTTCCCAGAACCGCCGTGAGCGCCGCATTCTGTACCAGACCACAGATGCCCAGGATCGCCAGGAACAATCCGATGGTCAGGCTGTAGTTGTGCAGATGCAGATATGCTTTGTTCAGGCAAAAGCGCATGATGAAGCAAAGCCCAAGAACAATGCAGCCCGCACAGAGGATATAACAAATCAGCTCCGCCGAAATCTGCTGTACAAACAGCACCAGTATGGCGAGTATGATCGCAAAGAGACACCCAAGGCACAACAGCCATGTTCCCTTGCCGTCGCTCTCTGTCTTTTTCATTTCAAGGCAACCCTTTCTTTTGTTTATTGATAAGGTGATTGCATTATACCCGATTCGGCGGGGTTTTGCAATCCCAAAACCGCGTGCGGCGCCTTCACGCCGCGCAGGACATCGCCAATTACCACAGACACAACGGGGGGTGTTGCCGCTGCATCGAAGCCCGTGTGCTTTAATAGGTGTTATTTCCCTGTTGTGCGGCCTTAAAAATCTTGACAAGTCAAAAATCCGGTGCTATGCTTGAGCTATTCTGCCTTATGAATCACGAATGATGCCTGCGCGCCGGAACAGCGGCGTACAGGGGCGTCTGAAAAATGGAGGAGGTTGTTTGCCATGTCTTTTTGCCCACAGTGCGGCGCGCAGACGGGCGCGGGAATGCGCTTTTGTCCGTCATGCGGCGCGACGCTTGCCGCCGCCGCTGTGCCGGTTGATACCGTTGCAGCGCCGGGGAGCGATTATCGCCTGATCCTCATCTCCTGTGGCGGATGCAGCCGGACGCAGGCGCAGTCGCTCCTGCGGGATACGCTTGGCTATACGGCGACGGAGGCGCGCACGCTGACTGCGGAAGCGCCCATTGAGATCGCCTGTGCGCTCACCGGTCAGCAGGCGCTGTATCTGGCGCAGCTTTTTTCCGAATACGGAATGCAGCTTGGCGTGACGGACGGCGCGGGGAATTATGTGGACATCAGTGACCGTGCATCGTCCTCCGTGTTCACCGCGTCCGGTGCGCTGCTTGCGACTGTGACGGCGACGCTTGCGACCATCGGCGCGGCAAACCGGGTGCGCAGCTTCCTGCGTTGGGAGCGCCCCGCACCGCCGCGCTATCTGTTCGCGCCGCGTTACCGCTCTGCTCCGCCTCCACCGCGTCCAAAGCGTCCGGCGCCTCCGCTGCAGCGTATGGCTCCCGGCGGCAGAGGGCCGCGCGGCAAAGAACCGGGCAGACCTGCGGGCGGCAGAGGGCCGGGCAAACCGACAGGCGGCAGAGGACCGGGCGGCCCCGCAGGTGGACGGGGTTCCGGCGGCGGACCGCGCGGCGGTTTTGGCGGACGGCGCTGAATGGAAACGCTGACCAGCCGGAAAAATGAGCTGATTCGCCATGTCCGTCTGCTGGGCGCAGACCGCGCGGCGCGGCAGACGGCGGGGGAGTTTGTCTGCGATGGCACAAAGCTGCTGCGGGAAGCGCTGCTGCATGGCGCGGAGATCACGGCGGCGCTCTGGGCATCGCCGCCAACGGCGGATATTCCATGCGCACGGCAGTATCTGGTTCCACCGGAGCTTCTGGACTATGTGTCGCCCCTGAAATCCGCCGCCGATGTGGTATTCACCGTAAAACGGCGGCACTGGGCGCTGGCCCCGCCGGGGCGCGCGCTGGTGCTGGAAACGATACAGGACCCTGGCAATCTGGGAACCATCCTCCGCACCGCAAACGCACTGGGTATGGACAGCGTGGTCCTGACCGGCGCGTGTGCGGACCCTTATAGCCCAAAGGCGGTGCGCGCCACGATGGGCGCGGTGTTCCGCCAACGCTTTTATGTGATGGAGCGCACAGCGCTGCGTGCCTATCTCACGGAACACGGCGTCCGGCTTTATGGCGCTGCGCTTTCGCCTGCAGCAGCGGACATCCGCAGCATGGATTTGCGCGGCGCGGCGGTTGCAATCGGCAGCGAGGGGCAGGGACTGAGCGCGGAGCTGCGCGCGCTGTGTGATGGGGAACTGATTATCCCAATGCGCGGCGGCTGCGAATCGCTGAACGCGGCGGTGGCGGCGGCCATCGTTATGTGGGAGCTGGGCAGGCAGGAGCGCGGGAATGAAAAAAGCGAGATATAAACCTTAAAATACGAAGATATAATAGCATATATCAGATATATGTATCATTTCTCTGTTTGAGAGATGCAGCAGGAAGGGGCGAATGCAGCGTGTCGGAGCTGGAATATTGGATATGGTTCTCCTCTCTGAATCATCTGCGTTCCCGCACCCGGATCGCGCTGCTGGAGCGCTTCGGCGGCGCAAAGGAAATCTATTTTGCAGAGGAACAGGCGCTGCGGAAAACGGAGGGCATTCAGGAAACGGAGCTTTCCGCGCTGCTGAACCGGGACACGGCTTCGGCGGCGCAGACGCTTTCCCGCTGTGGGGAGCTGGGCGTTGACCTCATCACGCTGCGGGATGCTGCCTATCCGGAGCGGCTGCGAAGCATTCCGGACCCGCCCTGCGTCCTTTATGTGAAGGGACGGCTCCCTGCCGTGGATTCCGAGATGCTGATCGCCGTGGTCGGCACCCGGCGCTGCACGCCGTATGGGGAGAAAATGGCGCGCAATATCGCCTATGAGATCGCGTCCGGCGGCGGGATCGTTGTCACCGGACTGGCGGCGGGGATCGACTCCCGCGCTGCGGAAGGGGCGCTGATGGCGGGCGGGATCGTCGTCGGCGTGCTGGGCGTGGCGATCAACGACGTTTACCCAAAGTACAACGGGCGGCTTTATGCGGACGTATGCGCCGCCGGTGCGCTGGTCAGCGAATATCCGCCGGATGCACGGGGCGGGCCGGAAAATTTTCCGCGCCGCAACCGCATTATGGCGGGGCTTTCCGTGGGCGCTGTCGTGGCGGAAGCGCCGCTGCGCAGCGGGGCGTTGATCACGGCGCGTTTTGCGCTGGACTACGGACGGGACGTATTTGCCGTGCCGGGCAACGCGGACGCACCGGCGAGCCGTGGCTGCAACCAGCTGCTGCGCGAAGGGGCGATCATTGCGGAATGCGGCGCAGACGTTCTGCGTGAGTACGCGGCGCGGTTTCCGGAAAAGCTCTCCGATCCCCCGGAGAAAAACCGGACGCTCCCGGACTCCTACGCCATTCCGGAGGAGAACCGGAACGCGGAAGCGCGCGCCGAGCCGGAAAAGAAGGGCGTGTTCTGGCGCTTTCGCACAAAGAACCGCGCCAGGCCGGAACCGGACGAGACGGCAAAGCCGGAGCCGAAGGCAAAGCAGCCGACTCTGCTGCAAACGCAGCTGGAGAGCCTGAACGAAGCGCAGCTAAAAATCGTTTCCGCGCTGAAAGACCCGGATATGCATATAGACGACATCGTGGATGCGAGCGGCCTTCCCGCTGCAACGGTGCTCAGCGAGCTGACGATGCTGCAAATCAAGGGCTATGTTACGCAGCGGCCAGGCAAGCGGTTCAGCCTGAATATCGCAAAATGAAAGGGAAACACCTATGGCAAAAGCAAAAACAGAGCTGGTGATCGTGGAATCCCCGGCGAAGGCCAAAACCATTGAAAAATATTTGGGAGGCAGCTTCCGTGTCGTCGCGTCGATGGGACATCTGCGCGACCTGCCGCGCAGCCGGATGGGTGTGGACATCGAGCATGATTTCACCCCGGAATATATCCCGGTGAAGGGACGGGAGGCGCTCATCGAGGAGCTGCAGGAGAAAGCGTCCAAGGCGAAAACCGTCTATCTTGCAACCGACCCTGACCGCGAGGGAGAGGCCATTTCATGGCACCTGAAGGAACTGCTTTCCATCCCGGACGAAAAGGCGAAGCGCGTTACCTTTAACGAAATCACGAAAAAAGTGGTCACGGAGAATATCCGCGCGCCGCGGGAAATCGACATGGATCTGGTCAACGCGCAGCAGGCGCGCCGCGTTTTGGATCGGCTGGTCGGCTATACGCTCTCGCCGCTGCTCTGGCGCAAAATGGGACGTCCGCGCCTTTCCGCAGGCCGCGTGCAGTCTGTTGCCACACGGATCGTCGTGGACAGGGAGAACGAAATTCGCGCGTTCCAGCCGGAGGAATACTGGCTGCTGGACGTTTCCCTGCGGCGGGAAACGGAGGAGGGCGGCTTCCTTGCACGTTATCTTGGGCGCGGTGGAAAAAAGACAGAGCTGCACAGTGCGGAGGATGTGGACGCGGTCATCAGCGAAACGCAGGGGCAGCCGTTCCATGTTTCCGCGGTCAAACGCGGGGAAAAGCAGCGCACCCCATCCGCGCCGTTTATCACATCCAGTTTGCAGCAGGAGGCCTCCCGCCGCCTTGGGATGACCCCTGCCCGCACGATGAGCATCGCCCAGCAGCTATATGAGGGCGTGGACATCGAGGGGCAGGGGACGGTCGGCCTGATTACCTATATGCGTACCGATTCGCTCCGCATCAGCGACGAGGCGCTTGCCGCTGCGGGAGAATATATCCGGGCGCATTACGGCGCGCAGTTTTATCCCGGAAAGCCGCGCACCTATAAGACCAAAAACGGCGCGCAGGACGCGCATGAGGCCATTCGTCCCAGCAATGTTTCGCTCTCGCCGGAGCTGCTGAAAAAGGACCTGAGCGGCGACCAGTATCGGCTTTACCGGCTGATTTGGGGGCGGTTCATTGCAAGTCAGATGGCCAACGTGGTCTATGACAACGTGGTGATCGACGTGGCCAGCGGGGAACACGTGTTCCGCGCGAACCACTCGGAAATCAAATTTCCCGGCTATACCGCAGTTTATGAGGAAGGGAAGGACGAGGAGAGCGACGAGCCACGCCGCCGTCTGCCAAATTTGAACGAGGGCGAGCTGCTTTCGGCGGAAAAATTCAACCGCGAGCAGAAATTTACGCAGCCTCCCGCGCGCTATACGGAGGCAACGCTCATCCGCGCGCTGGAGGAAAAGGGCATAGGCCGCCCGTCCACTTACGCGCCGACCATCAGCACCATCACCTCGCGCGAATATGTGGCGAAGGATGGACGGTATTTGAAGCCGACGCCGCTGGGCGAAACGGTGAACAAACTGATGTGCGACTATTTTCAGGACATCGTTGACCTGAAGTTTACCGCCCGCATGGAGGATTCCTTAGACGAGATCGAGGAAGGGAAAAAGGAATGGAAAGGCGTCCTGCGTGAGTTTTATGACGGCTTTGACGCGGAGATGAAAAGTGCGGAAACCGCGCTGGACGGCGTGCGCATCAAGGTGCCGGACGAGGAAAGCGACGAGATTTGCAGCGTCTGTGGCCGGAAGATGGTGGTGAAAAGCGGACGCTTTGGGCGCTTTTTGGCCTGTCCCGGTTTTCCGGAATGCACATTTACAAAGCCGATTGTCATCGAGATGCCGGGCAAATGCCCAAAGTGCGGCAGCCGCATTTTGAAACGCACCAGCAAAAAGGGATATACCTATTACGCCTGCGAGCGCGGCGCGGACTGCGGGTTCATGACATGGAACGTGCCGGTGGCGGAAACCTGCCCGGACTGCGGCAAGACGCTCTTTAAGCTCTCCGGGCGCGGCAAGAAAAAGACGTTCTGCATCAATGAGGCCTGCCCGAACTTCCTGCCGGAGGATCAGCGCGGCTATCGCAAAAAGCCTGCTGCGGCAGCGGAAGGGGAGAGTACGCCCGCGTCAGACGCGGCTGCACCTGCACCGGAAGCGTCCGCTTCTGTGGAATCCGACGCGGCGGTCAAGTCGGATACAGCGAAAACAGCGGGAAAGCCGAAAGCGGCTGCAAAAAAATCCGCCGCGAAAAAACCTGCGGCCAGGAAAGCGACCACAAAAAAGACCACAGCGCGCAAGCCCGCCGCAGAGAAGCCTGTGGCAGCGGAAGAATAAGGGGCGCGCGATGGAACAGACTGTGACAGTCATCGGCGCGGGTCTTGCAGGGTGCGAGGCGGCATGGCAGCTTGCGCAGCGGGGCATCCATGTGCGTCTGCTGGAGATGAAGCCGGAGAAAATGACCCCGGCGCATACCTCCGGCGATTTTGCGGAGCTGGTTTGCTCCAATTCCTTCCGCGCAGACGAGCTGACGAACGCCGTCGGCCTGCTGAAGCAGGAGCTTCGGCGGCTGGGCAGCCTGATCATGGAGTGTGCGGATGCAAACCGCGTCCCTGCGGGCGGCGCGCTGGCTGTGGATCGCGCGGGCTATGCGCGGATGGTCACGGAGCGCATCTGCTCCCACCCCTGCATCGAGGTCGTCCGCACGGAGGCGGAGGAGTTGCCGGAAGGCGAGGTCATCATCGCCACGGGGCCGCTTACCAGCGATGCGTTCAGCGCGGTCATCGCACGCCTCTGCGCGGACGAGGGACTGCATTTTTATGATGCGGCGGCGCCCATTGTGACGCGGGAGAGCATCGACTTTGACCATGCGTTTTTTGCATCCCGCTATGGCCGCGGTACGCCGGACTATATCAACTGTCCGCTGACCCAGCCGGAATACGAAGCCTTTTGGAACGCGCTGTGCAGCGCGGAGGAGGCGGAGGTACACTGCTTTGACGATAAGGGCGTGTTCGAGGGATGTATGCCGGTGGAGGTCATGGCGCGGCGTGGCGTGGATACGCTCCGCTTTGGCCCGATGAAGCCGGTCGGTCTGGCGGACCCGCGCACAGGCGAGGAGCCTTACGCCGTGGTGCAGCTCCGAAAGGACAATGCGGACGGGACGCTTTACAATATGGTCGGCTTTCAGACGCACCTGCGGTTTGGGGAGCAGCGGCGTGTGTTTGGGCTGATCCCCGCGCTGCGCGACGCCGCCTTTGTACGCTATGGCAAGATGCACCGCAATACCTACCTGAACGCGCCGCGTCTGCTGGACCGCTATTACCGGCTGCGCGGCATGGAGCGTGTCAGCTTTGCCGGGCAGATGACCGGCGTGGAGGGCTATGTGGAGTCCTGCGCCTCCGGAATGCTGGTGGGACTGGAAACCGCCCGCCGCTTTGCCGGTCTGCCGCCGCTTGATTTTCCGCAGGAAACCGCCATCGGCGCGCTGGGACTTTATATTTCCGGCGGCGCGGTCAGCGGGAATTTCCAGCCGATGAACGTCAATTTCGGGATTATCGCCCCGTTGGAGCGGCGGGTGAAGGGCAAGCGCAACAAGAATGCCGCGATTTCCGCGCGGGCGCTGGAGTGCATCGAACAAATTGCGCGGCGCGATGCGGACGGCGCAGAGTGACAGGAATCGCGCCTGTTTATGCAGGAGCGGAACCTGATGAAAAAAATACCCGCCTTTGCAGATGCTTTTTCTGCAAAGGCGGGTTTATTTGTCAAAGAACGGCGCGTGATTATGCGAAGCTGACAGCAGGACCAAAAAATCCGGAGTCTATAACGGCTCCGGATTTTTTGATTATGCGGTTCTCCTGTGGTTCAGGGGAAGGGGATATTACGAAATGGAGCTGTAATCCACGCCGAAGAAATCGCAGATGGCTTCCAGATGGCGCAGCGTTTCCAGATAGAGAACGCAGATCTGGAAAGCGGTTTTCTGGTCGCTGTCCAGCGCGCTGTAGAGCGATTTGAACTCGCTGATTTCGCTGCCGTAAGTTTCCGTCACATAGCTCCGGGTCAGGCGCGCGCCGTTATTGTAATCGTCCAGTGCGCTCTCCATCGTCCCCAGCAGCAGGTCGGCGCAGGCCTTCACGTCATCGTCCGTGAGATTTCCGAGCGAAATATAAGTTTCATAGTTGTCCAGCATCGTTTCAATGTAGCCTGCAATGGCTGCGGCTTCGTCCGCATCGTAATCATCCACTGCAAACGCGGCGGAAACGGTCACGGCATCGGCAGGCATCGTAAAGGTGTACTGGTTTTCATCCGCTTTGGTCAGCGAAACCGCGCCGTCGCTGTCCGTGACGCTGACGGAATCCAACACATACCCGTCGTCCGGCGTCGCGGTCAGGGTGATGGTCGTGCCGGAAGCGGCGCTGCTGTGGCTGGATGCAATGCTGCCGTTTTCGCTGCTGTCCACGGTGATTTGGTAAGTGGTCGTGGTGGTCGTGCCGCTGGAGCCGCTGGAACCGCTGGAGCCGCTGCTGCTCGTACCGCCACTCGTACTCGTACCGCCTGTCGAGGTACCCGTGCCTGTTGTCTCAACGGTTCCGCCTGCCTGGATCGCTGACGCGGCTTCGTATTCAACGGAGATCACCTTTGCAGCTTCGGCGCGCGTGGCGCTCGCAGTCGGGTCAAACACGTAGGCGTCGCCATCGGCGCGCCCGTTGACGATGCCGAGATTCGCCGCGATGCAGACGGCATCCGCCGCCCAATCCGAAATGCTCTCGCGATCCGCAAACGTGAGTTCCGTCAGATAAGCGTCCAAGTCCAGCTCCAGATACTCACGCATATAGTTCACGATGATCGTGCAGAGCTGCTCGCGCGTGATGGCGTCGTCCGGGTTGAACGTGGTTTCCGACGTACCGGAGACGATATTGTTCGCATACGCCCAGCGGATCGCGGTCTGAAATTCCTCGCTCAGCGCGTCCGTATCCGTGAAGGGCGTTTCATCAAATGTCTGTGTGTCCGGCGCTGCCTGACGGTACAGCACGGTGACGAGCATTGCGCGGGAGAGCGTAGCGTCCGGGCTGAACGAGGTTTCGGAGGTACCCAAAAACAGACCGTTTTCATAGACATAAGCGACGGAATCGCTGTACCAGTCGTCCGCCGTGACATCGGAAAACGGCAGCTCCGCTGCGGATGCGGGGAGGATCAGCAGCGCGGCAGAGAGTGCAAGGCCGGCGAGGAGAGAGAAAAATTTTCGCATGGTGGGATCATTCCTTCTTTTTTTATTTGTCGCGGAGACATCGATCATACTATATCGCAGGGATGTATCGTTTTTGTATGCTCACCGCATCGTTCGGCAGGAAAGGTGGGCGGAAAACAGCTGTCAAACGTCGCAGACGCATTTGTGCGGTGCCGTCTCAACTGTACATGGAAAGCAGATTGGATTTTGTCGTGGCCTTTTCCATCTGGTACTGGTTGCTGGCCTCCGCCGCAAGCGCGGGGTCGATGGCCGCAAGCTGGCTCAGAATGGCGGAAACCTCCGCGTCGCACTGCGCTTCCAGCGCATCGGCCTGCTCCGTATAACGGGAGACGATTTCCAGCTTCTTTTCCGGTGTCTTTTCCTCCGCGGGCAGGCTTTGGTATTCGTCCTTGCAGGCCGCAATGAGCGCCTCCGCGCTGCCGACATACTGCGCGCGCAGCGCGTCGATCTGGTCGGAGAGTGCCTGCAGCGCGTCTGCGTCAGCGTCCGCAGCTTCCACAGGGGCGGCGGTTGCCGTCACGGGAGGCGCACTCTCCACCGGCGCGGCGCTTTCCACAGCGGGCGCTTCGGTTTCCGACGCCGGAGCCGTGGCGGTCGTCGGGGCGGCGGACGCCGTTCCCGCATTGTCCGCTGTCGCTGCATCCTCCGCCGGGGCGTCTGCTTCGGATGCAGTCGGTTCCGCCGTTTCCGAAACCACCGCCGTTTCGGACGGGGCCGTGCGGCGCGTGCTTCGCTTGCCGCCAAACAGCAACAGAAGCGCGGCGGCAACCAGAACGACTGCGAGCAGGATTAAAATGGCGCAGAGCGTCTTTTTGGATATTCTCATATGAAACTTACCTTAGCCGCCGATGACTGTCCGGAAAATCAGCATAAAATCGCGTCTTTTTGTGCCAAAATCGCGGCTACGGCGGCACAGGCGGGACAGTCGCAGAAGGTTTCGCCTGCGGCCTTGCGTTCCTGCGCGTGGGAAAGCAGCGCCTGTGCGCGCTCCGCGCCGAATACCTTCGCACCGGCTTCAGAGGAAGCAAACGCGATCAGACCGTCCAGCGGCATGATGTCCTGTTCCAGCTCTGCGATCATCGCCTGTGCCGCAGCGGCCTCCTGCGCGGTGCCGCGCGCATCCAGCCAGGCCTGCGCCGCAGTTTTTGCTCCCGCACAGCAGGAGGGCGCACGCAGCAGCGCGTTTACCTGTTTCACAACGGATTGCTTCGTCGTTTCGTTCATTGTCGTCTGTCCTTTCGTGATGTTGTAAATTTATTATAGTATAGTTTAGTTCCGCAGGCTTTGGAGCGGCGCGGGGATGCGTCCGCCGCGCGCGATGAACGCATCTGCGCCCTCCGGATGCACCGGCATGACGGGGGCGCTGCCGAGCAGCCCGCCGAATTCCACACGGTCGCCAACGGCCTTTCCAGGCGCGGGGATCAGGCGCACGGCAGTTGTCTTGTTGTTGCTGACGCCGATTGCGGTTTCGTCCGCGATGATGGCGGAGATGGTTTCCGCGCTGGTGTCGCCCGGAACGGCGATCATGTCCAGCCCGACGGAGCAGACGCAGGTCATGGCTTCCAGCTTGTCCAGCGCCAGTGTGCCGCGTTCCGCCGCCGCAATCATGCCCTCGTCCTCGCTGACGGGGATGAACGCACCGGAGAGCCCGCCGACGTGGCTGGACGCCATAACGCCGCCTTTTTTCACCGCATCATTCAGCAGCGCCAGCGCAGCCGTGGTGCCGTGGGTGCCGCAGACTTCCAGACCCATCTCCTCCAGAATCCGCGCCACGCTGTCCCCCACAGCGGGGGTCGGCGCGAGGGAGAGATCTACCACGCCGAACGGCACGTTCAGCCGCGCGCTGGCTTCCCGCGCAACGAGCTGGCCCATGCGCGTCACGCGGAACGCGGTGCGCTTGATGGTTTCCGCCACCACATCAAACGGCTGACCATGCACTTCCTTCAGTGCATGGCAGACCACGCCGGGGCCGGAAACGCCGACATTGATGACGCACTCCGGCTCGCCCACACCGTGGAACGCGCCCGCCATGAAGGGATTGTCCTCCACCGCATTGGCAAAAACGACCAGCTTGGCGCAGCCAAGCCCGCCGGAGTCCGCCGTGCGTTCCGCCGTTTCCTTGATGATGCGGCCCATCTGCGCCACGGCGTCCATGTTGATGCCGGCTTTGGTCGTTGCAACATTGACGCTGGAGCAGACCAGACTGGTCGTGGCCAGCGCCTCCGGGATGGAGTCGATCAAACGATGGTCGCCCGTGGTGTAGCCCTTATGTACCAGCGCGCTGTATCCGCCGATGAAGTTCACGCCGCAGGTCGCCGCCGCGCGGTCCAGCGCTTCGGCAATGCGGACGTACTCGACGCTCTCGCAGCTTTCCGCGACCAGCGCGACGGGGGTGACGGAGATGCGTTTGTTCACAATGGGAATGCCGTATTCGCTCTCAATGGCGCAGCCGGTTGCCACCAGCTTTTCCGCACGGCTGCAGATTTTGCTGTAAATCTTGTCCGCGCAGCGGTGGATGTCCGGGTCGGCGCAGTCCCGCAGGGAGATCCCCATCGTAATGGTACGGATGTCCAGATGCTGGTTATCGATCATGTCCAGCGTCTGTAGGATGTCGGATTGGTTCAGCATGGCGGCTCCTCTCAGATGCGGTGCATCGCGGCGAAGGTGTCCTCCCGCTGAATGCGAATACTCAGGTTTTCGCGTTCCCCGTGGGCGGAAAGCGCGGCGCGCACCTCCTCAAACGGGCAGTTTGCCTCTGCGGTGTCCACCAGGATGGTCAT
Organism: Oscillospiraceae bacterium; assembly: GCA_020860205.1. GTDB lineage: Bacteria > Bacillota > Clostridia > Oscillospirales > Oscillospiraceae > RGIG7114. The sequence goes on along the minus strand of JAJBUU010000060.1, from coordinate 21,318 downwards.
GGTGAAGATGCCGCCCATGATGGTTTGGCTCAGGTCGAGAATATTGATGTTCAACGAGGCCAGCAGCGCGCTGACGCTGGCGATAATGCCCACGCGGTCCGGCCCAATGACGGTCATAACAGCTCTCATGGTTTCCCCTCCGGTTTTTTGCTCGGCGCCTGTTCCGCGCCGAATCATTCTCCACCTTATCATAAACGATAACCCGCCGTTTTGCAAGTGGGATTTGTTTGCATTTGCCGCGGGTCGGGGATGAATTTTTTCGCCATCGTCTGCGGGAGCGAAGCCTGCCCCGCATCGGGAAAGCAGACCGCCGCCCTGTGAGGACCGCGCTGCGTCATCCGCGCGCCGCAGCATGGCGCTGTTCCCGCTGCCGCCGCGCGGTTTCCTTTTCAAATCGTTCCGGCGTGGTGAACAGTGTATGCAGGAATGTTGCCGCAAGGGCAGGCCAGACCTCCGCAGGCGTTCCGGTCCCCAGACCGTAGGCGTGTTCCCCGCTGCCAAAGATGTGCAGCTCGCTGGGAATACCGTTTGCCTGTAGCGTCGCAAACAGCTCCAGACTGGATGCCGCCGGTACGGAGGGGTCCGGCGCGGAGTGAAACAACACGGTCGGCGGCGTCTGTGAGCCAACGTGGTTTTTCACGGTGCAGCGCGCGATTTCCTCCGCCGAAAACGGCGCGGCGTGACCAAAAATCACAGGCGGCATCATCTCGCTGCACGCAGGTGCGACCGCGCCATAGAGCAGGACGCAGGCGTTGGGGCGCAGGGTTTCCGCGTCTGCAATGTCGCCAAAGCGCGCCGCGTCGTTCCATTCGTTGCCATAGCAGGCCGCCAGATGTCCGCCCGCAGAAGCGCCCAGCAGGACGATGCGCGCCGGATCTATGCCGTAGTCAGCCGCGTTTTCCCGGAGATGCTTCACCGTTTGCGCGACCTGCCGCAGCGGCTCCGGAAATTTTGCGTATGCCGCGCCGGTGGAAAGCGTGGAATAATTCAGTACAAAGGCAGCGCAGCCAAGCTGCGCAAAGCACGCAGCAATGGGCGCGCCCTCCGGCGCGGCGCAGACATGATAGCCGCCGCCGGGCAGCACAATCACCGCCGTTCGCGCGCCGTGATCATCCTCCGGGAGAAATGCCCGCAGTGTCGCGCCGGGGTCGGAGAACGGCATGGGAATGTTTGTTCCGTCTGTCATGGACATAAGCCCTCCTATATAAAATACAAATTTTTTGGCTGGCTTGCGGAAAGCCGCTTGCATGAAACAGTATATCGGAAACACCGCGCAGAAGTCAACCTTGACTTTCCGCCGTTCCCCCTGTTCACCACAGCGGCCAACACATATCAGATTTAGAACGCCCTCAGCCGTGCGATTCACGGTTAAGGGCGGTTTTTGTCATGATATTATATTCGAGAAAACTTCTATTCCACTATTCCGCAATTGTCCACACACTTTGCGTAGAGCTTCAGGCAGCGCTTCCTCAGAACTGGGCGGCCATTTGCCGATAAAGGCGGCTGTTGGGCAGCCAGCGCAGCAGCGGCAGTCCCAGAACGAACAGCACGACCAGCTCTCCAAAGCCAACGGAGAGCGCGTTCGCGGCAAACAGCAGCCAGAACGGAGCGCTGTATGCCTCCGGTGTGGATGCGTAAGCGATGACCGCGCCGACGATCACGGCGTTGAACAGTACCGGCATCAGACAGGCGGCGGCGCAGCGCCACCAGCTCTCTGTGCCGTGTCCGCGCCCGACGGCGGAGACGGCAAGGCAGGAAAGCAGCGTGGCCAGCGTCCCGAACACGATGTCCGCTATGCCATAGGCGCTGATGAGGTTTGCGATCAGACAGCCCGCGACCAGTCCCCATGTCGTGCCGGGGAACAGGAACGGCAGGATGCACAGCGCTTCCGCGATGCGGAACTGCACGCTGCCGTAGCTCATAAAGCCGGTCGCCATTGTCAGCGCGGCATAAACCGCCGCGATCAGCGCCAGCGCTGCGAGAGTGTGGATGTGTCTGCTGTTGGTGTTTGTGTTTTGCATCATTTGGTGCCTCCATTTTCTTATTTATACTTCGGCGCAGGGTCAAAATTTTCTACGCCGAAATAAAGGCAGGGTGTGGAAACCTGCCTTTATTCACTTTTTTTGCCGGGTTATTTGGGTCGCTTCGGGAGCGAATCATCGTCAAAAATCCAGTCCCGGACGCTGGTTTCGGTATAGCCGTCCGCGCCGTTGCAGGCGATGACGCGGCTGATTCCGGCGTTGATGATCTGCCGGCGGCACATGGCGCAGGAAGTTGCATCATGCAGCAGCTCGCCGGTCTTGCTGTCCCGTCCGGAAAGATACATCGTCGCGCCGATCATGTCGCGCCGGGAAGCGGAGAGGATGGCGTTGGCCTCCGCGTGAACGCTGCGGCAAAGCTCATAGCGCTCGCCGGTCGGGATTTGCAGCGCATCTCTGGTGCAGTATCCAAGATCAATGCAGTTTTTGCGTCCGCGCGGCGCGCCGTTATAGCCGGTGGAGATGATTTCATCGTTCAGGACGATGATCGCGCCATACTTCCGCCGCAGGCAGGTGGAACGCAGCGAAACCGCGTCCGCGATTGCGAGATAGTAGTTTTCCTTGCTGATTCGGTCTGCCATAAATCGCTGTCCTCCGCTGATGCTGCAAATTTTTTTCTATACTACCCAAATTTTTCTGTAATGTCAACTGTTTTGTGCTGCCGATTGAAAAATGGCGTTTCCAGGCAGAAGCAGACTGCAAGATATTGCAGAATCGTTTTGGGAGCAGGTGCTGATTCCCTTGCTCTTGTAACCATATCATGTTATAATAAATAAGTCAGAAATATTTACAACACAATCTAAGCATTTGTATATAATGGAATGCGAAAGCAAAAAAACTGCCGACTAAATCAAGTCGGCAGCAAATTTAAATCATAACAATAGTATTCAATATTTTGAGGGGGCTTAAGCCATTCCCCAAAATCCGCAATTTTTTAACTCTCCCTCACTATCATAATTCGTGGAGCAATAAATTGCATTAGTAGTTAAACAAACGCCGCAACCAATATACTGTTGATGTATATCCAACAATTGAGCATTATGTCCAGAAGAATCCTTCCAGTTTTGAACAATATTCTTTGCATAGTCAGATAGTGTTTTGTTGTTAGACGTAATAACGTTGGTCAGATTTTCACCAGAAGACAAAAATGAAGCTCCAAACAAATCTTTATAGACGTAGCCTGAACTTGTACCATCCGGCCTTGTATGTGCCAGCGACGGATACGCAGCAAATTCCGCAGCTCTGACCGCAGACCCCTGATTCATAAACTTCTTGACCGTATATTCTTCAAGCCCGTTTTCAACTCTGTACTCATTGATAAGCCGAATAACCTCATTGCTAACGACCTGTCCCATGGCGTCATCTGTGATTCCAACATCGCTTAATTTAGACCGAGACATATTCAAGGCGTCATTCCAGTAATCCGCCCGATTCACCACCGCACATGCCTGCGCTCTGGTCACTGTTCCGTTCGGCCGGAAAGACCCATCTTCAAACCCTGTGAGCAATCCTACATAGTAGCAGTACTCAACCGCATCCTTATACTGACTTCCAATGCTGTTTGTATCGGAAATATAATCCAGCATATTGACGTTGATACTAACTCCGCTGACCGTAACCTCTCCCTCATATTCGCTGCTGTACAATCCCACAACAATCTCTTCATTATCGCAAAGGTTGTAGAGCAGTTGCGCCATCTCCTGACGCGGCATTCCCTGATTCAAGCTGGTTTCATCGGTTGCAATTCCGTCCAGATACCCCTTGTTGGACAAATAACGAACATAAGCCGAATACCAGGAATCAGAGCTTGTAGTCTGCGCCTGAACCTCGCTTTCATAAGTAGCTCTGCCCATCATGGTAATAAACTGCGCCCTTGCGAGTGTAGCATCAGGGTCAAACTTCCCGTCTCCTACTCCCTCGACAATACCGCCGTTATAGCAATATTCGACATAATCATATGCCCAATGTGTACGCGCAACATCACTGAAAGTCGTCTGCTCATACATATAATAAGCATTGCTCCTCGTAGAAATCAGCATTGCCAGCAGCACCACGATAAGCACCATTGCAATCAGGTGATTGACGGTCTTGCGTCCAAAATATTTCTGCATCATGCTTCTATACCTCCTGAAATTTTTCATTCGATTGACTGATACGGTTCTTTCAATATATTTTTATTGTAGCATATCTTTTAACAGAATGTCAACCTGTTTTCGGGACGGTCTGCCCTTCGCAGTTTGGAAAAACAGGAATTTTAAAAATGCATTCAAGATTCGGCCTTTGCCGCGCCCTATGACAAGCGGAAGCAGGGCGAGAGCGTTTATTTATAAGGCAGCGCTGCATAAAGCGGCAGGAGCGCCCAGCTTTTGCAACGCAGGGCAGAGTTTCGTCGCCGCAGCGACGAAACCCTGCCCTGTGCCTTTGCCTGCTTTGCCGTCGAATGCGAAGCTCCCCCGGAGCGCGAGAGCGCTTCGGGGGAGCTTTTTGGTTCATGTGTTTTTGCGTTTGCGTGGGGAATGCCGGGAATTACGCATTGGTGTCAATCATAATTGACGCAAAGCGTGATATTCGATGTTACGGAGTAGCTTTCAGATGTTACCGTAAGGTTAACCACGACCTCCAAGTCACCAACGGTCAGGTCGTTAATGTCAACTTTATTCAGCAGCTCAGCAAACTCAGATACTGTGTCGATGTCGGCCAATGTGTCCTTAACATCCGTTCCGTTGATCTCAATGGAGTTGACCACAATCATACCTTCAACGGATGCGGGAATCAGTCCTTTCAGACTGTCAATGGCGGTAGAGAGTCTGCCGACCATCGTTCCAACCGTTCCATTATAGGCATCAAACAGACCAGAGTTCAAGATTTCCACCAAATCGCTTACGGGGACTTCCTGCATTTTATCAACTTTAGCCAACTGGTTCAGCGTAGCCTTAACCGTATCAACATCTCCGTCATAGCTGCTCAACAAATTGCTAAGTCGTTTGGAATTTAGCAGACGCTCAAAGCCGCTCTCGTATTTTTTAATCAAGTCTTCGTTCGCCATGTTCAGCGCAATGCTAAAGTCGAATCCATCCCCTGAAAACAGAACGGTGTTGTTGCTGTTGAACTCCACATTGCTTACCACCTCATATTTGGTGGCAAACACACCCAGTTCATCTTCGTACTCCGGTTTCAATGTGAACTCGACCGTGAACGTGGGAGAAACGGTAACGGTATCCGTGGTTTTACCGTTCAGATTGTCCTGCAAATCGAGGAACATCTGCACCGCCAGCGCGGTTGCGCAGTTTGTCAACTGCTCGGTCAGCGTGCCGTTTTCGGTATCCAGAGAAATAGTACCATCCTCCGCTACAGTGAGGTTAAGCACAACATCGCCAAGGACGCTAATACCCTGATCTATCGTCACAGCCGCAGCGTCTATATATTCGCCGATGCTGCTGGCTACCCAGAAGCTGCCGCCCTGCATATGCAGTGCATTCCTGATGCTGTTCGTCAAAATCGATTTGTCGATAGAGACATTAAACCCGGTGGCATCTTCTACTCCATCTACAACGGCAGCAATCACATCGTTCAGCATGTCATTGCTCAACGAGCCGTCAACCACGATGTATCTTGCCACCTCGATGGCAAACGCCGCAATTTCGGTCAAACTGTCCGCATCGCCGGTCTCCACGGTGAGGTTCAGCGTCACGGTACGAGTAGCATCTTCATCCAATTTGCCGATATACCAGCTTGAATCAGTGTAAATATCTACGTAACTATCTGCACCATCACTAGGTATAACGGAGCCAACATCGCCGTATGTTGTTCCGGATGCGCTTGCTGCGATGGCCGTGTTGCTAAATGTCTCGATTCCGCTCTTCAGCGCTGTTTCAAACGATTCCATTGCCGTTACAACCCCTTCGCCGATCTTGTCACCCGTGTTAATCACGTCAGCGTCAAAATCTGCGGTCAGCGTAATATCGGCATCCACGGTGATTGTACCACCCGGATTATATTCGGTGCCGGCCTCGTCCTTCCAGACTTTGAACGTGTAACCGTCCTTTTCCGGGGCCTCCGAAATGACCGTCACAGTACCAGCCGTAACTTCTACTGGATAAGTATCGTACCAAGTTTCGGCGGTGTCGCCCTCGCCAATCGTCAGCACAGCGTCCTCGAAGCTATAGGTCAGCGTGTAGGTCTCGTCCGTGGCTTCCTTCCACTGGGCATACAGCGTTTCCAGTTTGTTGCTGGTCTTGGATGTAGCGGAGCTTGTGTAGGTGTCCGTTGTAGCATATGCAGTCCCTGTACCGTCGGCACTCGTGTTCCAGCCAGCGAGCGTATAACCGCTGAGGATCGCCGGATAATCGCTGAGCGTAAAGGTTTTGCTGCTCTTTCTGATGGTTGCTACTCCATCATTTGTTTCGTATACCGTTACACTCGCGTCCAGCGCACCGCCATTCGGGTCGAGCTTCAGATAGTAGGTAGTGGGGCCGCCACCACCGCCGCCACCGCCGCCGCCGCTGGAAAGTCTGTCGATTTCCTCTACAGTCCAGCTCAGGCGGGAGATGACCGTCGCCGCCTCCGCACGGGTGGCAGAAGCCGTCGGGCGGAAGTTGCCGTTATCATCACCGATCAGCAGGCCATAGTTCGCGCACTCCACGACCGCTTCGGTCGCGTAAGCCGCGATGGACGCCGCGTCCGCAAATTCCGCGGGGTCGTCCACCACGTCATGCGTGGTTTCGCTTCCCTTTGCGCTGGTGGTCGCCGCAATGCTGTTCTTTGCCTCATAATAGGCAATGTAACGTGTCATCAGCACCGCCATATCCTGACGGGTGATGGGGTTAGAGGTGCCAAAGGCATTGCCGCCGTAGCCCTGCACCAGTCCGTTCTCCGCCGCCCATGCGACCGCGCCGGTATAATACTGCCCGGTGGGCACATCGGCAAATGTGGTGTCCGCACTGTTATCCACGGTTGCGCCGTCAAACCGGGCCAAAACAGTGACAAACATCGCGCGGGTCATCGTGAGCTGGGGATCGAACGTCGTTGCGCTGGTGCCGTTGAAATAACCAGCCGCTGCGACCTCGCTGACTGCGTCATAGTACCAGTCATCGGGGCTGACGTCCGTGAAGTCGTCCACCGTGGCCGCGCCCACGCCGATCGCGCACAGCGAGAGCAGAAGCGCCACGATAAGAACACACGATAGTAAACGCTTTTTCTTCATGGTTTTTCCTCCCTGAAAAAATTTTAGATTTTTTAGAACCGCTGATGCAGACGTCGGACGCCGAAACATGGCGCCTGCATCAGCGGCTCTCCGCAGTCCGGGGCGGGCGGCGCTCCGCCGGGCAGACCCCAGCGGATAAATCCACTCCATCCTACAGTTAGAACGATTATAACGGATTTGATTTCATTTTTCAACTGTTTTTTTCGTCCAAAGTATAATTTTTTTAAGCCACCGGCGCTTTCTTTCTGCATACAGAAGTTTTTAAGCGCGGCGCAGGGAGGCGGCTGCGCCGCCGGGGGCAGGGTGAGGCAGGGTTTCGCTCCTGCGGGAGCGGGCCGGGTTTCGTCGCTGCGGCGACGATTTACTTTCCCGACGTGGGGAAAGTAAACAAAGGCACGACAGGAGAGGGGGTTCCGAATCCCCCTCTCCTGTACCTCTCCCCAACGGCCAAAAGGGGCGCGCCCCTTTTGGAAATCCCCATGCAAGAGGGAAATCAAAGCATAAAAATTTGTGCTGCTTCTGCGTCCCGCACGGGGGATTCTCAAGGGGGCGAAAGCTCCCTTGAGCCGTTAGGGGGTTAAGGTCTTGGAGAAGGGGGACATTCGGAAGTCCCCCTTCTTCGAGCGCGTCTTTGCCTGCTTTCGCCGCGTAGCGAAAGCAGGTCGCTCCCGCAGGAGCGAAACCCTGCCTACAGCAACGAAACCCGACCCCCTACGTTGTTGGAAAAAACAGCCGCACGGAGAGCGCGGCGGCGGCAAATCCGGCAAGGTCGGCAGCCAGCGCCGCCGGGACCGCATGGCGCGTCCGGCGTATCTGCGCGCCGCCAAAATAGACCGCCACGACATAAAACGTCGTTTCCGTACTGCCGAGCATGACGGCAGCACAGCGGCCAATGTAGCTATCCGCGCCGTAAGCCGCGATCAGCTCGCTTCCGGCGGCAAGCGCTCCGCTGCCGCTGACCGGACGCAGAAAAACCAGCGCCGCCGTTTCCGCCGGGATACCCAGCAGCCGGAACAGCGGCGCAAACAGCGCGGAGAGCATCTGCAACGCACCGGACGCGCGCAGCATATAGACCGCCGAAAGCAGCACCACGAGCTGGGGAAGTATCCCCATGGCGGTTTTCAGACCGGACTTCGCCCCCGTGCAGAGCGCCGAGAACACGTCCACCCGGCGATAAAGTCCCCACGCGCCAACGGCCAGCAGCAGTGTGGGGACAAGCAGCGCCGTCACCGTCTGACCGCCAGACGTTCCAGCAGCCGCGCGCAGAGCAGCCCCGTCCCGACCGAACAGAGCGAGGTCAGCCAGACGCAGGGCAGAATATCGAACGGCGCGGCGCTCCCCAGTGCGGCGCGCACCGCCGCCACCGTCGCCGGTAAGAGCTGCACGGAGGCGGTGTTCATCACCACAAGACGGCACAGCTCGTCGCCCGCGACGCCGCTCCCGTTCGCCATCAGGCGCGCCGCGCGCAGTCCTGCGGGCGTAGCCGCATTGCCCAGCCCCAGCAGATTCGCGGAAAAGTTGGCCGAAAGCGCCGCCGCACAGTCCGGGTCACGGAAGCTCTTTGGATAGACGCGGCACAGCAGCGGACGCAGCAGCCGACTGAGCGCATCCGTCAGCCCGCTCTGCGCCATGACCTCCAGCACCGCCGACCACAGCGCCATCGCCCCCGCAAGTCCAACGACCAGCGTGACCGCAGCGCCCGCGCCCTCCGTGACCGCCGCGCTCACCGCCGCCGCGTGGCCTGTCGCCGCGCCGCAGAGCAGCGACGCGGCCAGCATCAGCAGCCATATGCAGGATAACAGCATCGTTCGCTCCCCCTCCTCATCGTTTTTTTCAAGGTATTTTATGCCGCGCCGCGCGGGATTATCATAGGAATGTACCGCGATTCCCGAAATGCAAAAAAGCAGCGCGGAAACCGAAGTCTCCACGCTGCTTTTGAATGTTGTGGTGTGATTTGGGTCAATAGTCGAATTGATCATAACGCCATACCGTTCCGGCATCAATCGTATACCCTGCTGTTTCCAATATCTCGATCACCTGTTCCACGGTCATTTGATAATATCTACATTTCTCAATTGAAACATATTCCCATCCGTCTCTCGGATGCTTTCCGTAGCTTCCTTTCCCATCTTCTGTCTCATCAAATATGCAATCGTATTCATGAAACACCAAATCACCATCGAGCCAGTAAAAACAATGTTCAGAGATGCCAGAGTCTGTGCTGCCATCGGATATTGTCCGCGTGTATTCTTTTGCCGCGAAAACATAATAAGTTCCCTCGCCATAGGCTGTTTCCACAGCAGTGGTTTCCGTTTCCTGCTGTGTCTGCTGACCGATCTCCGGCAGCATATTCGCCGATGAAGCCACGTTGCTCATGTCAAAACCGGATATATCCAGTTCCTGCAAGGCGGAGCATCCCGCGAACATCCCGTCCATATTCGTCACGCTGCCGGTATCGAAGCCGCTCACATCGAGACTCGTCAGGGAGGAGCAGTTTTCAAACATGAAACTCATGTCCTCCACACCGCTGGTGTCGAACCCACTCAAATCCAATGCCGTCAGCGATTCGCACCCGGAAAACATACCAGACATCTTTTTTGTATCTCCGGTATAGACGCAGCCATTAAAAGCGATGGACACCAGGTTAGAATAACCGGCAAAAAGATTTTCTCCCGACGAAATGGAAACACCGCCGTCACCTGCGATAATCATATCATAATAATCTTCATAATCTCCGTTATTCACAAGCCACAGCATAACGGCACCGTCCTGCGTCTCCGATACGTCGATTGCATCTGACGGCATTGTTTCCAAACTATCTATAAAGGTTACCGTAAGAATCTCTGATTTCGGGATTTCCGGGATTTTTTTTCCCAATATACCAAACGCTTCAAACACGAAGCCACTATCCGGCTGCATAGTTGACTTCAACACATTGTCTATGGCATTCCCGGCGGCAATTTCTTCGTCCGCCGCCGCAGTTTCCTCCGGTTCCGTTACGCTGTCCGTGTCCGCACTTTCAGTACCGCATCCGCCGAGTATACATATGCTTAGAGCCAACGGCAACAACACATGAAATTTTACATTCATCTTTTTTCTCCTTAAATTGTAGTTCTGATAACGCATTTACCATATAATTATGGATTGCAGATTACCATATCTATGTGTAGAATATCACGGAACAGGTGGTTTGTCAAATGAATTGCGCAGAATGACAAAACAGTACCGAAATTTGCTTCCGTCCACCATTTCGCGCTCGATTTGCTGCCATCTGAAAGCGTTCGATGCGGCGATTCGGCAAAATGTCCCCTGTTTCGACAGCCCGACCCTGCGAATTCTGGTTTTTATGCCAAGACTTTGTCACTTGCTTTTGCCGCGCGACCTTGCTATAATTTTATATTAGTATCATAAATTGGAATGATAAGAAGCACAGAAAAAACCGAGAGGGAGGAATGATGCGCAATGTCAATCCGATTGTTGCCCGGTGTGCGCGTACCGCACCGGAAACACACGGCGGATTGCCAGCCGGTGCGAATGCCGGCGCCGGCAACCGTCAAAATTCCAATGTCCATGAACATCGGAAAGCCGGCTGTCCCCGTTGTCAAAGCGGGCGACACGGTAAAGGTCGGACAGCTCATCGCGGAGGCGGGCGGCCCTGTGTCGTCCCCGGTCTACGCCAGCGTGTCCGGCACCGTGAAAAAAGCGGAGGAAGCGCTGCTGTTTCACGGCGGGGTATGTTCCGTCGTCGTCATTGAGTCGGACGGCGAGCAGACCGTCAGCGAGGACGTGGCGCCGCCGGAGGTGACGGATTTCGCCAGCTTTATCAGCGCGGTGCGGCAAAGCGGCGTTGTCGGTCTGGGCGGCGCGGGGTTCCCAACCGCCGTCAAGCTGAACGTGGACCCGGAGAAGGTGGAGTTTATCTGCGTCAACGGCGCGGAGTGCGAGCCTTATATCACTGCGGATACCCGCACCATGCTGGACGACGCGGAGCTGCTTCTGGACGGGTTCCGCCTGCTGCAAACCTATTTTCCAAAGGCGCAGCTCATCATCGGCATTGAGAACAACAAGCCCGCCTGCATCAGGCGGCTGAAAGAAGTCACACAGGGTCTGGACCGGCTGGAGGTGCGCACGCTGCCCTCGCTCTACCCGCAGGGCGGCGAAAAGGTGCTGATCCACAACACCACGGGGCGTATCGTGCCGGAGGGCAAGCTGCCCATCGATGTGGGCTGCATCGTCATCAACACCTCCACGCTGAAAACCATCGCCAATTACATCAAAACCGGTATGCCGCTGGTGGAAAAATACGTCACGGTGGACGGCAGCGCCATTGCGAACCCGCAAAACGTGATCGTCCCGATCGGCGCTTCCGTGCAGGATGTGGTGGACTTCACCGGCGGCTTCAAAAAGGAGCCGAGAAAAATCATTCTCGGCGGCCCGATGATGGGCGTCGCCATCCCCGGCACGACGGAATCCGTTGTGAAGGGCACCGGCGCGATCCTCTGCTTTGCGGAGGAGGACGCGGCGCTGCCGGAGCCGACCGCCTGCATCCGCTGCGGGCGTTGCATCGACGCCTGCCCGCTGAAGCTGATGCCCGTGGAGCTGCACAACGCCTATGAACGGCGCGACGCACCGGCGCTGCAAAAGCTGAAGCTCAATCTCTGCATGGAGTGCGGCTGCTGCGCCTTTGGCTGTCCGGCAAAGATCCGGCTGGTGGAGAGCCACAAGCTGGCAAAAGCGTTTTTGAACAACTACTTAAAGGAACAGGCTGCGGCGGCGGAACGCAAGGCCGCAAAGCAGGCGGAAAAGGAGGCGCAGACAAATGGATAAACTGCTCGTCGGCGTTTCCCCGCATATCCGCGCGACCTGCTCCACGCGCACCATCATGCGCGACGTGGTCATTGCGCTGATGCCGGCGCTCATCGCCGCGATTTTGCTCTATGGCTGGCGCGCCCTGCTCCTGACCGCGGTTTCCGCAGTGGCCTGCGTGCTCTGCGAGTACCTCTGGGAAAAGCTGCTGCACCGCCCCGTCACCATCGGCGACCTCTCCGCCGTTGTCACCGGCGTACTGCTGGCGCTGAATGTGCCGGTCAGTATGCCCATCTGGCAGCTCGTCATTGGCGACATGGCCGCGATCCTGCTCGCAAAAATGCTGTTCGGCGGGCTGGGCTGCAACTTTATGAACCCCGCGCTGGTCGGACGCATCGTGCTGACCTTCTCCTTTGCAAGCAACATTACGGATTTCTCCTATCCTGACAAGGTCGCGGACGCGCTCTCCTCCGCCACGCCGCTTGGCGTGATGGACGGACTGGACTGGTCCTATTTCCCCGACCTCTTTCTCGGCGTTCACGGCGGCGTGATGGGTGAAACCTGCGTTCTTGCGCTGCTGCTCGGCGGCATCTATCTGGTCGCACGCAAGGTCATCAAGCCGACCATCCCGCTGTGCTATATGGGCTCCGTCGCCCTGTTTTCGTGGCTGTTCGGCGGCGCGCAGCCGCTGCTGTCCATCTTTGCCGGCGGCGTGATGCTTGGCTCCATCTTTATGGCGACGGACTATGTCACCTCGCCGTTTACCAACCGGGGCAAAGCCATCTTTGGTATCGGCTGCGGACTGATCACCGCCGCCATCCGGGTATTCGGCAACTATGCGGAGGGCGTCACCTTCTCCATTCTGCTGATGAACCTGCTGGTGCCATATATCAACGACCTGACCCAAACAAAACCGTTGGGAGGTGCAGTGGAAAAATGAACGAAGCAAAAGAAAAGGGCGGTCTTTGGAAAACCGTTTACCCGCTGGTCGTTCTGGTGATCATCTGCGTTGTGGTGGGCGCGCTGCTCGGCTTTGTCAACAGCGCCACCGCGCCGGTGATTGAGGAGAACGCGCGCATTCAGGCGGAACAGACCCGCGCCGCCGTTCTGCCCGGCGCGACCGGCTTTACGGAGCTGGACTGCGACCTGTCCCTGCTGAACCTGACCGGCGCTTATGTGGAAGACAGCGGCCTTGGCTATGTCTTTACCTCTGCAAACAAGGGCTACGGCGGCGACGTGACCGTGACCGTCGGCCTGAACCCGGACGGCGAGATCGTCGGGCTGAACGCCAATGTTTCCACGGAAACAAGCGGTATCGGCAGCAAGGCGGGACAGAGCGCCTATACCGATCTGTTCATCGGCCTGACCGGCGACAGCAGCAGCGTCGATACCATCTCCGGCGCAAGCTATTCCAGCCGCGCGGTCAAAACCGGCGTGGACGCAGCGCTTGCGGCTTACGCCGCGCTCGTGCAGTGAGAGGGGAGCGTGCAATCATATGAAAAAAAGCAAATGGAATATCTTTACAAACGGCATTTTTAAGGAAAACCCGGTCCTGATCCTTGCACTGGGCTGCTGCTCGGTACTGGCCGTTTCCGTCACGGTCGCGGGCGCGCTGGGTATGGGCGTGGCGCTGACCTTTGTGCTGGTCTGCTCCAACGCGGTCATCTCCCTGCTGCGCAGGCTGATCCCGGATCAGGTACGCATTCCGTGCTTCATCGTGGTCATCGCCACATTCGTCACGCTGGTGGAAATGGTGGTGGAGGCGTATCTGCCCTCCCTGTATGACTCTCTGGGCATTTTCCTTGCGCTGATCGTCGTCAACTGCATCGTGCTTGGCCGCGCGGAGATGTTCGCCTGCAAAAACTCCGTAGGCGACTCCATCATCGACGGCCTTGGCATGGGCGTTGGCTACATCGTCGTCATCGTCGGCATCGCCATTGTGCGCGAGCTGGTCGGCAGCGGCACGATTTACGGCCTGCGTATCATCCCGGAGGGCTACCAGATCGGCATCATCACGCAAACGCCCGGCGGCTTTCTCTGCTTTGGCGCGGCTATGGCCGTGCTGGTTTACGGCATGAACCGCCGCGGGAAAAAGTTTGAGCCGAAAATGGGCTGCGAAAACTGCGCGGGCTGCGCCGCAGGCGGATGCAGCGCGCAGAAAACAGAGAACGACGGAAAGGGGGCTGACGCACAATGAGCGGTCTTGCAGGCGTTCTTGCCATCGCATTTACGATGGTATTCACCGAAAACTATGTCCTTGTGCAGTTCCTTGGCATTTGCCCGTTTTTGGGCGTTTCCCAGAAGCTGTCCTCCAGTCTCGGTATGTCCGGCGCGGTCATCTTTGTTATGACCCTTGCTTCCGCCGTTACCTATTTGATCTATACTTACATCATGGTGCCGCTTGGGCTGGCCTATCTCTCTACGATCATCTTCATCTTGGTCATCGCTGCGCTCGTGCAGTTCGTGGAGATTTTCCTGAAGCGGTTCGTCCATCCGCTTTACAGCGCGCTGGGCATCTATCTTCCGCTGATCACCACAAACTGCGCGGTGCTGGCCGTCACCCTGCTGAACATCTCCGAGAACTACAACCTGCTGGAATCCTGCGTAGACGGATTTGCCGCCGGCGTGGGCTTTGGTCTGGCGCTGGTGCTGTTCAGCGGCGTGCGCAAGGCATTGGAGCGCGCCAAACCGCCCGCGTGCTGGAACGGTCTGCCCATTACGCTGGTCGCCGCCGCGCTGACCAGTATGACATTCATGGGCTTCACCGGCATTGCGGACAATCTGTTCGGCTGACGCGAAGGGAGGGTTCCGGAAGCTATGACTGCTGTTTTAATCGCCATTGCCGTTCTCGGCATAATCGGCGCACTCTGCGCGCTGCTGCTGGTCGTTTCGTCAAAGTATATGCGTGTGGAAACAGACGAAAAATTCCCCGCCTTGCGTGAGTGCCTGCCCGGCGCCAACTGCGGCGCCTGCGGCTATGCGGGCTGCGACGGCTATGCCGCCGCGCTGGCCAGCGGCGAGGAGGAAAAAATCAACAAATGCGTCCCCGGCGGCGCGGACGCCGCGAAGGGATTATCCGCCGTGCTGGGCGTCCAGTTTGAAGCCGCCGAAACGCTGATCGCCACCGTCTGCTGCCGCGGCGCCTGCGACGCGACGCAAAAAAAGAGCGACTATCAGGGTGCGCAGAGCTGCACCGCCGCCAAGCTGCTTTTCGGCGGCGACGGAAGCTGCACATTCGGCTGTCTCGGCTATGGCGACTGCGCCGCCGCCTGCCCCGAAGGAGCGATTTCCGTGCAGAACGGTCTGGCGCGCGTAACGGCCTCGCGCTGCATCGGCTGCGGCATCTGCGCAAAGACCTGTCCCCAGCACATCATCGCGTTGCTGCCCGCCAAAGCCCCCGTCTATATCGCCTGCTCCAGCCACGACAAGGGGCCTGCGGTGCGCAAAAAATGTACCGCCGGCTGCATCGGCTGCGGTCTTTGCACCCGCAAATGCCCCAACGGTGCGATCCACATGGAGAACAACCTTTCCGTCATCGACTACGACAAATGCACCGGCTGCGGCACCTGCCGCGGCGTTTGCCCCAGCAAGTGCATTCTCCCCGGCGACGAACGCTGAACCGGCGTTCCCATAAATAAAGCAAGGAACCTCTGCTCAATGACCACGGATCGCTTTTTGCGCAAATGAAGCGCAAAAGCTCCCGTCGAAAGCCATTGAAGCAGAGGTTCTTTTCTGTTTCGTCATTTTTTCAGAAAGAATTTTGTTCCCGTGGGAGCAGACGGTTTCGCCGCTGTCGGCGGCTGCCCGCTCTAAAATGCAAAATTCCCATCCGTGAAAACGGGGATCGTTTCCCCGGCGGCGGTCGTGCCGACGATAGAGAGATCGGGAGTGCCGACCATAAAATCAACATGAATCACCGAGCTGTTTGCGCCGCGCGCAAGCAGTTCCTCCGCGCTCATCTCCTCCGCGCCGTGGATGCAGGGATAGGCATCGCCAAAGGCGAAATGACAGGCGGCATTCTCGTCAAAGAGCGTATTATAAAACAGAACGCCGGATTCCGATATGGGGGAACGGCTGGGGACAAGCGCCACCTCTCCGAAACAGGACGCGCCCTCGTCCGTTTCTGTGGCGGCGCGCACGATCTCTGCACCCTGCGCGGCGCAGATGTCTGTGATTTTTCCGTTTTGCAGGGTCAGGCGCAGCCCCTCTACGATGTTGCCATTGAGCGACAGCGGCCTGCTGGCCGCCACGACGCCGTTTACGCCGTCACGCTTTGGCAGCGTGAACACCTCCTCCGTCGGAATATTGGCGGAAAAGTCCAGTCCGCTTGTCAGGCATTTTTCCGCGCCGCCCGCCCAGTAATGACCTTCCGGCAGCTCCACCGTCAGGTCGGTGCCAAGCGCATTCCGGTAGTGCAGCGTGCGGAACACATAGCGGTTCAACGCTTCCACGCGGCGGTGCAGCGTTTCCGAGTGGGCGCGCCACGCGGGGACCGCGTCCCCGCCTGTAACGCGGCAGGCACGGAATATCTCCGTCCAAAGCCGCTCCATCGCGGCGTCCTCATCCAGGTCGGGGAACACCGTCCTGGCCCACGCCGCAGTCGGCACGGAGCAGACGCACCACGGAAATTCGTTGTGCGTTTCCCGCTTGCGGAACGCCGCCAATGCCGCGCCGGACGCGGCGCTGGCCCGGCGGATGCGCGCCGGGTCCACGCCCTTCAAATGCGCCGGATCCTCTGCGTGGACGGCCAGCCATGCCGCGCCCTCCGCAGAGAGCGTATCCGGCAGCAGCGCATCCCACGGATTGACCCGGTCAAAGACCGCGTCCGCCGCATAAAGATATTTCAGGCGGGAGATTTGGTCATCCTCCCAACGCAGCAGCACTTCGGCACACCCGGCGGCGTAAGCCTCCTCCGCGCAGAGCCGCGCAAAATCCGCCCGCTCCACCGGACAGGTCAGCACCAGCCGCTGTCCCGGCTGCAAATTGACGCCCTCCCGGATCAAAAGCCGGGCATAAGCGCGGCACAGCACGTCATGTTCCTGCATCGTTCACGCTTCCTCCTGTTCGGGTTCGCTTTCTTCCTCAGACTGATAATGTGCAAACAGTTCGTTCAAAAAGATATGCTTTGCGGGGTTCTGCTGGTTTTCCATCCAAACCGCGTCGATGTCCAGCTCCCGCTCCAGCGGCATGATGCGATAGAGCGGCAGCATACACGCGCCGGTCCATTCGCAGGTGATTTGTACGCCAAGTCCGCCCTGCAAGCGCAGCAGTACGCTGGCTGAGGACGGAACGTGTTCGATGCGCGGACGAAAGCCCGCAGCCTTGCAAACGTCCAGCGTCAGCTGCTCCATCGCATTGGAGCCGACCGCCTGCGGCGTGATGACGTAGAACGGGGAATCCCGGAAATCATACAGCGACAGGTCCTTCTTTTCGGCCAGCGGGTGCAGCGCGGAAAACAGGACGACGACGGGCGCGTGGGTGAACGGACGATAGGAAAATTTGCTCTGTCCGCCATGCAGCGTGATGTCCAGCGTCACCGCCACGTCGATTTCACCGCGCGAGAGCGCGTCCAAAATCTGCGCATGGTTATAGCCATTGAGCCGCAGATGCAGGTTTGGATACTTGTCCTCCAGAACGCCCTGCATTTTGGGGAAAAACGTGGAAATATCCCAGCCGTCCAGACAGCCGAGCTGCAAATCGCCAACGTGCCCGCGATCCACCAGCTTGGCCTCCACCAAAAGCTCGTGAAAGCGCTCCGTATTTTCCGCAAAGAAATCATAGAACATTTTTCCGGCCTGTGTGAGCTGAATCGTGCTGTAGGTGCGGTCTATCAACGCCACGCCAAGCATTTTTTCCAACAGGGATACCTGTTTGCTCACCGCGGGCTGGGAAATGAACAGCTGCGCGGCGGCTTTCGAGAAGCTCTGGTGTCTGGCGACCTCCATAAAACAGTTGATTTGCGCAATCGTCACAGAAATTCCACCCCTTGCAAGAAATCTGCTTGTTACTATATCACAGTTCCGCCCATAAGTAAATAGTTATATTTGAAAAAAATGAAAGGTTATGATTACGCCGCAGCCTTTGGCAGGCGCGGAGCGTGCGGCGGCGCTCATATTGGTTTCGGGTCAAACCGGGAACCGGCAAAAAGCGCGTTATCTCTGCCGCAGGCACGATGCGCAACAGGGTTCGTCACGGCGGTAAGCAGGCAAAAAACAGGATGCGCCGCAAAAAGCTGCGGCGCATCCTGCGCTGAAAATTTCTCTGATGCGGCTCCGCACGATTCGGTAAGCGCGAATCGCGCGATGTCGCCTCATATTACATACAGGTATACCCACCGTCCACGGGGAGAATCGCCCCGTTGACATAGGTATTGCACGGAGAAGCAAGGAAAATCGCGGCGGTGTCCAGCTCACCCTCCTTGCCGTAGCGCGCCATCGGAATCATCGTCCTGGCGTACTCCTGGAAAAACGGGCTGTCCAGCGTTTCTTTGGTCAGCGGCGTTTCAAAATAGCCGGGGCAGATGGCGTTGACGGTGATGCCGCGTCCGCCCCACTCGGAAGCCAGCGCGCGCGTCAGGTTCACCACGCCGCCCTTCGCCGCGTGGTAGGCCGCAGTCGGCGCGATTTTGTTGCCGACCAGTCCATACATGGACGCAATATTGATGATACGGCCATAGCCGGCCGGGAGCATCGCCTTTGCCGCGACTGCACGCGCCATTTTGAAGCAGCCGAACAGGTCGATCTCCATCTCATGCGCAAAAACCTCGTCCGACATCTCCTCCGCAGGAACGACGCCGCCGGTTCCGGCGTTGTTGATGAGGATGTCGATGCGGCCAAATTCCTGAATCACCTGCTGGACTGCGGCATTCACCTGCTCCGTGTCCGTCACGTCGCAGACCACGCCCAGCGCCTTCACACCAAATTCCTGCTGGAGCATCGCCGCGTTCTCATCCACTTTTTCCCGGCGGCGCGCCAGACAGACAATGTTGCTGCCCTGATTCGCCAGCGCCTTTGCCATCTGCACACCCAGTCCGGTGGAGCAGCCGGTGATCACCGCAGTCTGTCCGCTCAAATCAAAATAATTTTTCATGCTTGTAGTTTCCTTTCCAGTTTTGAAATAATCATACACGACTTACACCGTCCTGTCAAGAAAAATATAAATCTTGAAAATATTTTGAAATCAATGTTTGAGAAATTTTTGACAATTAGCAATAAGAAAAATTTTCACAAACGATTTGTCCCTCTCAGCCGGAAAAGAACAACGTACCCACAAAATATCTTGAAATCAGGGCTTGACATATTTTCAAAAATGAGTGATAATCATAATGAAAGAAAATCCTTATGCGTTTCAGTTTGTTTTTGAAAATCCGTTTTTTCAAAAAAAGAATATAGTTTTCGAGCCCATTCTCCTGTCGGAAACAGATTTCCTATTGCGGCGATTTTGCGCAGGAAAAGCGCGCGTCCGGAGCTTGGGCCGGGAGATTTTTTTACCGTGAAAAAGCATCTCCCCGCGGCGTGGAGGAAACGAAGCGACCGTCCTGATTGAAAAGAAAACGCGAACCGCGGCACAGTACAACTGCGCCGGAGCTTTGTGGTTTCCCCTTTTGGGGGAGCTTTCGCTTGCCATGTCCGCATGGAACAGTCAGGCCGCCTTCACCCGCTATCTTTGGATAAATGGGCGATAGGCGGCCTGTTTATTATATTTTCTTTTCATGTAAAATTTTTGTAAAAAGGAGTGAAAAACGCATGAAAAAAAGCAAAATCCTGCGGCGCGCACTCGGAACCGCTCTGGCGGCAGCGATGCTCGCTGGAATTTCCATCCCGGTCACCGCAATCGAAATCGAGAGCCCGGAGGAGCTGATGTCCGTTGAAACGGTGGATGGCACCCGCTATCTGACCACAACGGCGCAGCGCGCCTCGTCGGAAGTTCCGCTGATCCTCGGTGTCAATACCATCGCAGGCAACCTGTTCAACGGCGCGATCGTCATGGCCGGTACGGACATCAACGACAATCCGGACCCTTACATCTGGAACTATAACTACTGGTATCCCGGTACGACGCTCAGCGGCTCGGTTTCCACAACCATCCGCGAGGGTTCCGCCGCAGACTATGACGAAAATACCGTTTATCAGCACGGCATCGGCACCGGCGGTACAAGCGACGGCGTTTATTCCACATTGAGCGGAAATGCGTCAGTTCCGACCTCTGCCAACACGGTTTCGGAGGAGTATGGCGGCGTCAGCTATGGCGTTTACCGTATGATTGACTTCTATATCGGCTTCTCCTCCAGCGTTCTGGAGCAGCTTGATTTTGTCAAAAACGAGATGGATACGACATCGGAGTATTATCAGGAGGGTTACGCCGACTATGACCCGATGTTCGCGGATATGTCCGCCGGTACCGTCACCTCCCGCGCCTACACATGGACGGTAGTGGGCGAGGCCATGAGCGAATATCTGGAAAATCACCCGGAGCTTTCCGCCCGCTACGGTGACCCGAAGGCACTCTGCTATAACCTGCAGGAGTTTGCGTTCGGCGTTCCATACTACATTGACTCCCTGCTCGATACCGGCGCGCTGACCAAGCTTACCGGCGCCTGCATCAGCGCGACCAGCGACGACGGCCTGACCTTCACGCTCATCGACCCGGCAGATGCGGGCGATGTCCGCGGCGACGCCTACGCCGTGGGCAATACCGTCAACTGGCTCGTCGGAACCTATACAATGGAAGATATTCTGGACGCCGGCGCGGGTGTCATCGTCATCTACTCCGCCGGCTATGGCTACACAAGCTCCTCCGGCACCGGAAACACCGGCGGCGGTGGCGGTGGCGGCGGTAATGCCGGCAGCACCAGCAGCACCCTGACCCGTGAATATCTGGAGGGACTGATGGAGGACGTTGGCTGCGCCTATGAAGACGCACCGGTTATCATCAATGCAGCGAATGAGTCCGTCACAGCGGGCAGCAACGGCTATAACTTTGCCCCGACCACCGCGCTTTATGTACCATATATCGTGGCATATATGTACATGGAGCAGCTCTCCACGCTGGCGGAGGCCGGCGATGATGTGGCGGCCGCCATCAATCCGACCGCAATGTTCGAGTACGCCTGTGATGAGTTCTTCCACATCAAGGACGATGCGGCGGACGCGATTGCGATCTATTGGATCGATGATAACTGGGATTCCACAGACTCCGCACTGGATAAGGTCCCCGATACCACCGATTACGTCTATAACAAGGACGCGGTTGTGACCGCGATCCAGACCG
>JAJBUU010000045.1 GCA_020860205.1 Oscillospiraceae bacterium | reverse complement strand
CTGTTCCGCATTTTTCCTGTTGACAATCCCCGCAAGTTTGGCTATAATATAAACATAAAGAGGACGCTGCGGCAAGCGGTTGACTCAGATGCTTTGGTTCAGTAAATTGAAACCGCCACTCTGGTTCAGTGGCGGTTTCAGCGTTTTTTGATTACGATTGTGACAGTGAATTTGTCAAATTGAATCGTTAAAGTCAAACGCTTCATAGACAACACCCCCTTTCGGAAGTGTAGCCAACCGCCGCCGCAAGTTACAGCGTCCCCGCTCCGTCCCAAAAGCCGGAGCATATTCAGTTTACCATAAATCCCACCGCCTTTCAAGCAAAAATCGACAGTATACGCAAATATACGCAGGAGAAACTGCAAAATATGCTCGATAATCCTGCACAGAAAATCCTGTGCAACGCAAAAAACAAGGTTGACTTTGCGCGGTATTTGTGGTAAAATAATTCTGCTTTGTGGAAAGGCGCTGTTCTTTTCCATTTGCATATGCTACTGTGGCTCAGTTGGTAGAGCAGCTGATTCGTAATCAGCAGGTCGCCGGTTCGAGTCCGGCCAGTAGCTCCAGCCGAAAGCCTTGTGTCCCAACGGATACAGGGCTTTCGGTTTTTCTTTTACACATCCTGAAATCGGCGTTTGGGGTCCATTTGGGGACGGTTTGAACGCGCAGCTCGCAGCCGGCGCAATGCACAACGGGGCGTGACGCAGAGAGATTCTCTGACATCACGCCCCGTATTTTGATTTGCACCCGCGATTGCAGGCACGTCTTGCGTGGCTATTTTCTTTGGGTAGAATGTCCCTTGACGCGCAGACGGTTGAGCGCGCGGTTCAGATTGGCTTCGGCCATGCGGTATTCCTGGATGCTGCTCTTACGGAGCAGCGCGTCCTCCGCCTCCTCTATGGCGCGGCGCACACGGTTGTCGTCGATTTCCTCCGGCCGCTCCGCCGTGTTCACCAGAACCAGCGCACGTCCGTTTTCCACCTCGACCAGCCCCTCCGAAACGGCGGCCTCCTGCATTTCACCGTCCACCGGCTTATAGTACAGGCTGCCCGGAATGATCGCGGCGATGACGTTGCTGTGGTGCGCCAGAATGCCGAGCGCGCCATCCAGCGTGGGAACGATCAGCGAGTCGCATTTCCCCTCAAAGAAGGGCGCGTCCGTTTCGAGGATGTTCACCTGAAACGGTTCCATCAAACCTCACCCGCTTCCAGCTTCCGCGCCTTTGCCGCCGCCTCGTCCAGCGTTCCGACGTTATAAAACGCTGCCTCAGGGAAAGCGTCAACCTCGCCGTCCACGATGGCGCGGAACCCTTCCAGCGTATCCTTCAACGGCACATATGCGCCGGGAATGCCGGTGAATTTTTCTGCGACGTGCATCGGCTGTGCCAGGAACCGCTGCAGCTTGCGCGCGCGCGCAACGGTCATGCGATCCTCGTCGCTCAGTTCATCCACGCCGAGAATGGCGATGATGTCCTGAAGCTCACGGTATTTTTGCAGCATTTCCTGTACCTGCCGCGCAACGCGGTAATGCTCCTCGCCCACAATATCCGGCTCCAAAATGCGGGAGGTGGAATCCAGCGGGTCTACCGCCGGATAAATGCCCTGCTCCGCGATTTTGCGGCTTAAAACCGTGGTCGCGTCCAGATGGGCAAAGGTCGTCGCAGTCGCGGGGTCGGTCAGGTCGTCCGCCGGGACATAAACCGCCTGCACAGAGGTGACGGAGCCTTCTTTGGTGGAGGTAATGCGCTCCTGAAGCTCTCCCATCTCGTTTGAAAGCGTCGGCTGGTAGCCGACAGCGGAGGGCATACGGCCAAGCAGCGTGGAAACCTCGCTGCCCGCCTGCACAAAGCGGAAGATATTATCAATAAACAGCAGCACGTCCTTATGCTCGCGGTCGCGGAAATATTCCGCCATCGTCAGACCGGAGAGCGCCACGCGCATACGCACGCCGGGGGACTCGTTCATCTGGCCGAACACCAGCGCGGTCTTGGAGGAAACACCGCTCTCACGCATTTCGTTCCAGAGGTCGTTGCCCTCGCGACTGCGTTCGCCCACGCCGGTGAAGATGGAATAACCGCCATGCTCCATAGCAACGTTGTGGATCAGCTCCTGAATCAGCACGGTCTTGCCAACGCCGGCGCCGCCGAAAAGCCCGATTTTTCCGCCGCGCGGATAGGGTTCCAGCAGGTCGATGACCTTGATGCCGGTTTCCAGTATCTCCACTGCCGGGCATTGCTCATCAAACGGGGGCGGCTGCCGGTAAATGCTGGCGTGTTCCGCATCCTGCGGGATGGGGTCGCCGCCGTCGATGGGGTCGCCCAGCACGTTGAACATCCGCCCCAGCGTCTGCTCGCCGACCGGAACCTCTATCGTATGACCGGGTGCATACACCCGCATTCCGCGCGCAAGTCCTTCACTTCCGGAAAGCATGATGCAGCGCACGGTGTCATGTCCGATGTGCTGCGATACCTCCATGACGCGGCACTGCCCGTCCTTTTCCACATGAAGCGCCTCCCGTATTCTGGGAAGCCCCTCCGAAAAGGCCACGTCGATGACCGGCCCGGAAATTTGTACAATCGTTCCTGTTTTCAAAATTCCTCACGCCTCCTTCCCATGCTTCCGGCGCTGCGCCACGGCGCCTGCGGAGATTTCCGTGATCTCCTGCGTGATTGCGGCCTGCCGGACGCGGTTGTATTGCAGGGACAGCTCTCCCAGCAGCTTTTCCGCATTGCGGTTTGCGGCATCCATCGCGGTCATGCGCGCATTCTGCTCACTGCAAAAGCTGTCCACCAGCGCGCCGTAAACAAAGCCTGTGATATAGCTGTGCATCACGTTGTTCAGCGCCGCCGCGACGGAGGGAATAAAGTCAAACGGCTCCGTCACCGGCTTTTCGCGCGCGGGGACGGTCAGATCGCCGCGGTGGAACGGCAGACGGCGCGTCAGCCGCGCGCTGGAAACCAGGCTGTTTTCCATATCCGTGTATGCAACATAGATTTCCTTCAGCTCGCCGGAGAGATATGCATCCAACAGGTCGCTGCTGATTTTCCGCGCCCGGTTCAGCGTCGGGTCCTGCGCAGAATAGCGAAAATCCAGGTCGATCGGCAGGTCGTGTCGGCGGAAAAAATGTCGGCCATATTCGCCCACCACATAAAATTTTGTATCCGGGTGCCGCTCCAAAAGCCGCCGCGCCTCGCGGATCACATTCTGGTTATAGGAACCGGCCAGTCCCTTGTCCGCTGTGATCACAAGGCAGCCGTAGGTTCCCTCCAGCGGGCCGGGGTTATCCGGCGGGTAAAAGAACGGACTTTCCACATCGTCCCCGACATAACGAAAGATGCGCTTGATTTCGCCCTGGAGCGCGTTGAAATAATTGCGTGTCTTTTCCAAATCACGCCGGGTCTTGCGCAGCTTTGTGGAGGCGATCAGATACATCGCGTTGGTGATTTTCTGCGTTTCCTGAATGCTGGCGATGTGGTCGCGGATTTCCTTCGTTCCAGCCATCTCAGCCACCCGCGCTTTCCGCGTGCGCGGCCTGATAGCGCGTCAGGAACTCCTTCGCACGCGAGAGGATCTGTTCGCGTTCCGCATCGGAAAGCGTTCCCTGCTCATCCAGCTGTGCGCAAAGCTCCGGCTCTGCATCCTGCACGCTGTCCAGCAGGCTCCGGCGAAAGTCGTCCATCTCGCGCAGCGGGATGTCCTGCATGATATGATCCATCGCGGCCAGCAGCAGAATCACTTGCTCATGCTGCCGCCACGGACGGTACTGTGGCTGGCGCAGCAAACGCATCAGTCCCTGCCCATAAGTGAGCTGCCGCCGTGTCATGTCGTCCAGGTCGCTGGAAAACTGGGTAAATACCTCCATCTCCCGGAACTGCGCCAAATCCAGACGCAGCGTGCCGACTGCCTTTTTCATGGCCCTGGTCTGCGCGTCGCCGCCGACACGGGAAACGGAAAGGCCGACGTTTACTGCCGGGCGCTGCCCGGAGAAAAACAGGTTGCTTTCCAGAAAAATCTGCCCGTCTGTGATGGAGATGATGTTGGTCGGGATATAAGCAGATACATCGCCCGCCTGTGTTTCCACAATGGGGAGCGCCGTCATGCTGCCGCCGCCCAGTGCATCGGAGAGATGGGCGGAGCGTTCCAGAAGGCGGGAGTGGAGATAAAACACATCGCCGGGGTAAGCCTCGCGTCCCGGAGAGCGTTCCAGCAGCAGGCTCAGCGTGCGGTAAGCGACCGCGTGCTTGGAAAGGTCGTCATAGACGATCAAAACGTCGCGCCCCTGATACATGAAGTATTCGCCCATCGCGCAGCCCGCGTAAGGCGCGATGTATTGCAGCGAAGCGGACACGCTGGCCGGCGCGCTGATGACGATGCAGTAATCCATTGCATCATGGCGCTTCAGCGTTTCCACCAGCTGCGCCACGGAGCTGGACTTCTGCCCAATGGCCACATAGACGCAGACCACATCTTTGCCCTTCTGGTTCAGGATGGTGTCCAGCGCAACGGCGGTTTTTCCGGTCTGCCGGTCTCCGATGATCAGCTCACGCTGACCGCGCCCGATCGGGAACATGGAATCAATGGCCAGAAGGCCGGTTTCCATCGGGGTATTGACCGGCTGGCGGTCCAGAATGCCCGGCGCGGGGACCTCGATGGGGCGGTAATCCGCCGCCTCGATCTCGCCCTTGCCGTCCAGCGGCGTGCCAAGCGCGCCGACCACGCGACCGAGAAACGCCTCGCCCACCGGGATTCCGGCGGTCCTCCCGCTGCGGCGCACAATGCTTCCCTGTGCAATCGCGTCCGCGTTGCTGCCATTGCCAAAGAGGATGCAGCCGATGGAATCCGGGCGCAAATCCTGCACCAGACCGCGTACGCCGCCGGAAAAGAGCAAAATCTCTCCGTATTCCGCGTGCTCCAGCCCACTGACCGTTGCGATTTCATCCCCGACTGTCAGCACGCAGCCGGTTTCCTCTGCATAGACCTCCGGCGTCCAACTGGCGATGGCATCCTCCATCAGCGGGATGACGGACATCTTGCCGGGGTTTAATTTGTCCAGCCGCTCCTGCAACTGACGCAGCCGACCTTCCAGCGTCCAGTCGTACTGTTCGCTGCCGACCTGCAGACGAAAGCCCTTTTCCAGCGCTTCGTCCGCTACCCACTCCAATGTGACCGGACAGCCGTGGCGTTTGCTCAGGAACGCCTCAAAGCGGCTTTTTTGTTCCGCTGTCGGCGGCGTTGCGCTGGACAGAACGGCGTGGAGCATTTCCTGTTCATCCATTTTCCTGCTCCTTTTCCACCGCATTCAAGAACTGTTCGTAGGGGTCCTCGCCGGAGAGCAGCAGCTTTTCCGTTGCGGTCAGCGCCATCTGCTCCAGCTCCTTCTGCACATCGGAGAGCATCTTTTCATGCTCGCGCTCGGCTGCGGCGTGCGCCTCCGTGAGGATTTGCTCCTCCTGCGTGTGGGCACGCTGAAGCTCCGCCTCCACGGCGCGCTGCGTCTTTTGCTGGGCTTCCGCCTGCTGCTGGCGAAGCTCCTCCGCCGCTGCAGTCATCTGCTTCTGGTAGTCGGCCTTCATCTGCTCGGCCTCCGCCAGCTTTTGCTCCGCCTGTGCGTCCATGTCGCGGTAGTGTGCTTCCCGCTGTTCCATAAACTGTTTTACCGGCTTATACAGCAGATAATACAGGCCGCCTGCCAGAATCACAAAGTTCAGCAGGTGCAGCAAAATCTGCTGCCAGTCGATATTCAATGGGATATTCACGGCTCACACCTGCCTTTACAGGACGAAGATGATGAGAATGACAACCAGCAGTGCGTAAATAATCGCAGTCTCAATAAACACAAGGCCAAGCATCAGCGTCGTGCGGATTTTTCCGTCCGCCTCCGGCTGACGCGCGATGGCTTCCGCAGACTTGCCAACGGCGATGCCCATTGCAAGCGCGCCGCCCGCCGCAGCCAGGCCGATTGCGATCGCCGACGCGATGCCCTTGGCAGAGGTTTCCTCCGCTTCAGCGCTTTCCGCCGTCTGCGTCTGCGCCGCGTCCGGCGTTCCGTCCGGTACGGGAGCCGCAAAAACCGGTGCAGAGAGCGCCAGTACAAGGAGCAGCGCCAGCAGCAGCGCCGGAATTTTCTTGCTCAGTTGTTTCGCATTCATCGTAAAATCCTCCATTTTACTTTTTCGTTTGGTTTTATATATGATTTTTAATTGTTTTCTCGGCTGCAAATGCCGCGCTGTTCGTCATTCGGCGCCGGGCAGGCTCCCGTCCACGGCAGCTTTTTTCCTGCGCTTTTTCCCGGATTCCTCCGGGTTGGAAACCTCACCGTAATAAATCGAGGTCAGCAGCGTCAGAACGTAGCACTGGATCAGCGCGTGCAGCATGGTGAACAGCACGCCCACGACCACCGGAAGGCCAAAGCTCAGGTTGGAATAATAGTAGACCAGCTCTGTCACCAGCAGGCCGCTGAGCAGCGCGCCGAACAGACGGAAGCTCATGGAGATGGGCAGGGAAAATTCCTTTAATGTAAGCAGGATGCCCTTTGCGCCGTTGCCCGCAATGCCGCCTGACAGAATGACAAGATAGGACAGACAGCCCATCATGATCGCACCGTTCACATCCGAGAGCGGCGCGGGCAGGGCGATGGAATGACCGGAAACCGTAACTGCCTGCAAGCCCAGCAGCTCAGAGAGCGTGCCGACAAAGATATAAGCGCCGGCGGCGAAGATATAAGCGCCCAAAAAGCGGTTGCGCCACGGGCTGTTGGATTTTGCAAGTCCGTCAAACAGCCCGACCGCCTGCTCCAGCAGCATTTGCAGCCGTCCCGGCACATAGCGAAAGCGAGGAACGACGAAGATGCGGACGACCGCCGCAAATGCAAGCAGCAGCAGCGTGACGATAAAGCCGGAAATCAGCCCCGGATTGACATTTTTCAGTCCGAACAGATTGATCACGTTGGATTCATGCAGCACCGCGTCCCGCATGGACTCCTGAACGGCCTCCTTGTTTGTGGCGCCGCCCACCAGCAGGCTTGCAATCAGCAGTGCCGCGATGAGTGCAAACCATATGACAAAAAATCTTGTTTTGTGCTTCATAGCCCGCCCCTTTCTCTGCTTTTCCTCCTGCGTCGCAGGGGGGAAACCTCTAAAAAACCAGTTTTATATTAGCACCCGTTCCACCTATTTTGCAATAGCAATCTCGCCGAATATTTTCAAGAATGTCAAGGTTTTATACGCGATTTTGACAAGCAGGAGGGAATGACGTACCGCGCATTTTGCGCCGCTTTCCGCGCCTGTGATAAAAATTTATCCTGCTCCCCTTCCGGAAAGACAAAAGCAACTGCCGCCGCCCCGAAAATCAGACGCAAAACCTTGCTTTTTGCATTTGCACGCAGTATAATAGAATAATCAAAAGGAGTAATCACAGAAATCAGGCGCGTTCCGCCGCCGCGCGGATGACCGGTGCGGAACGATTTTGCGGGAAGCGGCAAAGGAGTGGAAATTTGCCATGCAAACAGAAAAAATGTATGAGCTGGCGTTTCAATACAGAACGAAACGGCTTTGGACAAAGCTCTATGATACGGAGCTTTTCGCCGTGCGTCTGACGGATGGCGAGATCGGTTGTTGCACAGTTATGGGGATGCTGGGCGAACACATCGCGCTGGGGCTTTATGTCGGTGCGCGTGAGTTTGAATGTCTGCGGCAGCTGCTGTGCGGCGAAGTGATCATAAGAGGCGGCGAGCCGGAGATAACGCAGGAGTGCCTGCAATGTTCCTTTGAAAAAAAGGATTTTCTGGACGCAGACGAGCTGGAGACGGCGCGGGCCTATGCCAGGGCAAGCGGGCGGCGCATCTGCGGAAAGAACGCCTATCCGAAGTTTGTCAAATATCGTGCCGGACGGCTGCCGTGGCACTTTGACTCCGAGCTGGACGGACAGCGAATCTGCGACGCGCTCTCCGCCGCGCTTGCGATTGCCAAACGGCTGGAAACATCCTCTAAGGACGCGCTCGGCCTGCACCCGTTGGAACAAGGCGCGGGGACGATGCCCCTGCTCTGGCAGAAGAACGGGGTGTGGAACTGGGACAAGGTGGCAGCGCCGGAGCCGCTGCCGCAGTCATATCCTGCGCCGGTGCTGCAAAACGACCTGACCATTCGGCGGCTCCGCCGTCTGGAAAAGCGCGGCACATGGGAGTATGGAACGATGGAGATAAGGGTCCCGGTTTACGACGATCCGGACAGCGAGGCAGTAGAAGCGCCCTGTTTCCCAATGGTACTGGCCGGTCTGGATCGCACGGATGACACGATGCCGCCGCTGGAAACCGTCACGGATTATGCGGAGAACGCGGGGCAGCTTTTGGAGACGTTTGCCAGCGCAATATGCGAGAGCGGCAGACGGCTGCCGCGCCAAATCTGCGTTGCGGACGCGCGGACCCATGCGTTTTTTCAGGACTTCTGCGACAAAACGGGCGTCCAGCTTTGTTTGCAAACCCCGCTGCCGGATTTGGAGGAGACGCTCTGCGACCTGCGGGAGCATATGGAGTCGAGTTTGCTGGAGGAGGAGGATTTTGACGAGCTGGAGCATTTCCTTGCGCTGCTGATGCAGATGGAGGACGCGGATTTATCACAGCTTCCCCCGTCGGTGGAGAAAATGCTGCGGGAACTGATGAACACCGGTGCGCTGCCTCCGGAGCTGGAAGCGCGGCTCCGCAGGCTGCTGTAAAAACACGCCTTTTTGATATAAAAAGCACGACCTTTTGCACATCAACGGGATGTGCGGGGGCGGCGCGCAGAGATAACAAAACGTCCCGGTTTCCAAAATGGAAATCCGGGACGTTTTGGTACGCCGTAAGGGATTCGAACCCCCGACCTTCTGGTCCGTAGCCAGACACTCTATCCAGCTGAGCTAACGGCGCGTTTCACTTTCACGCCTGAATATATTAGCACACCCGGAAAGAAAATGCAAGACTTTTTTTCGTCTTTTTTTGGTGTCGCCGCGTGATTTGGCAAAATGTCACAGCGCGCAGGATGCGGCGCTGCCTTAAAAGCGGATCGTATCGCCTACGTCCTCAATGATTTTTCCCATCGTGTGGAGCGCCCGGCGAAAGCATTTGCAGCCCGGTTTCTCCGGCTTGACTGCCATTCCAATGCACGCGCCCACAATCAGGCCCGCGCCCATTCCCTTCAAAAAACTCATCTGATTCACGGTTGACCTCCTTTGTCCGGTTTGCGTCTATTTTGTGCCGTTTTTCCGCAAATTATACCGGAAGCGCGCCGCTGTCTCAACGTTTCAAATCGAATTTTTTTGAAACGGATCTCATCAGACGGCGGGGTCGTGTACGCGGATCAGGACGCTGCTCTCAAAGCGGGTCCCGCCAGCCTCCAGCGTGACGGTGAGCAGACCGCTCCCCGCGTCAAGCGCGGCTGTGGCATATGTCAGCCCGGAGAGCAGTACCGCGTCAGACGCGGTGCAGAGCGTGCCGCGCGCGGATTCATAAGAAAACAGCGGCGTGCCAGAAGCGTCGCAGAGCGCCCAGTCTGCGCCATCGGATGCAACGGACTGTATCGTTCCGTCCCGCGCCAGCGTTTCAATGCGCGTCAGCGCCGCCTGCACCTGCTGCCGTTCCGCCATGTGTGCCAGCGTATCCCCGCCCATCCGGATGCCGACGTGCAGCAGACTCAGCGCTGCAACGGCGACCACAGCGGCGCAGAGGATTGCAAGCAGCAGCTCCAACAGCGTAAATCCGGCGCGGTTTTTCATGCCGCTCCGTCCGCTGTCACCGTATAAGCGAGATACGCCCCGGTAACGGCGATTTTGCCATCCGCCGTGTCCGTGGTTTCCAGGACGGCGCAGATCTGCACATCTCCGGCGCGGCTTTCCACAAGGATGCCGTCTGCCGTGACCGCCGCCGCAACACCGGTCACGCCAAGCGTCTCCGGCAGAAACTCCGCCGCCGCTGCAGCGCCCAGCGCGGCGGCGCGGGCGCGGTAACGCACGAGCTGGCCTTCCGCCGTGCAGCGCGCCTGCAACTGCTCCACCGCATTCTGCTGCGCCCGCAGTTCCCGTGCAGACGCGCCGCAGAGCGCCGTGGCCACGGCGCACAGCAGCAGGACTGCCGCCAGAACGCCGAGCAGGGCATAGCCCTCCCGTCCGCGCCTCATGCGTCCTCCTCCGCCGGAACCCATGTGCAGACTGAAACGTCTCCGTTGCTGACCATAATGCAGACCACACCGTCCTCCCGCTCTATTTCCGCAACCGTAACATCGGGCAGCGCCGCCGCGCTGTCCGCAGCGTAGCCCTCCGCCAGCAGCGTTTCCACTGCGCTGGAAACACAAAGGCGGGAGACCAGCAGCGCTTCGCTTTCCACGTTCAGCCGCCACGAAAGCAGCAGCGCGCGGCACAGCGGCGCCGATGTCAGCCCCAGCAGGACGATTGCCGCCGTCACCTCAAGCAGCGAAAAGCCGCCCACGCCGCGTTTTCGTCTTGCACTGCGGTTAAACAAACGGATTCTCCTTCCCGACTTCCGGAACGGGCGGCGTTTCCGCGCCCGCATAGGCGTTGCGCGGCGAATCCAGATAATAGCAGCGCAGTGTGAGCGAGCCGGATGCGTGTTCCTGCGCACGGTCGTAATGCAGCGTGGCGGCGGCAACCGAAATGACGTTC
Organism: Oscillospiraceae bacterium; assembly: GCA_020860205.1. Classification (GTDB taxonomy): domain Bacteria; phylum Bacillota; class Clostridia; order Oscillospirales; family Oscillospiraceae; genus RGIG7114. Next base: position 4,806 of record JAJBUU010000045.1, on the reverse strand, counting down.
TTCCCATTGGAGATGTGTTCCAGCATCTCCCGGAACCCGCGGTAATCCGTTTCATATTGCACCGTCAGCGTCAGCGCGCCCAGTTCCGCCCCGTCGCTGAGCGTGGCAAGCGGCGACACGGAACCAAAACGGAATGCAAGCTCCGTATTCAAATGCTGCTCCAATGCGCGGACATATAAAATCTGTGCCTCCTCCGGCCACGCTGTGGGAAAGCGGCTGTAAAGCGCCGCGCGCGATGCATCCAGCTCGGCTCTTGCCGTACCAGACGCGGCGGCATCCGTATCCGCATAGCGGGCGTACTGTGCCAGCGTTTCCTGCATCCCGGAAATCTCGGTGTTCAGGCGCTCCCGCTCCACGCGGAACGCCCGCTGTTCCGGGATGTAACAGAGCAGCAGCGTCAGCACGGCGGCAGCCAGCAGCGCCAGCGCGAGCAGGCACCGCCAGTATGTTCCCAGTCGTTTCATTCTGTCCCCATTTCCGGGCGTTCCAGCGGCTGCTCCAGCAGCGCGCCGGAGGGGGACAGCACCGCGTCAAAGCAGACCGCCCCGTCGCTCTCGTCCAAACCCGTCAGGTCTTGCAGCGCAGCGTATTTCAGCCCCCGCAGCGCCTGAATCAAATACGCTGCCGTTTCCTTACTGTCACAGACCAGCTCCAGCTTGACCTCCGTTTCCCCAAACGCGGCGGAAACGATGCGCGCGGAAACGGGCAGCGTTTCCTCCAGTTCCTGCAACAGCAGGGGCAGATGGTCGTTTGCCGTTTCCGTGGCGGTCAGCAGCGTATCTTTGTCCGCTTCAAAGGCTGCGGCTGCGACAGCGTAATCCTCCGCTGCACGGCTGGCGTCCAGCTGCGGAGCCATCTGTGCAGAGAGCAGCGTCCGCGTGTTTTGCAGCGCCGATAATTCCACGGCGCGCTCCATGCGTGAGAGCGTGGTGAGCAGGAGCACCGCAATCAGCGCCGCCGCGCCGAGCGCAACCAGCGCATACTGTGCCAGCGCGTCCCTGCGCTGCGCACGTTCCGGACGGTTCAGCGCGGGAACGCCGTAATCCAGCGTCATCCGGGATGCGCCCGCCAGAACGCACCACTCTGCCGCCGGTGATACGGGCAGTTCGGCAAGTCCCAGCGCGTCCCGCAGGGCGTCCAGCAGCGCCCCGTCGTCCGCCCGCGCGCCGCAGACCGTTCCATGCAGCGCGCCGCGTGCATCGTACGTCGTGCGGTAATATTCCAAAACCATCGCCGCCTCACCGACGGCGCGCTCTGTTTCTGTATCAAGCAGCAGCGTCCGCTGCAAGCGGACACATCCCGTCTGCACAAAGGTCATGAGCAGGTGTTCCTCCTCCACCAGCAGATAAAGCTCGGTTGGCAGGGGACAGCACGATTCTCGCTCCGGCAGCGCGCGGAACTCCGCGCCCACCGCAGCGGCGAGGCTGTCGCCGCAGTAGTCCACCGCAGCCACGGAAAGACCGCAGCAGTTTGCCAGCACATAATAGCCCGAAAGCAGCGCCAGCGGGACGGCCCAAAGCTGCACTTCCAGCATTGGCGCACCGTCCGTTTCCTGTGCCGCGCCGAGCGGCTTCCAGACCATGTGATAGTTTTTGGGGTTCACCGGGAAATACATATCCATATTGTATTCCAAAAGCTGCCCCAGCCGCCGCCGGTTGACCGCCGGGACGGAAACGCGCTCTGAAATCACCTGTGTGGAACAGACGGAGAACGCAACACGGCGGACGCCGTGCATCTCCGACTGTGCCAAAAGCTGCATCACACACGCTTTCACTGCGGCTGCGGAACGTATCACGCCATCCTCCACTGCGTCCGGCGGAAGCGGCAGGCGGCGTTCGGACGCAAGCGTCCCCGGCGCACCGGGAACCGTTACGGCGGCGCGCAGCGCGCCGTGGGTGAGCTGCAACAGCAGTACCCGCCCGTGCAGGATCCGCCGCATTCAAATCGCCTCCTTTGCCGCGATACGCCCCCTGCCAAAAGCGCGCACCGGCATTGCCTGTCAATCAATATATAAAAGCGCACAGTATGCCGCAATCAGCCGTTCCCCGAACAGGGCGGAGACAAAAATGCCGACGGAGAGATAAGGCCCGTAGGCCAAACGCGGCGACGCGCCGCAGCGCATCCGCACCAGATGCACCACTGTGCCAAGCGCGCTGCCCAGCAGCAGTGCAAGCAAAACCGCCTGCCAGCCAAGAAACAGTCCGGCTCCGGCCATCAGCTTTGCATCGCCAAGGCCGATCCAACGCCCGCCGCTGCAAAGCCAGAGCAGAAAAAACGGGCCGGAAACGCAGAAAAATCCGACAAGGTAGCGCGGGCAGTTTTCAAAATCGGTGAACAGCCGGAGCAGCCCCAGCAAAAAAACGGTCAGATTCAGGCCGTTCGGGATTTCAAACGTGCGCCAGTCGATCACGGATAGCGCCAGCAGGACAGAGCCCAGCGCGCAGCAGAGAATACAGCGCCACGGGTCGTCCGGGACGCAAAAAGAAACCGCCAGATAGAGCGCGGCTGTACCAAGCTCCACCAGCGGGTACTGTGCGGAAATGCGGCCGCCGCAGGCGCGGCAGCGCCCCCGCTGCACGAAAAAGCTCAGGACGGGGAGCAGCTCATACCAGCGCAGCCGACAGCCGCAGTCCGGACAGTGGGAGGGCGTTTTGACCCAGTCCTCTCCGCGCGGCAGCCGGTAAATCAGTACGTTGAGAAAGCTCCCGATACAAAGACCCAAAAGGGCAAGCAGGAGTCGAAGCAGCACGGTCATGGTCGCCTCCGGGCAGTATAATATGAAACGCGCCCCGGAGGATGCCCTCCGGGGCGGTAGGAATCAGGATGTGGGCGTAGGGGCAACTGTCGTTTCTCCGACCCAACCGTCGTCAGGAGTCCACGTCGCGCCGCCTGTGTAACTTGCGCTGTTGCTAAGTGTTTCTCCAAAACCGCTGATGGTGATACCATCTGTTGTGAGCGTGCCACCATAGAGAGAAATAAAACTGGCATAAAATGTATCTGAAACGACGTTGGCATCAAACTTAACATCCGCAGCATTGAAATCCGTATCAGAGATGGTAATCGTGATAGTTTCCAACGCATCTGCATTCGTCGCATTCGCGGCCTGCGCAGCGGTGAGAATTGCACTCAGTTCGGTCGTGACTGCGGCATCGTTCGCCTTTTTGACATAGCCGCTGTAGACCGGAACCGCGACTGCGGCCAGAATTGCAAGAATGGCGATCACCACGATCAGTTCAACCAGAGAAAAACCCTCCTGCGCCGAAAGACGCGCCCGAATCCGCTTCATGCCTGCCGTTCCTTCCGTCCCGCACGATTCCATGCGGTTGATATAAGAATAGGATAGCATGATATTTTCCCGGAATCAAGACTTTTCGACACACTTCGACATTCTTTGGTTGGTTTTCCGAAAAATCGCGGGCGATTTCGCGGGAAATTTTGGGTAAAAATCTCGGCATTCCATCGCATAATTCCGCAGGGTACCGCAGCGCTGATTTGACAGCGTTGCCTTAGATTTACCGAATGACCCAGAAATAGAGCAGCACCAGCAGACCGAGTGCAATGCGGTACCAGCCGAAAATCTTAAAATCGTGTTTTTTGACATACTGCATCAAAAAACGGATGGAAACCAGGGACACGACGAACGCCGTCACCATGCCGATGATCAGCACGGCAAACTCCTCGCCGGTGAATGCAAGGCCAAATTTGAGCAGCTTGATGAAGCTGGCGCCGAACATCACCGGAATCGCAAGGAAAAATGTGAACTCCGCGGCGATTTCTCTGGACGTGCCGAGCAGGATACCGCCGATAATGGTGGAGCCGGAGCGGGAGGTTCCGGGGACAAGGGACAGCACCTGAAACAGCCCGATAAAAAGCGCATCCCGATAGCGCAGGTCATGCAGGCTGGTGATGCGCGGGCTTCGTTTTTTATTATAGTTTTCGATGAGAATGAACAGCACGCCATAAAAAATCAGCATCAGCGCCACGACGGTGGCGTTGTGCAGATGTTCCTCCATCCAGTCATCCAGCGGCAGTCCGATCACCATAGCAGGGATGCAGGCGATGATGATTTTCAGCCAAAGCGTGAGCTTTTCGTGGTCGCAATAGGCGTCGCAGAAGCGCAGCGCGGTTCCTGATGGCGCGGCCACCGCCTTTTTCCGCGTGTGAAACGGCCAGAGCTTGCCCCAGAATATCACCACAACGGCCAAAATCGCGCCGAGCTGGATAACGACGTTGAACATCTCCATAAACTGCGCGCTTTGGCGCAGCGAGATAAATTCATCCACCAAAATCAGGTGTCCCGTGCTGCTGATCGGCAGCCACTCCGTCACACCCTCCACGATTCCCAGCGCAAGTACCTTCAGCCATTCGATCCAATCCATATGTAAATTCTCCTTTGACAACAGCCATTTGTGGGATTTTAGCCGCACCATTTTACCATGTATTTCCGATGAAGTCAACGCGGAGAATGGAGGATTGTCGATTTTTGCTTGAAAGGCGGCGGGATTTATGGTAAACTGAATATGCTCCGGCTTTTGGGACGGAGCGGGGACGCTGTAACTTGCGGCGGCGGTTGGCTACACTTCCGAAAGGAGGTGTTGTCTATGAAGCGTTTGACTTTAACGATTCAGTTTGACAAATTTACTGTCACGATTGTAATCAAAAAACGCTGAAACCGCCACTGAGCCAGAGTGGCGGTTTCGATTTCAGAAACCTAAACTTTGAGTCAACCGCTTGCCGCAGCGTCCTCTTTGTGTTTATATTATAGCCAAACTTGCGGGGATTGTCAACAGGAAAAATGCGGAACAG
>JAJBUU010000048.1 GCA_020860205.1 Oscillospiraceae bacterium | reverse complement strand
GTTCCTCGACCGCAAGCGAGCCGAGGGCAAGCCTTACTATGTCTACATGACGGCAACGGGGAATAAGTTCCTGCGAAGGTACTACGCTAAGGTCATGAACTACTTCGCCACCTTGGAGAATCTGCCGCCTGTGGACATGGATTCCACCGGCTTACAACACACGGAGTAACCAACTGTCATCTGATCTCTCAGGTCGGCGCTTTTGCTGCGGCTTTCTTGTCGTACTCTTTTTCTCTACCTGCTACCGGCAAAATTTCCTTTCGTCAAGTCCTGTTTGGGGCTTGACTTTTTATTTGCAGACTTTCAACGGCTATTCTAAGATAGAAACGGCTGCTTGTTAAAACAAGGTCGGTGGAAAGATAGCAAAAATATAAAGGGCCGTAAATCTACGACCCTTTATCGTCTATGCGACTCTAATGCCTTCTCGTTCCAACGTGTCCTTGAAAATGGCACAGCTTTCCACCGAATGAATCTTGATACTGTCCAAATACTCCCGATAAAGCCCTCTTCGATTATCAATCGCATATACGCTGTCTACTCCGGGCGTTGCTGCCTTCAGCATAGAAGCGCGATGCATGATGTTCCGTATCGAAGCTTCGTCCTCGTAAATGATGTAGTACCTCTGTACGATGTACTGCTGTTATGCTTACGCAATGCCCCGAATGCGAGCTGCCGGTCAGCGATAAAGCGTTTGATTGCCCGCATTGTGGTTATCCGCTGAAGAACGGGCAACGGTCACGGCGTTCGACAAAACGAAAACGCCTTCCCAATGGATTCGGACAAATCAGCGAAATCAAGAACAAAAACCTTCGCAACCCGTTTCGTGCAATGGTAACAGTCGGGCACGATGAGAAAGGGAGACCGATTTGCAAGACGCTGAAGCCGGACGGCTATTTCAAGACGTACAATGATGCTTATGCCGCGCTCGTAGAATATAATAAGAATCCTTACGATTTGAACGAGGGCACGACAATGAAAGAACTATATGAAAAGTGGTCAGCGGATTATTTCAAAACCATCGCGGATTCCAGCACCCGCGCGATCACAGCTTCCTGGAAATACTGCCATGGATTGTATGACATTCCTGTACGGATGATCCGAACACGGCACATTAAAACCTGCTTGGATACTGCGTCCATTCAGGTCGGCGACAGGGAGCGCCCAGCTTCCGATAATACAAAGTCAAATATCAAATCGCTGCTCAATCAGATGCTCGACTACGCTGTGGAATATGAGTACACCGATAAAAACTACGCCCGCTCTGTCCGGCTTTCCGCGGATACGGTGAAAGGAACCGCCACCCAAAAGGAACACATCGCATACACCGATGACGAAATGGAAACGCTTTGGGAAAATATCACAGACCCATGCGTCTGTATGGTTGTCATCCAGTGTTATTCCGGCTGGCGTCCGAATGAGCTGCTAAATCTGAAGCTGGAAAATATCAATCTCGAAGACTGGTCCTTCACCGGCGGTCTGAAAACAGATGCCGGAATTAACCGTACTGTCCCGATTCATTCGCGGATACAGCCGCTTGTGCGGGAGAAATACGATGCCGCCGCATCAAATGGCGACAAATATCTTTTTCAAATGACGTACCGCCGGTATAATTACATGTTTGAAAAAGTTCGTCAAAATTTGGGATTAAACCCGAACCACCGTCTCCATGACGCCCGTGTGCAGTTTGTGACGATGGCAAAAAAATATAATGTTGACGAGTATGCGATCAAGTATCTCGTCGGACACGCGATCAATGACATCACCGAAAAAACGTACAGCGAACGGGAGTTTTCGTGGTTTCGGGAAGAGATAGAGAAGATCAGATGAAAAATAAGAGAGGGTGTATTCTAAATTTTATAGGAAATGTGGTGTAGAAATACTGTATGAATAGTGTAGGAATGAGGCAAATTTAACTGCTTTTTACGACCCAGATAAGCCCGGAAACCGTTGCAACTGCTACGTTTTGCGTTGTGTAGGAATTAAAGTTGTTTCCAAATCGGAAACAAAATAAGAGAAATTGTACTTGATTTTTTCGGCCGAATCTGTGAAAATAGATGGTGTCAAGCAGTCGGAGGATTCCCGCTGCGAAAAATTTTTGAAACAAAGGAGCAGATACCATGATCATTGATGTCAATATGCATCATCTCCCGGAAGATCTGTTTACCAATGAGGAAGTCCTGAACGGCTTCCTGACCACCGCGCCGCGCGGCTTTGGCGAGATCGCGCACATGGGCATGACCGAAGGCGGTCAGCGTCAGCTCATTCTGGAAAAGCCGGCCGGCTACCAGAACCTGAACTATGTTGAGGGCGACTACACGCTGGAGTCCAAGCTGAAAAGCATGGATGCCAACGGCGTGGACATCGGACTGCTGCGCGTTCCTGTCTGGCAGGAGTGGCTGCGTCTGGACACCTGCAAGGTCGTCAATGACAACGCCGCCGATATGTGCAAGCGCTCCAACGGCCGTCTTTATGCCAACGCCTGCGTTCCCCCGTGGGGCGGCAAGGAGAACCTCTATGAGCTGAACCGCTGCATCCAAGAGCTGGGCATGGTCGGCGTTCAGGTCGCCTGCCATTACGGCCAGCTCTATCTGGACGACGAGGTGTTCCGTCCCTATCTCAAGGAGATCGCCAAGCTGAATGTGCCGGTTGTCGTACATCACACCCCGCTGCCCGTGCATTGGCAGAGCATCTATGAGTTCACCAACCTGCGCCGCGAGCTGGGCCGCGTGATGGATCAGGCCACCGCCGTCGGCCGCGAGCTGTTCAGCGGTATGTTTGATGATTTCCCGGAGATCAAGTTCATCCACACCATGCTGGGCGGCAACTGGTTCGCAAACTACAACCTGCTGACCCCGAAGAAGGGCAAGATCAAGGAAGCCATGTCCCGTCTGGATGCCAGCGAGGGCGATCGTATTCTTGGCTACCTGAAGAACAACATCTACTTCGACACCACGCATCCCGCCTCCTGGGGCAAGGATCAGGTCGAGTGCGCCATCAAGGTCTGCGGCGCGGATCACCTGCTCTTCGGTTCCTCCTTCCCGGTGTTCTACAACTGGCAGGCGCAGGGCGTGGAGTTCATGAAGACGCTGGACATCACCGAGGAAGAGCGCACCGCCATCATGAGCGGCAACGCCATCAAGATGTTCAACCTGCCCGTATAATTCCGCGTTTCGCTCACAAAAGAAAAAGGGCTGCTTTGGCAGCCCTTGAGGCAGTGCCGCGCAATGAAAACCGCGGCGCTGCCCTGAAAAACGAGGTTCGGCTGTTCCTTTCGGAGCAGCCGAACCTTTTTTTGGCATTATCACGCAAACGCGCCTGCTGTCGGCGATTTTCCGCCGACTGCCCGCCGAACGGCCTTTGCTTTTTCCTGCTGCTGTTTCAAAGGGAGCATCTTTACAGCGGCTCCCTTTTCGTTGTTACGGGTTCAGGATTTTCAATGCGCCGGTGGGGCAGGCCTCCGCGCACTTGCGGCAGGAGGCGCATACGCGGATGCGCTCGCTGTCCCGGAACTCCGGCTTGATCACGGTGCCGAAGCCGCGTCCCACAAGACCCAGCAGACCTTCGCCAGCCACCTCGTCGCAGACACGGACGCAGAGGTTGCAGAGGATGCACTTGCCCTGGTCGCGTTCTATCACGGCAAGGCGCGTTTCCAGTTCCTTGTGGCGCTTTTCTCCGGCAAAGCGCTCCGGGTGTATCTCGTAGCGATTCGCATGGCGGATCAGGCTGCATTCCTCATAGTCGTGGCAGCCGCACTCCAGGCAACGTTTGGCCTCGCGCATCGCGCTCTCGCGGTCAAAGCCTGCGGTGACGGGCTCAAAATCGTTCCGGCGTTCCGCTGCGGGGCGATTGACAGGAACCACACGCGGCTGCTTTTCACGGTCAGCCAAGTCTGTCGCCGTGACGTTGCGGCGGCTATAAAACGGCGTGGGGCAGGGTGTCAGCGCGCCGCGCAGATAGCTGTCCACCACATCTGCGGCGCGGTTTGCCTCGCCAACGGCGGCGATGGCGATGTCCGCGCCCTTGTTTGTCGCGTCGCCCACGGCGAATACGCCTTCCTGATTTGTCAGGTAAGTCGCTGTGTCCGCCTCAATGATGCCGCGGCGGTTGAGCGCCACATCAAAGCCGACTGGATCGACCTTCTGACCAATCGCGGCGATCACTGCGTCAACATCCAGCACCTCAAATTTACCCGGCACGGGAACAGGCGCGCGGCGTCCGCTTGCGTCCGGCTCGCCAAGCTCCATCACCTGCAGCCTGATTTGCCGCACCGTGCCGTCCGCACCGATGAGCTCCGCCGGGTTGGTCAGGAATTTGAAGGTGACTCCTTCCTCCTTCGCTTCCTCAATTTCCTCCGCGTTGGCGGGCATTTCCTTTTCCGTGCGGCGGTAGATGACATAGACATTCTCCGCGCCCAGACGCACCGCCGTGCGGCAGGCGTCCATCGCGGTGTTGCCGCCGCCGACAACGGCGACATTCTTTCCAATCGGCAGCGGGTCATGCAGCGTGACGGAGCGCAGGAAGTCGATACCGCCGTAAACGCCGGTCAATTCCTCGCCGGGACATCCCAGCGGTGTGCTTTTCCATGCGCCGATGGCAATGACCACCGCGTCATAGCGCGCACGGTAATCCGCAAAGGAGATGTCCTGTCCGACCTTTACGTTGTTTTCCATCTTCACGCCCACGGCGGCGATTTCCGCCACCTCTGCGTCCACCACGTCCTTTGGCAGACGGTACTGGGGGATGCCATAGCGCAGCATACCGCCCATCTGGGGCATTGCGTCGGTCAGGGTCACGTCATGTCCCTTCAACGCAAGATAATATGCTGCGGTCAGTCCGCCGGGGCCGCCGCCGATCACGCCGACGGTCTTGCCCGTGCGCGGCGCGATTTCCGGCTGCCAGCGCTCCCCCGGCTCCAGCTTGAGCTGTTCGGTCGCCATAAAGCGCTTGATCAGCGCGATGGAGATCGGTTCCTCCACCAGATTGCGGCGGCAATCCTTCTCACAGGGGTGGGGACAGACATAGCCGATACAGGCGGGCATCGGCAGACGCTGCTTGACGATACGCACGGCCTCGCGCGTATTGCCAAGCGCCACCTGCTTCACATAGGCCTGGCAGTCTGTTCCGGCAGGGCAGGCCAGACGGCAGGGACCGCAGCAGTCGCCGTCATGGTCGCTCATCAGCAGTTCCAGCGCGATTTTCCGCGCCTGCACAGCGCGCGGTCCCTCTGTGTTGATGACCGCGCCGTCCGCCGCCTCCGTGGAGCAGGCGCGCAGCAGCTTGGGGCTGCCCTCGCACTCCACCACACAGACGCTGCACGCGCCATAGTGCCGGACGGAATCGTCATGGCAAAGGGTGGGGATCTCGATGCCGTAGCGCCGCGCGACCTCCAGAATGGTCTCGCCCTTCTCTCCCGTGCAGGAGATGCCGTTGATCGTCAGTTTGATTTCACTCATGTTTCTCACCTCATTCCACGCAGACCGCGCCAAAGCGGCAGGCGTTCAGGCAGGTGCCGCAGCGAATGCAGCTTGTCGGGTCGATTTCAAACGGCTTTTTTACCTCGCCGTGAATGGCCGATACCGGGCATCTGCGCGAGCAGAGCGAGCAGCCGGTGCATTTGTCCTTGTCGATGGAGTAGGTCAAAAGTGCAACGCACTCCTTTGCGGGACATTTATGTTCGCGGATATGCGCGTCATATTCGTCGCGGAAATAGCGGATGGTCGTCAGCACCGGGTTCGGCGCGCTTTGACCAAGACCGCAGAGCGATGCGGATTTTACGCCGTTGCAAAGCTCCTCCAGCAGCTCCACATCGCCCTCCTGCCCCTCGCCATTGACGATGCGGGTCAAAATCTCGCCAAGACGTTTGGTGCCGATGCGGCAGGGAACGCACTTTCCGCAGGATTCCTTCGTGGTAAAGTCCAGGAAAAATTTTGCGATGCCGACCATACAGGTGGATTCATCCATGACCACCATACCGCCGGAGCCCATGATGGCGCCGGTCGCGCCGAGGCTCTTGTAGTCGATCACGGTATCCAGCAGGCTCTCCGGGATGCAGCCGCCGCTGGGGCCGCCGAGCTGCACGGCTTTGAAGCGCTTTCCGTCGCGCACGCCGCCGGCAATGCCGAAGATCACGTCCCGCAGCGTCTTGCCCATCGGGATCTCCACCAGACCGCCGCGCTTGACCTTGCCGGTGACCGCGAACACCTTAGTGCCCTTGCTGTTTTCCGTTCCCATTGCGGCAAAGGCCTCGCCGCCGTTATTGATGATCCATGAAACATTCGCAAAGGTTTCCACGTTGTTGATATTGCTGGGCTTCAGCCAATAGCCGGCCGCTGCGGGGAAGGGCGGCTTCAGGCGCGGCATTCCGCGGTTGCCCTCCAGCGATTCGATCAGCGCGGTTTCCTCGCCGCAGACGAACGCACCCGCGCCCGCCTTGATGCGGATGTTGCAGGAGAAATCCGAACCGAGAATGTTTTTGCCCAGATAGCCGCGCTCCCGCGCCTGCTCGATGGCGGCGGTCAGCCGAACGATGGCAAGCGGATATTCCGCACGGACATAGACGACGGCCTCCTGCGCGCCGATGGCATAAGCGGCGATCAGCATTCCTTCGATCAGGTTATGCGGGTCGGATTCGATCACGGCGCGATCCATAAACGCACCTGGGTCGCCCTCGTCCGCGTTGCAGATGAGGTATTTCTCCGTGCCTTCGCTCTCCCGCGCGGCGTTCCACTTGAACCATGTGGGGAAGCCCGCACCGCCGCGTCCGGCCAGTCCGGAAATCCTGATTTCCTCGATAACGCCCTCCGGCGTCATGGTTTTCAGCACCTTTTCCAGCGCCTGATAGCCGTCTCCCGCCAGATAGTCGTCGATGCTCTCCGGATTGATGAGGCCGCAGTGACGCAGGGCGATGCGTGTCTGCTGGCTGAGGAACGCCGCGTCCTCCGGCTGAATGACCAGCGGCTGAAGCAGGGAAAAGTCCCCGCTGCGCACAGCGGCAAGGATCGTGTCCGTCTGCTCCGCGGTCACGCGCACGCAGCGGTACAGTGTACCGTCCGGTGCGTAAACGTCCACCAGCGGCTCCAGATAGCAGATGCCGATGCATCCGGTGATGGACAGCACGGCGGGGTCGTCCGGCTGCAATTTTTCCTCCAGCGCGCTGTAAACCGCAGCGGCGCCGGCGGCGAGGCCGCAGCTTCCCTCACCGACTACGATACGGGTCTTTTCGCTCATGCCTGCGCCTCCTTTCGCAAATCCCGCAAAATTTTGCGTACCTTGTCCGGCGTCAAAGAGCCATAGGTTTTGTCGTTGATCATCATGACCGGCGCGAGAGAGCAGCAGCCAAGACAGGATACCAGCGAGAGGGTGAACAGACCGTCCTCCGTGGTTTCATTGTTGCCGATGCCAAGCTCCTCCATCACCGCGTCTGCAATGCGGTCCGCCCCGTTGACATAGCAGGCCGTGCCTTTACATAGCATGATGAGATATTTCCCGATTGCCTGAAAGCGGAATTGAGAATAAAAAGTGGCGACGCCAAGAATTTTTGCGGGCGTGTTTCCGGTGCGCTCCGCGATGTGATATACAGCGTCGATGGGGATGTAACCGTAGATCTCCTGCGTCTTTTGCAGAATGGTGATCAGACTGCCGCGGACATCGGCGTATTGCGCCAGCGTATCCTCCAGCAGCGTCAGATCCACAGTCTGATGGTTGCAGCCTTGCACGAATGAACCTTCTCCTTCCTGTGCTTGTTTGGGCGTGGGCGAAAAGAACGCGGATTCGCCAGCCTTCGCACATTTCAAAACATTATAGCATAGGTAATTTATAAAAATCAACAGCAAAAACTGTTAATAAAATGGCAATCTCCCGCGCCGCTGATGGTCGGACTGCCACAGCCGCAGATACGAAAGAACCGGCGCGGCCATGTGGTCGCGCCGGTTTCACGTCCGGCGGTTTCGTTTTTGTCGGTTCTGTATACGGTGCTTTCCGCCGCGGTTATGCGCCGCAGGCGGCGGCGAGCTTTTCCGCAAACTCGGCCAGACAATCTGCGCGGATGCTGCCGATGTCGCCGCTGTCGCAGGCGGCGGCGATGGCGGGGTCCATCGGGAGCTTTGCCACATTGTCAATGCCGTGGGCAGCGGCGATCTCGTCCACATGGCTCTCGCCAAAGATGGCGTGGCGCGCGCCGCATTCGGGACACTCGAAATAGGACATATTCTCCACGATGCCCAGCACCGGCACGTTCATCATTTCCGCCATGTTGACGGCCTTTTCCACGATCATCCCGACCAGCTCCTGCGGCGAGGTGACGATGATGATACCCTTGACGGGCAGGCTCTGGAACACGGTCAGCGGCACGTCGCCGGTGCCGGGGGGCATATCCACGAACATATAGTCCACATCGCCCCAGCAGACTTCTGTCCAAAACTGCTTGACCACGCCGGAAATCACCGGGCCGCGCCAGAGCACGGGCGAGGTTTTGTCCGGCAGCAACGAGTTGATGGACATGATTTTCAGGCCGTTTTTTGCGGAAAGGGGCAGCAGCCCGTGGTCGTCGCCCATCGCCTGCTGTTCCTCAATGCCGAAAATCTTCGGGATGGACGGTCCGGTGATGTCCGCATCCAGAACAGCGGTTTTCTTTGTCCTGTGCTGCATCCGGCAGGCCATCAGTGATGTGACGAGACTTTTGCCAACGCCGCCCTTGCCGGAAACAACGGCAATGACGTTTTTCACGTTGGAATACTGGTTCATCGGTGCGAGCAGGCTCTCCGGGGACTGCTTGGAAGGGCAGTCCGAGCCGCAGCTTGAGCAGTCGTGTGTGCATTCATCCATAAAGGGGTTCCTCCTGTTTCCTCAAAGCATGGTATATTTTTTCAAGATGCCGCCGCGCAGGCCGACAAGCGTGGCGTGGCAGCGTTCACCAATTATTAATACCGTTTCTTATTATAACCGGAAATCTTCATAAGTCAAGCTGTTATGTCCCCGCGCGGGGCGCGCGGTCCCGCAAGGCATGACCGGGTTTGCTGCGGCGACGGTCTGTTTTCCGTCGAAGGGAGTAAGCCGTGCCCACGGAAGCGAACTCCAGGGCAACAGCATTTTATTTTTAAGGCAATGCCGCATAAATTGGCAAGAGCGACCCACTTTCGCCACGCAGCAAAAGCAGGTCGTCGCCGCAGCGACGAAACCCGACCAGTTCCCGCAGAAGCGAACCCTGCCCACTCCTGCACATTGCGACCCGCCGGAGCGGGTAGAAATTTATCTGTATTTCCAGAAACGGGCGAAATAAATGCTGTAGCCATGGTACCTGCACCGGCATTTGCCGCCGCGCTGCATTATCAAATCCCGTCCAACAGCAGCTTGATGCCGATGGCGATCAGTACCGCGCCGCCAAGCGCGGTGGCTCTGCGGCCAAGCGCGGCGGGGACGCTGCCGCCCAACAGCGCACCGGCGGCGCAGAGGACAAAGGTGACGGCGCCGATGAGGACGCAGCTTGGCAGCAGACGCACATCCGGCAAAAAGGCGAAGCTGACCCCGACAGCCAGCGCGTCTATGCTGGTGGCCACGGCCAGCGCCAGCATCCGCCGCCCGGACAGCTCCGGCAGCGTAGCTGCCCCGCTGCGGCTGTCCAGCAGCATCCGCCCGCCGATGAACGCAAGGAGAAAAAAGCTGATGTAAGGCCCCAAAAAACGTACCGCCCGGCTGACCGCCGTACCGAGCAGCGCGCCGAACAGCGGCATCAGGCATTGGAAGGCTCCGAAATAAGCCCCCATCCGCAGCGCGTCCCACGTCCGCAATGGGCGCAGCGCCATTCCGGTCGCAAGGGAAACTGCGAGCGCGTCCATTGACAAACTGACGCCGATCAGTAAAATAGAAAGCATAGCGGCACACTCCATATCAGGTGGTGAAATTTTGGATGGACTATGAATACTATATGCGTCAGGCGCTCGCGTTAGCAGCGGAAGCGGCGCAGGACGGAGAAATTCCGGTTGGCTGTGTGGTCGTGGACGGCGCGGGGAACGTGGTCGGGCGCGGACGCAACCGACGGGAGGCGCGGCGCAGCGTGACCGGTCACGCCGAGATAGAGGCGCTGGACGCGGCCAGCCGCGCGCGCGGCGACTGGCGTCTGGGGGACTGCACGCTGTTCGTCACGCTGGAGCCATGTCCCATGTGCGCAGGCGCGATGATCAACGCCCGTCTTGGCACGCTGGTCTATGGCGCACGCGAGCCGGAAACCGGTTCCGCCGCCAGCGTGCTGAATCTGTTTGAGGAGGCGTATCCCGGCCACACCGCGATTTATGGCGGCGTGCTTGCGGAGGAGTCCCTTTGTCTGCTGCGCAAATTTTTCACATCGCGGCGCGAAAGGCAAAACTGACCCTGTAAAAAAATTAAAATCTGATTCTTTTTCTCTGTCCAGTTTGTGCTATGATAGGGGACATCCGAAGCATACAGGAGGAAATGAGATCATGTCGGAAAACAACAGATATAAGCTGAACAGGGAACTGGCGCAAATGCTCAAGGGCGGGGTCATCATGGACGTGACGACGCCGGAGCAGGCAAAAATCGCGGAGGACGCGGGCGCCTGCGCGGTGATGGCGCTGGAGCGCATCCCGGCGGACATCCGCGCGGCGCGCGGCGTTTCCCGTATGAGCGACCCGAAGATGATCCGCGGGATTCAGGATGCGGTGTCCATCCCGGTCATGGCAAAGTGCCGCATCGGGCATTTTGTGGAAGCGCAGATTCTGGAAGCCATCGAAATCGACTATATCGACGAGAGCGAGGTGCTCTCCCCGGCGGATGATGTTTACCACATCGACAAGACCAGATTCCGCGTTCCGTTCGTCTGTGGCGCGCGTGATTTGGGCGAGGCGCTGCGCCGCATCGCGGAGGGCGCATCCATGATCCGCACAAAGGGCGAGCCGGGTACCGGAGATGTGGTGCAGGCCGTGCGCCATATGCGTGCGATGAATGCGGAGATACGCCGTGTGCAGAACCTGCGCGACGACGAGTTGTTTGAGGCGGCAAAGGCGATGCAGGTGTCGCTGGACCTGCTGCGCAGCGTGCATGAGAACGGCTGCCTGCCGGTGGTCAATTTTGCGGCAGGCGGCGTGGCCACGCCGGCGGACGCGGCGCTGATGATGCAGCTTGGCGCGGAAGGCGTGTTTGTCGGTTCCGGCATTTTCAAATCCGGCAATCCCGCAAAGCGCGCCGCCGCCATTGTGCAGGCTGTGACGAACTACGGCGATGCAGCGCGCCTTGCCGCGCTCTCTGAGGACCTGGGTGAGGCGATGGTCGGCATCAACGAGAACGAGATTGCGCTGCTGATGGCCGAACGGGGCAAGTGACGGCAATGCGAATTGGAATACTGGCGCTGCAAGGTGCGTTTGCCGAACACGCCGCCATGCTGGAGCGCCTTGGCGCGGCGCACTTTGAAATTCGGCAGCAGCGCGATTTGGAGCAGGAGTTTGACGGGTTGATTCTTCCCGGCGGGGAGAGTACAGTAATGAGCAAGCTGTTGCGGGAACTGGGGCTGTTTGTGCCGCTGCGGGCGCGCATTGCGGCGGGACTGCCTGTGCTGGGCACCTGCGCCGGTCTGATCCTGCTGGCAAAGGAGGTGGACGGCGGCACGCCGTGCTTTGGAACCATGGAGATCCGGGTGCGCCGCAACGCATATGGACGGCAGCTCGGCAGCTTTTTCACACACGGCGCGCTGCGCGGCGTGGGAACGGTGCCGATGACATTCATCCGCGCGCCGCAGATTGAGTCTGTATCCGGCGGCGCGGAGGCGCTGGCGGAAGTGAACGGCGCGATCGTTGCCGCACGGCAGGGGAACCAGTTGGTGACGGCGTTCCACCCGGAGCTGGACGGCGATCTGCGCGTCCACAGCCTTTTTCTCGCTGCTGCGGAGCAGTACGCGGCGGTATCCGCATAGCCGGGCGAACGCGCCGTTTTTTCTGCCACCGCCCTGTCCGGCGGAACGGAGCAATGGAATTGACAGGCGAATTGGAAAATGATAAAATAAGTATTATGCCCGATCTGCAACGGCAAACCCCGGACAAAGATGTGCCCGATACGGTACTTACCAGCTTCCCGCTATTTTGCCCCCAATGCAAGTGGGAAACTATTATCAGGCTGAACGGACGGGATAAACACGCGAAAATTTGCAATGGCGAAAAATATGGCGCAAAAGAATGGGAGGTAAAGCGATGAAAAAGGTACGGACAAAGAAAATAGTCATCGTGGCTTCTGTGGCTGTCCTTGTGATTGCCGCCTGCCTGTTTTATAGCAGACCAAAGACGGTATCGCAGCTTTATCCCATGTTTACTCTTGACAAATGTACCGAAATTCGTGGTTACTACATTGACACGCAACCAGGGATGACAGAGTATACCATTGAGAAAGACAGTGATGAATTTCAAAAATTATGTGCCTTGTTTTGGGAGCAGGAGTATTGCCGGAGCTTAAGAGATATTTTGCCGCGCGGAACACGAACATATCAAACTCAGCCAGATGATCCAAATGATTATCAATGGGATGTCTATTTTTGCTTTGAGGATATAACGCTCCCTGACGGAAGTATTGGCAGCGGAGCCATGCTGCATTTCCAAAGTTGGTATGGTGAGTTGGATATTTATTTCGACGGAGAAACATATTCCTGCTATACAGGCGACCAGGAAGTGTGGGCTAAAGAAATTCTGGAAATAATCCAGCAAACATAAAGAATGAGCTTCTGCACGATGTATGTTCCCTCCCCAAGGGGTGGCGAAAGCGCCGCCGGGAAAACCCGTGGCCTCCCCGCTTTTCACAGGAGCGGGGAGGCCGCGGTTGCAGCATGGCTGATTATATGCCGAAAGGTTCAGCGGTTCTCCAGCACGTCCAACGCGGCGCAAAGCATTTCTGCCGCGCTGCCGCGGCTGAGCGTTTCATCGGTGAAGCTGCATCCATAGGGCAGCAGGCCGCAGGCGGATACGTTGGACGCGGATTGCAGCGCCCATGTCGGGAGCACGGCGTCATAGCGATACCATGTCGTGACCGCATCGGTCAGCCCAATGGCGCGGTCGAGCATCACGGCGGCCTCCATGACGCTGATTTCCCGGTCAGGGTCAAATGTCGCCGCAGTCTGCCCGTCGCTGTAACCGGAAATCACGCCGTCGCGCAGCGCGGTGCTGACATAGGGCCTGGCCCAGACCTCAATTTCCGCATCATCGGAAAAACCGGTGGTTTTCACATCGGAGAGCGGCTCCGTCCCCGCCACCTGCATACACATGGCGAGAAATTCCTGCCGCGTCACCGCCTTGTCCGGAGAAAACACATAGTCTCCGGCAAGACACTCCCCGACAAAAATGCCGTTCTCCGCCAGACGTGCGGCGGCATAAGCGCTGTCCGTTCCGGCGGTATCGGAATAAACGACCCTGCTCTTTTGCTTTTCAATGCGGATGATAACGGTTGCCTCCTGCGAACGGTTCCCGTCCACGTCGATGGCCTTGTATCCAAAATAGTCCTTGCCGCGTTTTCCGTCTGCGGGCGTGTAAACAAAGTGCCCGTCGGCATCCAGGTCGATGGTCCCCTTTACCGGGCTGGTGGTGATCTCAAACGAGAGCGCGCCGCCGTCCGGGTCTGTAGCGGAGAGCATTCCGCCGATGGAAACGCCGCGATAGGTGGAAAGCTCCAGATTTTCAGCCACCGGAGCCTCACCTGCGGCAGAGACAGTCGGCAGACCGGAGAGCAGCGCGCCCAGCGCCAGCAGCGCACCGGCGGCCGCCAGCAGTTTTTGCTTCATAAGGATAACCTCCTGTTTTTTTAAGGCGACGCCGCAGCTCTGATGACACGGCGTCGCCTTGCGTTTATCCTTATTTTGCATCTCCGGCTTGCGTTTATGCAGCGCCCGAAAAATTTTGATCCGCGCCGGGCGCGAAACCACTTATGGTTCCTGCTGCATGGTGGACGGGGCGGAACGCTTGCGTTTTTTTCCGCCGCGGCGGGAGCGCGAACGGCGGCGCTGCGCGGCTTTGCTCCGGTAAAAATCGATCAGGCTCTCATCTGCTTCGTAGAGAATGCGGTTTGCACTCCATGTTTCATCTTCCGCGCGCCGCAGCTTGATGCGCGCAAGATAGGAGCCGTGTTCCGGGCAGACAGCGAGGTTCATATAGCGCTTGTCGCCCTGATTGACCCAGCGCTGCCCGGTCAGAGGATCGCCGCAGACCGGACAGGAGATTTGCGTCAGTTCCCTGTCGGCAAAGGCGGCGCTTAGCCCGGCATAACCGGTGAAGCGCAGATGCTCCAGCGCCTTTGCGCCGTCCGGCTGCTCCGCGTGTTCCCCGTCTGCGGCGGGCAGGGAGAGACGGCGTTCCGCCGTCTTGTAGTTCTCCAGTCCGTCCGCCATATTCAGATGGGAGCAGACCAACGCAGTGTTGTAAGCGTCGCCCAGCGCGTCGTGCGCCACCCGCGTCTGCGCAATTTCAAAATGTTCCATTGCGGTCGTCAGCGCTTTCTGATTGTGGTCGCCGCCCGTCTGCATATTGTATATCTGTTGCAGATTGACCCATCCGTGGATCCAGTCCCAGTCCAGGTCGTGGATGATGATGTTCTGCTCCATGATGCTCCTGTCGTCATAGCCCCATGTCAGGAAGGTGCAGTCCTCCCCGCAGAAGGCGCGGAGCTGCCCCAGTGCCTCCGCAAAGCCGCAGGCGCCGCTCAGGCGGCGGTTGTCGATGCCGGTCAGCTTTTTGACCTTGTAGTGCATTTTGCGGAAAAATACCGGCTTTACATCGATTTGAAATTCCTCACCGGCGGTCCAGCCCTCGCGCATACGAACCGCGCCAATTTGGATGATCTCCCCCCGCAGGCGGATGGGGAGCTGATTATAGACGGAGGATTTGGCGCTCATGGCCTGATTCCATTCGAGGTCTATGACAATATAATTGATGTGAATCACCACTTTCTTTCGTGCCGGTCTGTCGCCGGCAAGCAGGAATATGCAGGGGAGCTGCGCAATCACGCGGCGATCATAAGCCGTGTGCCGCCTCCGGCGGCGGTCTGCGCGTATCATAACCGTATTTCAGGTATTATAGCACAAATCACCAAAAATTGAAGATTTTCTTATCGCTGTTTAACGTCGTTGATTAAGGAACGATGTAATATACTCCACTTTTATAATACTGCATCCGCCATTCCTTGTCAATCAGGCAATTTCAACTTGCCACAAAAATCGGCGGTCGTCAAATTTTGCGTGCATTTTCAAAATTCCTTTATTCCTGCGCGCTGGAAAAGACGATTTATTTTCCCTGCGCGGGGAATACCCGCAGGGCGCTTATATCCGCAGGGTACTCAGCAGGCAAGGATGCAAGAGGTTTCGTCGCTGCGGCGAAACCCGACCCGCTCCCGCAGGAGCGAAACCACCCCCCAACGACAAGATGTTTTCTTAATAATTTAGAAAAAAGCGCTTGCAGAATGGGGGGGTATGTTATACTTAACCTGTCGCAAGGGCAGGGCATTTTGGAAAGCAAGTGACGGGGTGGGCCGACACACGCTCCGCCGCCTATGCGACGGTGGAACCTT
>JAJBUU010000038.1 GCA_020860205.1 Oscillospiraceae bacterium | reverse complement strand
AGTAAAACATGAAAGCATTGAAAAAAGCATGGATTTTTCTGCTGCTGGTCTGTCTGGTCGCCCTGTTTTCGACCGCCGCGCAGGCAGACGATGCGACAAACGGAACCTGCGGGGACAATTTGACGTGGGCGCTGGAGGACGGCGTGCTGACCATCTCCGGCACGGGCGCGATGGAGGACTACCACTCCACCACCAGTCCTTTCCTTGATTATTATGCTTCCGTCACATCCGTCATCATTGAGAGCGGCGTAACCACGATAGGAAATTATACGTTTTACGACTGCACCGCACTGGTCAGCGTGTCGATTCCGAACACTGTGGTCAGCATTGGCAGCAATGCATTTGATGGATGCAGCGGCTTGACTGAAATCACAATTCCGAACAGTGTAACCAGTATTGGAAGCGGTGCATTCCAGAACTGCACCGCGCTGAAAAGCGTGACACTGGGTAGCAGTCTCAGCAGTCTTGACGAGAACGCATTTTATAATTGCAGCGCTTTGACCTCAATCACCATCCCTGACAGCGTAACCAACATTGACGAATTTGCGTTTGCCGACTGTGTTGCTCTGAAAAGCGTCACGCTTGGTACGAATGTCACCTCGTTAGGTCAGAGAGTCTTTAATAATTGCACAAATTTGACTGAAATTAAAATACCTGATAGTGTAACTAACGTAGGGGAAAACATCTTTTGCGATTGCACGGCGTTGACAAAGGCTGTAATGGGCAGCAGTATGACCAGTGTCAGCAATGGTATGTTTTACGGCTGCACAGCGTTGACAACGGTCACATTTGGCAGCAGTATCGTCACGCTTGATGAAAGCGCCTTTTCCCACTGCACCGCATTGCAGATTATTTCATTGCCAGAAAGTCTCATCAACATCAAGGCAAATGCTTTCTATGGTTGCAACAGTTTGACAAGTGTTGCAATTCCGGACAGCACGACCAGTCTTGGAAAATATGCGTTTTGTGGCTGCACATCGCTGGCGAAGGTTGATCTTGGCAAGGGATTGACCAGTATTGGAGAGGGTGCGTTCAATGGCTGTAGTGCGTTGACTGCGGTTGTGATTCCGGATGGAATTTATAGCCTTAGCAATAGTGTATTTAAAAGTTGCTCCAGCCTGACCAAAGTCACGCTTGGCGCAAATGTAATGACCATAGGAGCGGATTGTTTTGACGGTTGCTCAAATTTACCAAATATCACGATTCCAAACACGGTTGTCAGTATTGGAGAAGCTGCGTTCCGCAGTTGTTACACTCTGTCTTATCTCGTTATTGGAACCGATTTGGCCAGCGTGGGCAGTAGTGCGTTCCAGAGCTGTTCTCATCTCACCGATATTTATTATGCCGGTGATGAAACAAGCTGGAATGACATCGTGGTAAATACGTCGGAAAATGATGCTTTCCTCGCCGCCACCATCCACTACAACAGCACTGGCGCGGGAGACACCGGCGACACCGAAGATACTGACCTCATGCGCGGCGACATCAACGGCGACGGCGTGATTGACGCCGCCGACCTGACGCTCCTTGCACGATACGTCGGAAAAATCATCAGTTCGTTCGATTGAGCGGCAGAACAAGGCGCAGGGCGCAAATCATCTGCCGGGCAAACCGGCAAACAGACTGCAAATATGGCAAAGGCGGCGCGTTTTGTGCCGCCTTTGCATTTTTATGCAGGGGTAAAGGTCAAAATTCAGGAATACAGGTTGACAAGCGCGCGGAATGTCGCTATAATGCGGTCAGGGTCGCATGACTGCGGCTCTGTTCAAAAAACATGAAACATTTATCACGAGTGGGCGAGAGAATCAGCTCTGCGACCCCACACCAACCTGCGCGGCCAGCGCTGTGTAAGGTGGTCCGGCTGATGTTGATGAAGGGAAATCGGTTTTGGTAAAAAAAGCGCCTCCCTGCCGTCGCGGGGAGGCGTTTTCGACGGATTTCCAACAAAATGATGCGAAAAAGGACTTTCCCAAGTCGAAAGAATATGTTATAATCAAAGGAATTTTGAAAAGAGGAATGTGCATGAACGAAGCAAAGCACCGGGTATTCACCTCGGAATCCGTGACAGAGGGACATCCCGACAAAATATGCGACCAGATCAGCGATGCGGTGCTGGACGCGATTCTGGCGCAGGACCCGCAGGCGCGCGTCGCCTGCGATACCGTTTGCACCACCGGCATGGTGCTGGTGATGGGGGAAATCAGCACCGCCTGCTATGTGGATATTCCCGCCATTGTGCGCAAGACCGTTTGCAATATCGGCTATGACCGGCCGGAATATGGCTTTGATGGCAATAGCTGTGCTGTTTTGACCTCGATCGACGAGCAGTCGCCGGATATCGCGCAGGGCGTGGACTGTGCGCTGGAAGCGCGCGGGGGCGGCGAAGGCGATACCGGCGCGGGCGACCAGGGCATGATGTTCGGGTATGCCTGCGATGAAACGCCGGAGCTGATGCCCGCACCCATCGCGTTTGCCCATCGGCTCAGCCGCCGCCTGTCGGAGGTGCGCAAGAGCGGGCTGCTGCCGTGGCTGAGACCGGACGGCAAGACGCAGGTGACTGTGGAGTATGACGCGGACGGCGCGGTGCATCGGGTGGATACAGTCGTTGTTTCGACCCAGCACGCCGCAGACGTGGACAACGAAACGATCCGCGCGGCGATTTTGGAGCAGGTGATCCGCGCGGTGATCCCCGCGCCGCTGCTGGACGCGGAGACAAAATACTTCGTCAACCCCAGCGGGCGCTTTGTCATCGGGGGACCGGTCGGGGATTCCGGTATGACCGGACGGAAAATCATCGTGGATACTTATGGCGGTTACGCCAGTCATGGCGGGGGCGCGTTTTCCGGAAAGGACCCGACCAAAGTGGACCGCAGCGCCGCCTATATGGCGCGCTACATCGCAAAGAACATCGTGGCGGCGGGACTGGCACGGCGCTGCCAGATCGAGCTGGCTTATGCTATCGGCGTGGCGCGGCCTGTTTCCGTGCGGGTGGATAGCTTTGGGACCGGCGCGCTTTCGGACGCGGCGCTGGGCGAGCTTATCCTGCGCGAATTTGATTTGCGTCCCGCAAAAATCATAGAGCGGCTCGGACTGCGCCGCCCGATTTACGCGCAGACGGCGGCTTATGGACACTTTGGCCGCACGGACGTTGACCTGCCGTGGGAACGGCTGGATGCAGTGGATTCGCTGCGCGGAAGTCTGTCCGCACGCTGACGGCGGACAGGCTGTCAGACTGATTTTTTATGTGATATGTACATCGGAACAGAGCGATGCAAAGATGGAGCGACGGTATGGCGTTTGAAACCGAAAGAGAAGATTTGATCGAAGGGCGCAACGCAGTGATAGAGGCGCTGCGCGCCGGACGCAGCATTGACAAGATTTATCTTGCCAAAGGCGAAACGGATCGCACGCTGGGACATATCGCGTCCAAAGCGCGCGCGCAGGGGGTCGTGGTGGTAGAAACTGACCGCCGCAAGCTGGACGCGCTGAGCGCGACAAAGGCGCATCAGGGCGTGGTGGCCGTTGCAGCCGTGAAGGACTACTGCACGGTTGCCGATATTCTGCGCGCAGCGGAGGAGAAGGGCGAGCCGCCGTTTGTCATCGTCTGCGATGAGATCAGCGACCCGCAGAACCTCGGCGCGGTTTTGCGCAGCGCGGAATGCGCGGGCGCACATGGCGTAATCATCCCGAAGCGGCGCAGCGCCGGCATCACCGGCGTGGTGGAAAAGGTCAGCGCGGGCGCGGCGGAGTATGTCCCGGTCGCGCGGGTGCCGAATCTCTCCGCAGCGCTGCGGGAGCTGAAGGAGCAGGGACTTTGGGTCTATGGCAGCGCCGCCGGTGCGGAACGCAGCCTTTGGGAAACGGATTTTACCGGCCCGGTCTGCCTTGTGATCGGCTCGGAAGGGGACGGTATGGGTCGGCTGGTTGCGGAAAACTGCGACTTTCTGGTCGGCATCCCCATGCGCGGGCGGTTGGATTCCCTGAATGCCGCGACCGCAGCCGGTGTGCTGATGTATGAGGTGCTGCGCCAGCGCGCGGCGACCGCGCGCTGACGCTGCGTTTACCGCACCGAAAAAATCTCCAGTTTGCCGCCTGCGGAGATTTTTTTCATTTGTTTTTGCTTTTGCACGGGCGGCAGAATGGAGATGCGTATGGACGACAAGACAAGACTTGACCATGCACCGGACAGCAGCGCGTATGATCTGGAGGATATTTTGGCGGAATTTGGAACGTCAAAGCCGCGCGCGCCGCAGGAGCCGATGGAGCAAAGTCAGAGACTTGTGCTCAAGACGATGGATGATACGTTCTCAAATGGTGGGATGGAAACGCTTACCGGCAGCGTGGAGGAAGCGGGACCGCGCGCGCCGGAGCCTGCGGCGGAAGCACCTGCCGCAGCGGAGGACGCGACCCGTCGTGTGCGCGTGATAGATTTGCACGACATGGAGGATGGCGCGGGCGCCCAGTACGCAGCGTCGGACGCGGCGGAAACCGTGCCAGAGGGCGTGGAGGAACCGGAGGACGACGCGGCGCGTGGGAGCCGGGAGCGCGCCCGAAAGGGGCGCGGAATGTCCCCGCTGGTGGCGCTGCTTGCGCTCATCGCTGTGCGGCGCGGCGCGCGTGCCGGAGGGGATACGCGCCGTCCCACGATAGAGCAGGAGGACGATGCGGAGCTGCCGGAGATGGACCCGGAAAAAGCGGTGCGTCTCTATAACAGCCAGATGAACTCCCTGCGGTTTCGCGGACGGATCGCCGCCGTGCTTTCGCTGATCATGTTTTATCTCTCCTTTGCCTATTACTCCCCGGCACTGCCGCTGACCGGCGCGCTGAACGGCAGCGTGCGCGTGCTGTCTCTGCTGCTGCTGATTTTGGAGATCGCCGTCGTCATGACGGGACTGGACATTTTCACAGGCGGTCTGCTTGGCATTCCGCGGCGGCGCATGGGCGCGGAAACGCTGGTCGCCGTCTCCTGCACGCTCTCCATGCTGGACGCGGCGGTGCTCGCCGTGATGAACCGTTCCACCTATGGGCTGCCGTTTTGCGCCGTCAGCGCAATGGCGCTGACCTTTGCGATTTGGGGCGCTTATTATGCCTGCAAGGGACATCGCGGGAGCTTCCGGGTGCTCTCCTCCAGCAAATCGCTCTATACCGTCACGGGGGAGCGCGGGCTTGCACCGGACGAGGTGGCGCTGCTCAAATCGCGCCAGAGCGTCAGGGGCTTTATCAACCGCAGCGAGGAGGCGGATCTTGGCGACTATGTTTACAGCGCGCTGACCCCGTTCCTGCTGCTTGCGGCGCTGGTGCTGGGACTGTTGTGCAGTCTTTGCCACGGACAGGCTCCGGCGGTACTGCACTGTATCTCGGTGCTGCTGGCCGCTTCCGCGACCTTCTCCTGTACGATTTGCTTTTCCGTTCCGTTTTCCGCCGCAGCCGCTAAATTGTCCCAGTCGGGTGCGGCCATTGCGGGCTGGTCCGGCTTGCAGGACATCGGCGGGAGCCGCCGTGTTGTGATCACGGACGAGGATGTGTTTCCGCACGGCACGGTGGAGATCAGCCGCGTGCGTGTGCTGGAGGGGGCGTTTACCGAAAAGGTCATCTCCTGCACCGGATCTGTCATCGCGGCATCCGGCAGCGGTCTTGCCGCGCCCTTTGCCGACCTCATCCGCCGCAACGGTTACACCGTCAGCCGCGTGGAGGACTTCCAGCCGCATGACGGCGGCGGCATGACAGCGATGGTCGGCGGCGAGAGCGTTTATGTCGGCAACTCCGGCTTTATGAACCTGATGGGCATCCGTCTGCCGCAGAAGCTCAATACCAAAAATTCGGTTTATACCGCGATCAACGGCGCGCTGGTCGGCATCTTTATCATCAACTACAAGCCGCTCAGTTCCGTGCAGGATGCGCTGGTGTTGCTGCTGCATTCCAAGCTGGAGCCGGTCTTTGCCATACGGGACTTTAATATCACCCCGGCCATGATCAAGGCCAGCTTCAAAATGCCGACGGACAGCTTCAAATTTCCGGCCTATACCGAGCGCTACCGCATTTCCGGCGCAGTGCCGGATGCGTCCAACCGCGTGGCTGCAGTCATCGCGCGGGACGGCATGGGGCCGCTGGTGGATGTGGCTGACCGTGGCCGCCGCGCCTATCTCGGCGTCCGCATCTCCACCCTGATTTCCGCAGCGGGCAGCGTGTTTGCGCTGATCCTGCTCTTCCTGCTCTGCTGGGCAGGCGCGTTTGACAGCGCGACCGTCAGCAATGTGATCATTTTTATGCTGCTGTGGCTCCTGCCCATCGTTATCGCAGTCGTCGGGCTGGAACGCTGAACGCAACTGCGGTGGAGGAATTGCCGCCATAACTGGAATACAATGGACACTTCAGCCCCGAATTTTGCGCAAAATGCACAAAATTCGGGGCTGAAATTGTGCTTGCCTGATATTTTTTCGTTGTGTATAATATAAGGGATATTTGAAGCGATCATTGCATCTGGACAGAGTCGGAGCCGCACCATCCGGGAGGCCGGACGCCGGTGCCGATGGAAAAACAGAGCTTTTTTCAGCAAACAAGAACTGACAGAAGGAGAAAACCCATCATGAGCTATGCACCTGAAAACATCCGAAATGTGGCGCTGCTTGGCCACGGAAACAGCGGAAAGACCACGCTGGTGGAAAATATGCTTTTTATGAACGGCGTGATCGACCGGCAGGGAAAGGTCACGGACGGGAACACCGTCTGCGACTATGATCCGGAGGAGATCAAGCGGCAGGTGACGGTTTCCCTCGCCGTCGCTCCGGTGGAGTTCGGCGGCTGCAAAATCAACGTGCTGGACTGCCCCGGCTACTTTGACTTTGCCGGAGAGGTGGCCTGCGCCCTGCGCGCGGTGGAGGCCGGTATCATTCTGGTCACCGCAAAGGACGGCATCTCCGTCGGCGCGGAGCGGAGCTGGAAAACGCTGAAGGATGCCGGCGTCCCCACATTTTTCTGCATCTCAAAAATCGACGAGGAGCACGGCGACTATCTGACCGTTCTGCGCGCGCTGCGTGAGAAATACGGCAACAGCATCTGCCCGGTGACCGCCCCATTGAGCGACGGCAGCGGCATGATCGATGTGCTGACCGGCGTTGCATATAAAGTGGAAGGCAACAAACGCATTCAGTGCCCCATCCCGGAGTCTGACCAGCCTGCGGCGGCGGAAATGCTTGCCAACCTGACCGAAGCCGCCGCCGGGGCGACCGAAGAGCTGATGGAAAAATATTTTGCGACCATGACGCTGGAAAAGGACGACATCATCGCCGGCGTCAAGCTGGGCGTGAAGGATCGCAGCGTGATCCCCGTCGTCGGTTCCTGCGCCGCAACCGGCATTGGCACCGGTGCGATGCTGCAGGCCATCCTGGACTATGTTCCCGCGCCTGTGGAGCTTGACGATATAGACCCGGACGGTGCGACGGCGGCCTTTGTATTCAAGACCATTTCCGACCAGTTCGGCAAATACAGCGTGCTGAAGGTGCGCTCCGGCAAGATCACTGCCGATATGCCGCTTTACAACGTGCGCACCGGAGCCAATGACCGGCTGGGTCGTCTCTATACCCTTTGCGGGAAAAAGACCACAGAGGTCAGGGAATGCTGCTGTGGCGACATTGTGGCCGTTGGCAAAATGGACTGGAAAACCGGAGACACGATCAGCGAATCCGCACGCGGCGAAGCGTTTCCGCCTGTCGCAGTCGCGGAGCCGTGCTATTCCATGGCGATACGTCCCAAGACAAAGGGACAGGACGACAAGGTGGCCGTGGGTCTTGCGCGGCTTGGCGAGGAGGACATCTCCTTCACACTGGTAAACAACGGCGAAACGCACCAGATGGTCCTTTCCGGCGCGGGCGATATGCAGCTTGACGTGCTTTGCGCAAAGCTGAAAAGCCGCTTTGGGGTCGAGGTGGAGCTTGTCCCCGCAAAGGTGGCCTACCGCGAAAAGATCAAGGGCAAGGTGGAGGCGCATGGCCGCCACAAAAAGCAGTCCGGCGGCAGCGGACAGTTTGGCGATGTGTGGATCCGCTTTGAGCCGCAGGAGGAGCAGGACGATTTGATTTTTGCCGAAGAGGTCTTTGGCGGCAGCGTCCCGAAAAACTTCTTCCCATCTGTGGAGAAGGGACTGCGGAACGCGGTGCAGAAGGGCGTGCTGGCCGGTTATCCGCTGGTCGGGCTGAAAGCTACGCTCTATGACGGCTCCTATCATCCGGTGGACTCCAATGATATGGCGTTCCAGACTGCGGCACGGCTGGCTTATCAGGATGGTATCCCGAAGGCAAAGCCGACGATCATGGAACCCATCGGTCTGCTGCGCGTCACGATCCCGGACGCAAATCTGGGCGACATCATGAGCGATATTTCCTCCAAGCGTCGCGGAACTGTGCTGGGTATGAGTGCGGAGGACGGAATGCAGATTGTAGAGGCGGAGGTGCCGCTGGCGGAGATGAGCTCCTATACCATCGACCTGCGCTCCATGACACAGGGACGCGGCAGCTTCTCCTGCAAGTTCATCCGCTATGAGGAAGCGCCCGCCAACGTCCAGCAGAAGGTCATTGCGGACGCAAAGGCCGCGGCAGGCGAATAAAGATAACGCCGCATTCACAGCGGGGAAGCGCGGGATAGACGGAAACGCTCTCTCATCCGCTTCTCCTCAATCCTGCAAAACGCGCCCTGCGGAAAAAAATCCGCTTTTTCCGCAGGAATTCTGAAATCTATTCGGCGGGGGCTGTATCAGAGCGTCGGCTTTGGTATGTCTCCCGCCTTTTTTGTGTTTCGGACGGACACCGGAGGAAAACTATGCTTGCAAAAATTTTGATTGACAACGCCGCCAGAGATGGCCTTTGCGCAGAGTGGGGGCTGTCCATTTGGCTGGAATATCGGGAACACTGTTTTCTGTTGGATGCGGGCGCAACGGAGAAATTTGCGGAAAACGCAACGGCGATGGGGCTGCATCTGGCGGATGCGTCGTTCGGCGTACTTTCCCATGCGCACTATGACCATGCGGACGGACTGGACGCTTTCTTTGCGCAGAATCGCCACGCGCCGGTCTATCTCCGGCGCGGCGCGGCGGAGAACTGTTATCGTCGGGAGGGACTGCATCTGCATTATATCGGCATCCGTCGTGGTTATCTGGAGCAGTATCAGGCGCGCTTCCGCTATGTGGACGGCGTTTTTTCGCCGGAACCGGGCGTAACGCTGCTGCCGCACAGCACGCCGGGACTTTCCGCCGCCGGACGGCGCGCCGGAATGTATATCCGGAACCGCGGCACACTGCTGCCGCGTCCGGACAGCTTTGCCCATGAGCAGACCCTTGTGCTGGAGGCTGCGGATGGGCTGGTTGTGTTCAACAGCTGTTCCCACGGTGGGGCGGACTGCATTTTGCAGGAGGTCGCCGCAGCGTTTCCGGGGCGGCGCATCTGCGCCTTTGTCGGAGGATTGCACCTGTTCCGCAGCACAGAGCAGGAGGTGCGGGCGCTGGCTAGGCGGCTCCGGGATATGGGGATCACCGCGCTTTACACCGGCCATTGCACCGGTGAGCGCGCCATTGCGCTGCTGCGGGAGGAGCTGGGCGACGGGGTTCACCAGTTTTACAGCGGGATGGAGATCCAAGTCGATTAGCCGCGCCCAACAGCACAGAGCTGCACAGGTTTCAGTCCGCAGAGGATGCCTGACCCTGCGACGCTGATGACTTCCGGTATACTGTAACGGCAGCCGTTGTATTCTTTCGTAAAGCCTGAATCCCGACTTCCTCGAAAACGTCTGACCGCAGTTCAGCTTTTATTCCCGTGTTATGGCATGGACAGGGGACCGGTCATGCGCGGCGGCACGAACCGAAAATCAGCCCCCTTGATGCAGTCTCGATCACTTTTTTCGAGTGTCTGCTCCAAGGGGGCGCTTGCCTGACGATAGCTTGTGCTGTTTTTTGTAACGCCATGCGGCGTTTGTGGGAAATCGGGAATCAGTCTGCAAACAGCGGCGTGGAGAAATAGCGCTCGCCGGTATCCGGAAGCAGGACAACGATCGTTTTGCCCTGATTTTCCGGACGTTTGGCCAGTTCCAGCGCCGCCCATGCCGCTGCGCCGGAGGAAATGCCAACCAGAATGCCTTCCTCCCTGCCGATGCGCTTGCCGACGGCAAAGGCATCCTCGTTGCTGACGGCGATGATCTCATCATAAATCGCGGTGTTCAGCACGTCCGGGACAAAGCCCGCGCCGATGCCCTGGATCTTGTGTGACCCGGCAACGCCGGTGGAGAGCACAGCGGAGTCCTTTGGCTCGATGGCTACGATTTTTACATCGGGCTTTTTCTCCTTCAGATATTCGCCCACACCAGTGATGGTGCCGCCGGTGCCGACGCCTGCCACAAAGATGTCCACCGCGCCGTCCGTCGCCTCCCAAATCTCCGGGCCGGTCGTGGCCTTATGGGTCGCGGGATTGGCGGGATTGACAAACTGCCCCGGAATGAAGCTGTTCTCGATCCCGGCGGCCAGCTCCGCAGCCTTTGCAATCGCACCCTTCATGCCCTTTGCGCCTTCGGTCAGCACCAGCTCCGCGCCGTAAGCCTTCATCAACTGGCGGCGCTCCACGCTCATGGTTTCCGGCATCACGATGATAATGCGGTAGCCGCGCGCGGCAGCGACGGACGCAAGTCCGATGCCGGTGTTGCCGCTGGTCGGCTCGATAATCACCGCACCGGGCTTCAACAGTCCGCGCGTCTCCGCATCGTCTATCATCGCCTTTGCGATGCGATCCTTCACGCTGCCAGCGGGATTGAAATACTCCAGCTTGGCCAGCAGCCGGGTCGTGCCCAGACCCTCGCTTTTTTCCAGATGCGTCAGCTCCAGCAGGGGGGTGTTCCCGATAAGCTGATCCGCCGACGTGTAAATTTTGCCCATGATTTGTCTCCTCCTCCAAATTTGAAAAACGATCTGCCGCGCGCCCTGAAGCGCGCAGATATGCAAAATATATACCCAACTATCCTGTGGGTTTGTTGGTATTTTGAATTATAGCACCCGCCCGCGCCTTTGTCAATAGGCGTTTTTGCTTTTTTCGTGGCGGTGTGCAGCATTGCCCGTTGCTGTGGCAAAAGCAATGGTTGAAATCCCACCAAAAACGTAGTATAATAGGGTTGAAACCGAGTGCGTCCATATGGGCGTGAAAAATCCACACGCAGAGGGGAACCAAATATGATGACAATTTCCACCAAAGGACGCTATGCGCTGCGGGTGCTGGTCGATATGGCCGAGCATCAGTCGGATAACTACGTCCCATTGCGGGAAATCGCAAAACGGCAGAATATTTCAGAAAAGTATCTGGAAAGCATCGTAAAGTCGCTGGTGCAGGGCGGTCTGCTGGTCGGGCTGCGCGGCAAGGGCGGCGGCTATCGGCTGAATATGCACCCGGACCAGTGCACAGTCGGCACCGTGCTGCGCCTGACGGAAGGGCCGCTCGCGCCAGTCGCCTGTCTGGAGCCGGGCGCGGGCGCCTGCACCATGTCCAATCAATGCCGGACGCTGCCCCTGTGGAAGGAGCTGGATAAGATGATTACGGATTTTCTGGATAACCATACGATCGCCGACCTGATCCAGACGGACACACCCGGCGATGATTATGTGATTTGACACAGGCAGGGCAATGCGCATGGCAGGAAACGAAACGCGCGCCGTTTTCTTTGATATTGACGGCACGATCTGGAACCGCGAGAATGAAATCCCGCCGAGCACGGCGGCGGCTGTCGCCGCGCTGAAGCGGCGCGGACATCTGGTGCTGCTGTGCAGCGGTCGCACCCGCGGCTATATCCGCGCGCCGGAGCTGCTTTCCCTTGACTTTGACGGCATCATCTCCGGCTGCGGCACCATGCTGGAATTTGGCGGGGAAACGCTGTTTTACCACCGGATACCCACGCCGCTGTTGGAGCGCACGCTGAACACCGTCCGCAGCTTTGGCTTCCGCCCGATTCTGGAAGGGCGGGAGTACCTCTATTTTGACGAAGCGGAGTTTGGCGGCGACCCTTACGGCGAAAAGCTGCGCGCCGAGCTTGGCGCGCGGCTGAAAACCATTTGCGGCAGCTGGGGTGCATGGGAGGTTTCCAAGCTCTCCTGCGATATGCGCGGCGCGGATCGCAGCGGCTGCTTTGCCGCGATCGCAGCGGATTTTGACCCCATCGTCCATAATGACAGTGTTGTGGAGCTGGTGCCAAAGGGGTTTGACAAGGGCGACGGCATTCTGCGCTTTTGTGCGCGGCTGGGACTGGACCCTGCGCGCACCGTCGCCTTTGGCGACAGCTATAACGACCTGGGTATGTTTGCCGCCGCCGGGACAAGCGTTGCGATGGGCAACGGCGTGGAGGGTGCGAAGCGTGCCGCCGACTATGTGACCACCGCGCTCATGGAGGACGGCGTCTGGAACGCCTGCCGCGCGTTGGAGCTGATATGATTTGATGCGCCTGTCTCCGCGCGGGAACCGGCGCTTTTCCGCAGCACAAAAATGTAAAGTCCCGTCCGCCGCAATACGGCAGACGGGACTTCGGTTATTCTTTGGAGGAATCCTGCATTTTCGATTCGGCGGGCGCAGTTGCGCCAGGTTCGTTTTGCAGCTCGTTTTTCTCGTTTTTGATTTCCCAGTGGATGAGGAAGGTCAAAAGCCCGCGGAGCAGGATGATCGCGCCAAGAATGCCAAGCTCCGACCATTCGCGCACCACGACGGTGCGAAGCACCTCGCCGCCCATTTTGAATTCCAACGCCAGCGCGATACCCTGTGCCAGCGCAAGGCGCAGCCCCTCGTCCCGGCGTATCCACTGACAGAAGCTCCTGACTGCGGTGAAAACCAGGACGCAGACGCCAAAAAATTCCATCAGCATCGTGCAGACATTCACCAACTGATAAAGCAGCGTTTCCGCCGTTTCGACCCATGCAAACATCGTCGGTTCCCCCTGTTTTCTCTGGGCGGCGCCGCACAAGGAGAGCTGCGGCGATTGGCCGAACGATGTGCTGCCGCCTCTGTGTTTTTTCATCCCGAAAAGGAACGAAAAAAGTATAGCACAGATGCAGCGCCGTGTCGAGAGAAATCTATCCCCCGCTCAATCGAGCGAGCTGATGATTTTTCCGACGTACTGCGCGAGCTTCGTCAAATCGCTGGCGTCCACGCTGCCGTCGCCGGTCACGTCCGCGTTCGCAAGATAGGTTTCATCTTCTATCGTTTCCACCTTGCCGACGTGCCGGGCGAGAACAGTCAGGTCGCCTGCGTCCACCTCGTCGTCGCCGTTCAGGTCACCGGGGGTAAAGATAGATTCGTTCTCTGTATCGGTGGCCAGCAGCGGATAAGGGTCTATGCCGATGTTTTGAATCCAAACCTCTGTACCATCTGTTACACCACCATTCAACAACGAGAGTGCCGTACCATCCGCAAATTGTGTGGCGGTCAAAACTGTAATTCCAATGTCTTGTGTATCAGGCTCATCAGTGCCACCTGCGACTTCTTCGGTGATTTCTTCGGAATCAAAAGTCGCACTGTCCGTTTTATCGCTTGCCGTATTGGTGACTATCGTACCCTCTAAATAGTAACAATTACTAATAACATTCCTGCCGTTTTGGAATGCGGAACTATCAGCAACATCCGCATAAGCGCTGGAACTTGTAGTCGTTGTGCTGGCAACAACTGTACCGACGCTGTAACAACTGATGACAGTAACCGTCTTATCGTTCGTTACATCTGCATAACCCAAGATACCGCCCGCGTAGACGTCGGAACCTGTAATAGCGGTGGCAGTGACCATACCGGTATTGTAGCTGTTGCTAAGCGTACCATAATACATATAGCCCACGATACCCCCCGTATATGCATTGCTGTAATTGTCAACAGTGGAATTGACTGTCCCGCTGTTGGCGCATCTGCTGACCGTTCCTCTCATATAGCCCACAACGCCACCCACAAATGCACGAGTACCTGTTGCACTGATATTGCCGCTGTTGCTGCATTTAGTGACAGCGCTGGTTTCATCTGCATACCCGGCAATGCCCCCAGCGTAGTTCCATCCATCGGCATCTGATGGCGTGGCGCTTACAACGCCGCTGTTCGCACAGTTGCTAACTGAACCGGATACTTTGCGGGTAATACCACCAGCATATGAACCAGATGATAAGGCGCAAACGTTCCCGCTGTTCTCACAATCGGTAACGATACTATCACTTGAAACATAGTCTATAATCCCACTTGCATACGCATCACCGTTCGATTTTACAGCGTTGACTGTCCCGCTGTTTTTACAGTTGGAGACCGTAATGCTACCAGATACAGCGCCAGCAATACCGCCTGCATGGGCATAACCCCACAACTCGGCTGCACCCTCCGCGCTGACCGCACCGCTATTTTCGCAGTTATTGAATGTACTATTTGTCACTTCTCCTACGATACCGCCAGCATAGGCATTGTCATCTGCCGTGGCATTGACAGCACTACGGTTTGTGATGTTGTAAAGTTCACTGCCTGCCGTTTGCCCCACAGCGCCAGCGTAAGCATCGTATCCGCTCGCGCTGATTGAGCCGCTGTTTTTACAGTCGCTTATCGTACCGCCAATACCATAACTTACAATACCGCCAACACAACCGCTGCGAGAAGGAGCAGTTGAGGTAATCTTGCCGTCGTTCGCACAATTATTGATTGTGCTGTTATACATATAGCTTACGATGCCCCCAGCATGAGAGTTGCCCGCCGATGAAAAGGCGCTGACTACGCCATTATTTTCACAATTATTCACTTCACTGCTGAACACATAGCCCACTATGCCGCCTGCGAAAGCGGTGGCGCTGTGATTTTCTGTTGTAGCATAGACAGAGCCGCTGTTTTCACAGTCACTGATCACACCAGAAGCCATACGGCCTACAAGACCACCGGCATAGGAAACCGCGTCGCTCGATGCGATTGCTCTAACCACACTGCTGATTTGACAATTGCGGATTTCCCCATTATTGATCACATAGCCCGCAATACTCGCCATGTAAATTGATGTGTAATAACTCATGTTTTCATCAGCGGAAACACAGATGCTGCTATTTTTTAACACAATGTTTTTAACTGTTCCACCAGATATGTATCCGAAAAGGCCGTAATATCCTTCAAACGCATAGTTTCCTTCGATTTCTACGGTTTCGTTAATATAGATACCTGAAATGGTGTATCCCTGACCGTCAAAGCTGCCACTGTATCCGCCAGAATTGCCTTTGTTCCAAATGGGTTCCCACGCACGGAGTACGTCCGCAGTTTCATCGGTCGTGTAACTTCCATCCTCATCGAATGTGTGCCCCGGATTTAGGTCAATATTCGCGGTTAATACCGCATCCGCATCCGATACGGATGTAGTGATGCCCTCCTGTTCCGTTTCGCCGTTCACCAGCGCGGCAAACCAGAAGAGTTGTCCGGCGTTGCCGATTTCATACACACCTTCCGTGTTTTGTGCTGCGGGCTGGTAGTACGTTGTTTCACCGTCGGTGTAAAAACCCTCGCTGTCGTAATCCGGCTCGTCCGCCAATGCCACAGTCGAAAACAGGGCGGCGAGACAGACCAGCAGCAGAAAAATCCATGCTTTTTTCAATGCTTTCATGTTTTACT
>JAJBUU010000032.1 GCA_020860205.1 Oscillospiraceae bacterium | reverse complement strand
ATAGAAAATGTATCCACAACATTTTGCTACAACATTTTTAGCTATAAAAATTTTGAATTGTATTTTTTCTATTGACAGCGAGTGATATTTTTGATAAACAACAAAAATAGCTTGAAATGGCAGTATGTCTGTCGCTGGAAAAAGGGAACGGTGAATTACAATGCAGTTGAAGCAGCTGATTTACTTTTCTGCGGTTGCTGAAGCGCGGTCTTTCAGTCACGCCGCAAAGAAGCTCTATGTTGCGCAGCCCACGCTGAACCAGTCTGTCCAGGCGTTGGAGAAGGAATTGGGATTCCAACTGTTTACTCGTATGCCATACCATCTTGTTCTGACAGAGATGGGCGAAATCGTTTATCAGGACGCAAAAAAATTATTGGCCGAAACAGAAGATATGCAAAAGAAATGGATGGAGATGGATCAGGCCCGAAAAGCATTGAAGGGTACGATCCGTTTGGTGGCCTATCCATCTGCCTACTGTTTTATTTCTGATCAGATACTGCATTTCCAAAACGCCTACCCCAATATGATTTGGCAGGTTTCAGAGTCGAGAGGGTACAACTTCCCAGATGTTTTTTCGCATAACCGTGCGGATATCGGAGTCGGCGATTACATTACCGCAAAAGAGGACGCATTCCAAACGGATGCGGCAGCGCACCGTTTGTGCGTTATCCCGCTTTGCAGCGATATCTGTAAAGTTGCGATTAGCAGAAAAAATCCGTT
This sequence comes from Oscillospiraceae bacterium, assembly GCA_020860205.1. Classification (GTDB taxonomy): domain Bacteria; phylum Bacillota; class Clostridia; order Oscillospirales; family Oscillospiraceae; genus RGIG7114. The sequence goes on along the minus strand of JAJBUU010000032.1, from coordinate 54,191 downwards.
GTCTGCAAAGCACGATATTTCCAAAACCGAATCAGCCAAACTGTCTCTTGCCTATTATTCTGGCGGAGATGATGTTGTTGTTCCCTACTTTTCCCGCTTTTTTAACGAACGACTTGCAATAGAACTCCACAGCTTTGAAAAAATCGTCGATTCTGCGGTCAGTGGTATTGCGGTCAGCCCTGTAGCGCAGAAGATCACAACACAGGGGCTGCTCTCTCATTACAAGGCAAATGCGGTGAATTTTTTGACGGTAGAGGGTTTCAGCCTCCCCGTAACGCATTGCCTGATTTATCCATCCGATACTGTTTTCAGTCCGGAATTAAAACAGGCAAAAGAATTAATTATCCATGCGTTTCATAACTTGGAACAGGTTTCGATTTGATTTAAGCACCATTCAAATGCGTCCCGCATCAGAAATCTAAATTGAAAAACTGACTTCCAGTTCGCAAGATTAAATTCCACTCCTTGTTATGGTCTTTTTGATCCGGATGGCCGTCCGGTAAACCTTATAAGAAACACGTCATTCCAGCTCATTTCATCAGTTGAAAGAAAAATATGCAGCGAGCAGATATAAAAAATCTCATGTATGGAAAAAACCATACATGAGCAATATCATTTAATATTCATGAATATAAATACGTTCCAAAGTAAGTTGCAGTTTCATGATGTTTTAAGGAAATCTGCTTGAACACCACATCGTTCGATTTCGTTAAGTTTCGATTTTTGGAGGTTCAAAGTCATTTGGGATAAATTGGAGATAAAGATTTTTTCCTTGCTTTTTTTGTCGTTTATTGTCAAAGTTCCAAAGGCGTTGTGTATCAACGATTTTGGTGTTTTGTTCCCTTGAAAACGGAAATTGCGCTGTTGGCAGCGTCCCTTTTTCGACGAAACAACCGGGTCCAGAGAGCGGGACGTGGTTGCGTTCCGGCAGCCTGAATCGCCTCCGTCTGAAATTGCGCCTGACTGTTGCAGGGACTCTCCCCTGTCCATCGTTCATGCCATCGGCCATCGGCTCCCAACTGCCGCGACTTGACGTTGTCCGCCGCCAGCACATCAAGGATATGGAATATCCGCTGCCGCACCGCAGGGTCAAGCACCGGACAGGCCACCTCGACCCGGCGCTCGGTATTGCGGGTCATAAAGTCGGCGGAGGAAATATAAAGCGCCGCGTCCTCTCCCCGCCCAAACCGATAGATGCGGGCGTGTTCCAGATAACGCCCCACGATGGAAAAAACCGTGATATGCTCGGTCAAACCGGGAACGCCTGGAAGCAGGCAGCAGATGCCGCGCACATTCATCACCACCTCCACTCCGGCTTGGGACGCCTCCGCCAGATGGTCGATGAGTCGGCGATCCGTGATGGAGTTCAGCTTTAAGAAGATATACCCCTGCTCCCCTTTGGCGATCTCCTGCTCGATCAGCGCCTGTATGCTGTCCCGAAGCTGATAAGGAGAAACAAGCAGATGCTGATATGTCCCTTCCAGATTGACGGTGGCCATATTCTGAAACAACGCCGCCGCATCCGCGCCCAGCTCCGGATTTGCGGTCATCAGACAGAGATCGGTATATTGCTTTGCGGTCTTTTCATTATAGTTTCCGGTGCCGATTTGCGTAATATATTGCAACTTCCCATGCTCCCGGCGGGTGATCAGGCAGATCTTTGAGTGTACCTTGATATTTTCCGCGCCATAGAGGATCGTGCAGCCGGCCTCCTCCATGCGCTCCGCCCATTGGATATTATTCTGTTCGTCAAATCTGGCCTGCAATTCCAGCAGCACCGTGACTTCCTTTCCGTTTTCCGCTGCCGCGCAAAGATATTCCGCCAGCTTTGCTTTGGACGCCAAACGGTAAATGGTGATTTTGACAGACAGCACGGCGGGATCCGACGAAGCTTCCCGCACCAGTTGCAGGAAGGGATTCATGGATTCAAACGGATAAAACAGCAGCGCGTCGCGCCGCAAAATCTGCGGGATCAGTTTTTCCGACGGGTGCAGCCACGCAGGACACTGCGGCGTATAGGGCGGATCGCACAGCGTCGCGCGCTGCTCCGCAGAAAGCTCTGTCTCCAGAGAGAACACATAGTCCATGCGCAGCGGCGTATTGGAAAAGAACACCTGTCTGCGGTTCAGGTTCAGACGCTTGCAGAGAAAATCGACCAGCTTTTCCTCCCGCTCTCCCTGCAATTCCAGACGAACCGGAGCCAGCCGACTGCGTTTTTTCACGATTTTCCGCATATGCTGGCGGAAATCCTCGTCCACCTCGTATGCCTCGTCCTCTGGGCTGATGTCTGCATTGCGCGTGACGGCGGCCACCGTACCGCTTTCCACCGTGAAGTTTGGAAACAGCGCTCCGGCACAGGTCAGGAGCACATCTTCGGTCAAGATATAATGCAGGCCGTCCTCCTGCAGGCGCAGATAAAGCGGAATACTCTGCGGCACCGGGATCAGACCGAAGGAGTTTTTCCCCTCGCCGCCGAGCTGAAGCACGATATTCAGCGATTTGTTGGGAAGGTGCGGGAACGGTCTCCGTGCGTCCACGACCTGCGGGGACAGGATGGGCTGCAGTTCCGTGCGGAACCAGTCCTCCATCTGGCGGCGCTGCTTTCCGTCCAGTTCCGATGGACGAAGGCGGCAAATATTGCAGGTGCGCAGATGGCGTTCCAGCTGCTCCACCACATGGTCGCGCTGCTGATACAGCGGCGCAACCGCCTGAAATATCCCGCGCAGCTGCTGCTCCGGCGTCTGCCCTGTGCGGCTGTCGATATGCGGCTCATGAATCAGAAGCATATCGGACAGGGAGCCGACCCGGATCATAAAAAATTCATCCAGATTGCTGGTGAAAATCGCTGCAAACTTCAGCCGTTCCAGCAGCGGCACGGACGCATCCCGCGCCTCGTCCAGCACGCGCTCATTGAAACGCAGCCACGACAGTTCCCTGTCCTGCGTATAACGGGTGTCGACTTTCTTCGCTTCCATCTTAGCTCTCTCTCCCCTGTTCCAGTACGCGCGAATAAAGATACCCTTCCCGCACGCCGCAGCTGCTGACCGTGATGCGCTCCGCGCCATAAGCGCGGGCTACGACGTCCAGCGCGAGCATTCCGGGAAGGAGCGTGTGGATGCGATCCGGCGCCGCCTTGAGCAGCAGCTCCAGCGCCGGGCGGTCCACGTCCCGGAACCGGCGGAGCAGCGTCCGCAGCGCCTCCGTTTCCAGTGTACGCTGCTCTGCCGGACGGTCGAAAAACAGATTGGCCACCTTGCAGGCCGCGCGGATGGTGCCGCCCACGCCGCAGATGTATTTCGTGTTTGTGCGCTGGGGAACATAACGCTCCAGTAAATTCTCCACTGTGTCGCGGATCGCCTTCCGTTCCCCTTTGGTCGGATGCAGACCGGAAACGCAGCGGTTGAAAAGAGAGAGCGAACCCGCCGGAAGGCTGCACGCCGTCTGGATGTTCCGCGCCGTATAGGACACCAGCTCGGTCGAGCCGCCGCCGAGATCCACCAGCAGTCCGTCGTCCCGTTCCGCGTCGCGGATGGCGCCGCGAAAGGAAAGCGCGGCCTCCTCCCGACCGGAGAGCACATCCACCCGCAGCCCCGTGTCTGCAGTGATGGCGCGCACGGCCTCCTCCGTATTGGAAATATTGCGGAGCGAAGCGGTGGCAAACACATGGAAGTCCGAAATCTCCAGATTATCCAGCAGCGTGCGGAACCGGAACAGCGTCTGGCACGCCACATGAATCCCATCCTGCGTCAAAGCGCCCTGCTGCACATAGCCCGCCAAACCGGCTGTCACCTTCCGGTTTAAAAGCAGGCGGCCTTCCCCGTTTTCACATTTATAAATTGACAGACGAATCGTGTTGGAACCCACGTCCGCAATTCCACAGACCATATCTTCTGTCCTCCCCTTCCGTGCGATCCGCATGGCTGCCTTTCAAATTATATCCGGCAGATTTGAAATTTAGTATCGGTAACACCGCATAACACAGCAAGACGCCGCAGCTCTGATTTGTGCGGTGTTGCCCATAGTATAGCGCGCTTTCCACAGTTCGTCTCCCGCTGCTGCGTCAAATCGGGGTAAAATTTATGTAAAGGCAGCGCCGCTTGTCAAATCGTGCAGCGCTGCCTTATTATAATAATATGGAGACGGAGAGCCGGATGGAAACGGAAAAGCCCGTCCCTGCATTACGCGCGGGGATGGGCTTTGTTATAGACATCCTTCAGCTGTTTTTTCACAAGCTGGGAGTAAATTTGCGTAGAACTGATGTCGGCATGACCCAGCATTTCCTGAATGGAGCGGAGGTCTGCGCCGTTTTCCAGCAGGTGCGCTGCAAAGGAGTGGCGCAGAGTATGTGGCGTGATGTCTTTTTCGATGCCTGCGCGCGCCTGATAGGATTTGATCAGCTTCCAAAATCCCTGCCGACTCATGCGTTCGCCGCTGACATTGACAAACAGCGCCGTTTCATCCGGCGAAGCGACCATCTGCGGGCGGATAAATTCCAAATATTCTCCGAGCGCCTTGATCGCCGCCGGGTAAAGCGGGATCGAGCGGTCGTGCCCGCGACTGTGGCAGGTGATGATGCCTGCGTCCAGGTTCACATCCGAAACGTCCAGTCCGATCAGCTCGCTGACGCGCAGCCCCGTCGCATAGAGCAGCTCCAGCATCGCCCGATCCCGGTAACCCTTTGCGTCCACACATTCGGGCTGCTCCAGCAGCAGCTCCACCTCACGGCTGGTCAGGATCTGCGGCAGCTTCTGTGTGGACTTGTCCGGAGTCAGCAAAGCGCTGGGATTCTGGGAAATCACGCCACTATCGAGCAGGAACCCATAAAAGCTCTTGATGGAGGCGATGGCGCGGGACGTTGTCGCAACGGATTTCCCGCCGGCCCGCAGCCAACCGATATAATCCGAGAGAACGCGCCCGTCTGCGCCGGTATAACCGCAGTCCGTGTGGCTGGAGAGATACTCCCCCAGCTGCCGGATGTCGCGGAGGTAGGCGCTGAGCGTATTTGCGGAAACCTTTTTTTTCTCCTTTAGAAATTCCTCATATGCGGAAAAACAGGCAGAATCCTTCATGCAGATCCCCCTCTCGATTTTCGTTGGTTGCAAATTGTTTACAAAAAAAGTGTAAAAACAGAGAATCAGACCGGGAACCCGGCGAGCAGCGCCGGGAGCAGATAAACGCTGTAGAGCGCATCCAAAATCAGAAAAGCCCCGACGACCACCCAGTGCCGCCCGGCGCCTTGCTGCGGAGCGCCCTCCCCCTGCCGGAACCGGAGAAAAAGCAGCCGCCGCGCAGACAAAAATGCATTGGATGCGGCGAACAGAAAGCACGGCATAATGAACAGCGCAGGGATGCCGCAGACGGCGAAGGAATACAGCAGCCCGCGATAGGAACCGGCGGAAAACAGCGCCGAAACCGAACAGCTCAACAGGCAGCCGCGCAGAAACACCGCAGCGGGCAGCAACACCACACCAAGATAAGAGGTGGAGAGGAACAGCAGCAGCAGAAAATATTTTCCGCCGTGCCAAAGCGCGGCGCAGAAGCTCTGCGGCAGCGCCTCCGCCGAAAGATACGCCTCCAGACCTGCGGCGCGCGAAACGCCCGGAACAAACAGACCGAACGTACCGCCGAGCAGAATGCCGAGAAAAAACAGGAACAAAAGCAAATGGGAAGCGCTTCGTGAAAGCAGGGACAGGCCAGACTCCCATCTGGCGCGCCCCAGCGACGGGCATTTCAAATTCAAGAACAGATATTGATGCATAAAATCGTGTACCTCTTGCGGCGTACCGCATAACGGCGCGATTTACATAATCATCCGTGTGTCACCATAATAATACAAAACCAGATTGTTATCAAGCATTTTTCCAAAAGAAGTTCAATTTTGTGGATTATGCCGGAAGATTATGTAAACTGCGTTATGTAAACAAAGCGATAAGCGTAACGGAGACTGCGGCAATTTTGTGCAGTGTCGCCGCTGTTCCCATAATAGATTTTGTGATTTTTGCTGTCTTCAATCACAAAATATTGGTAATCAGCTTAAAATTATGTAAACCTCATAAAATATAACGATTCGTAATCACCCTGCTGATCTCTTCCGTTTCCTTCGCCGCTGCCGCATGGTCAAAAAGCAACCGGCCAAAGTACCAGATGTAATGCAGATAAAATCGTAAAGCAACGAAATATTGAATACTGACGAACTTTTTTCCGATACCGCCAAAATGATTACGCCAAGCAGCAGCACAGCGCCGCCTGCGAAGCCATACGGCAGCTTTCCCGATTTCTGCCTGCGCGCGCCCAGATAGCCGGTCAATACGGCGGCAAGGAACAGCGCGGCCCGGCCACAGACCCCTTCCCTCCCCTCCGGCAAAATCATGCGATTGGAAAGCAGCGCGCAGAAAAAGAGCAGCAACAGCGCAGCGCCGATCCCGACCATACCCGTTCGGCATGCGCTCCGCAATATCGCCCCGCCGTTTCGTTCCATAAAAAATACCTCCCTGAATCAAACCTGCTACAAGTCTATTCAGGAAGGCGGTCTTGTCATGCCGGAAATTTCCGACGATGTACGCTGTATGTACTTTTGAGACGATGGTACTCCCCTGTCTGTCCGGAACGCGCCATTTTTTCAGGCAAGGCGTTGCCGCCGGGCGGCTGCTTTCCGCCAGTTCCGTTTGCCAGGTTTACGCCGTGATTTGGATTTACATTTCCGCAAAGCGGAATACGATCCCAACTGCTGCGGCAAACGCGATAAACACGATTGGGTGCAGGCTTCGCGTTTGCTTTACGGGGTTGGTCAGCACCCAGATGAGCGCAAACAGCGCCACGCCCTTCCAATTCAGCACCTGTCCGGAGGTACCCTGCATACAAATCCACAGCACACCGATGCCCGCAGCAGAAATCAGACCGGTAGAGGCCGGACGGATGCCATAAAGCACGTTTTCTACAATGCGGCTTTGCCGGAAGGATTTCAACAGCGCGGCGACGATCAGGATGCAGATGATGGACGGTGTGATTTCGCCCAGCGTGGCGATCACGCCGCCCGCAACGCCGCCAACCGTATAACCGACATAAGTGGCCATGTTGATGCCGACCGGGCCGGGTGTGGATTCCGAAACCGCAAGCATATCCGCCAGCAGTGCCTGAGAGAACCATCCGGTGCGCTCCCCCATTTCGCTGAGGAACGGGATGGTTGCCATGCCGCCGCCGATTGCGAACAGGCCGGTCTTAAAAAATTCGTAAAACAGCCGGAGATAAATCATCGCTTTCCCCTCAAATTCTGCACTGCAACGCCAGCCGCAGCCGCAGCCAGTACAAAAAGCACTGGCGAAAGATCGGTCAGCAGCGAAAGCGCCAGCACCGCGAAAAATATCAGCAGCGTCGGCACATCGACAACCGTCTTTTTCCAGAGCTTTACAACCGTGTTCAAAATCAGTACGCAGACGCAGACGCGGATTCCCGCAAACGCATTCATCACCGCCGGAATGTCCGCGAAATTTTGCAGCAGCGCGGCGATGATCGTGATGATCACTAGCGACGGAAACACGACGCCGAGCGTTGCCACAACGCCGCCGGAAGCGCCGCCGCGTTTCTGCCCAACAAAGGTCGCGGTGTTCACCGCAATGACGCCCGGCGTGCATTGCCCGATGGCGTAATAGTCCGCAAGCTCTTCCTCTGTGGCCCAGCCGCGCGTATCCACCACCTCGCGCTGGAGCAGCGGCAGCATCGCATAGCCGCCGCCAAAGGTCATGACGCCGACTTTCGCAAACACCAGAAACAGCTCAAAATATCCCTTCGTCTGCAAGGAAAACTCTCCCCTCCTGTGATGCGGAAAAAGCGCCGCCAGCCGGCGGCGCTTTTTCCTGGAAATACAGAAATGAACTCCTGTATTAAAGCAGTACCAGAATAAAGGTCAGAATCACGAACGCGATTGCGACCCACTTGGTCATTCTGGCAAACTTTGCGTCCCATGTCTTGGACTTGGCCTGAGAGCCAAATCCGGTACTCTCGGCGCTTTGACCGCCGATGGTGCTGGAAAGACCGGAGCTTTTCCCGGACTGGAACATGATGATAACGATCAGAAACAGTCCGCAGAGCATTTGAAGAATCATTAGTGCGAGCTTCATTTTCAGTTCATCCTTTCAACTAAAGAAACGCGGAGAACGCGCTGATATACAAAACAACATGAAGCATTATAGCATAGTTGCAGCCGTTTTGCAAGTTTTTTTTCAGAAGCGGGACGGTTTTTATTCGTCCTCCCCGTCCTCATCCGTTTCTGCGTCGTAAAGGTCAAACTCCATCATCTCACCACAGTTTGGACATTGGACGGAGCCAAGCTCCAGCACATCCTCGTCTATGGTGATGGTCTTGTCGCAGCTTGGGCAGGTGATTTCAAAGAATTGCGGTTCGTCTTCCTCATCGTCCGGGTCGTTTTCGTCATAAAGGTCGTCCCAGTCGTCGTCATCGTCATCGCCAAAGACGCACTCCTCCAGCGCCTCCACGTCATCGCAGACGCAGTCCAGCTCCTCGCTGAGCTCGTCCAGATCGTTTTCCATGTCCGCAAGGCTCTCCGCCATGCTCTCAAGAACATCCGCGATCGCGTGGAACAGCTTTCCGTTGTCGCTGTCCTCGCCCAGCTTCATGCCTTCCATCAGGCCCTTGAGATAGGCCACTTTTTCGGAACCTGTCATTCGTTTTTCCTCCCAAAATCCGTCTGCCGCCCGCAATCTGGCAGGCCAGCTCTTTTTATGCTCTGGAGAGATATTCTCCCGTGCGGGTATCGATTTTGATGACCTCGCCTTTTTCAATAAAGAGCGGCACCTTGATTTCCGCACCGGTTTCCAGTGTGGCGGGCTTGGTCGCGTTGGTCGCGGTGTTTCCGGCAAAGCCAGGGTCGGTATCCGTCACTTCCAGCTCCACAAAGAACGGAGGCTCCACGGAGAACACCTTTCCCTTGTAGGACATGACGGTGCAGACCATGTTTTCCTTGACGAACTTGAATCCCTCGCTCGGCACGCTCTCGTCCACCGGCTCCAACTCGTAAGTTTCCGGGTCCATAAAATAGTACAGTCCGGAATCGGAATAGCTGTACTCCATATTGCGGCGTTCCACCGTTGCGCTCTCAAACTTGGCGGTGGGGTTAAAGGATGTTTCTGTCACTGCGCCGGTAATGACGTTTTTCATTTTGGTGCGCACGAAAGCCGCGCCCTTTCCTGGCTTGACGTGCTGAAACTCGATGACCTGCATCACGTTTCCATCCATCTCAAAGGTCACGCCGTTTCTGAAATCACCTGCTGTTACCATAATCGGTATTCCTCCTACAGTTTCTTTTCTTGTGTTCTCTGATTTTACACCATATTCTCCCGCTTTGCAAGAGAAATATGTTTTGCGCAGACGGTTATTCCGCGTCCTCCCAGTTGTGCCAGACGTTTTGCACGTCGTCGTTTTCCTCGAAGCAGTCAAGCATTTTCTGCATATTTTTTGCGTCATCCTCGCTGGAGAGCTTGATGTAACCCTGCTGTGGGATCATCTCCTCCTGTGCGGAGAGCAGATGATAGCCCTTTGTGGTCAACGCCTCTGAAACGGCGGCGATTGCGTCGGTCGCGGTGTACACGGTGAAGGCGCCCTCGTCAGACTCAAAATCGTCCGCGCCGCAGTCCAGCGCGTCCATCATCACGGCGTCCTCGTCCAAATCGCCGTCCTCGTTGTCGATCACGATCACGCCCTTGCGGTCAAACGACCATGAAACGCAGTTTGCCGCGCCCAGATTTCCGCCGTACTTGTCGAAATAATGGCGCACTTCGGAGGCTGTGCGGTTGCGGTTGTCCGTCATGGCTTCCACAATGAGCGCCACGCCGGAGGGGCCATATCCCTCGTATGTCACGCGCTCATAGTTATCTGTGCTGCCTGCGCCCGCAGCCTTTTCCAGCGTGCGCTTGATGTTGTCGTTCGGCATATTGGCCGCCTTTGCCTTTGCGATGATGGTTGCAAGGCGGGAGTTGTTGGCGGGGTCGGCGCTGCCGCCTTCTTTTACGGCGACGATCATCTCACGCGCAATTTTGGTAAACGCCTGCGCACGCTTTGCATCCGCCGCGCCCTTTGTCTTTTGTATGTTATGCCATTTTGAATGTCCTGACATTGTGCAAAACCCACCCTTATTTTTTAAGATTCGTTCATTCGGATAAAACCATTGGACACGGTATTTTACCACAAACCCTCAGTCATGGCAAGAGGAAATTCTGCATTTTTCTCCGCTCCCGTTTATCTTTCGCCGTCCGGCAGGCGCTCCGAAGTGCGCGGCAGGCCGCGAATGATGCGGATGGATAGAATCAGACACATGAGAAATCCGCTGGAGGAGCCGAAATACCAGGCCCAATACAGACCGGTATAGCTGGAGATGGCGGCGGTCAGCACATAACACATGGCGATGCGCACGGCAAATTCCGTGACCGTTTCGATGAAGAACGTCATGCTGTGTCCCGTGCCGCGCATCAGGCCGCCTGCGGTGATGATCAGCGTGATGATGGAATAAAGCGGGCCGATGATGCGCAGATAATTGACGCCCGCCTCGTATGCCAGCTCGCTTGCGCCGGTTTCCATGAACAGCCCCACGAGCTGACGCGGCAGTAGTGCGAAAAGCAGAATGACAAATACGGCAAAGATGCCGCAGATCACCAGTGAAACGCGGAATCCTTCCCGCACACGGTCATAACGCTTTGCGCCGCAGCACTGTGCCGTGAAGGTGCTCAGCGCATTGCCAATCGTGTTCATTCCCATATAAGCGACGTTGTGCAGCTTGGACGCAGCCTCATACCCTGCGATGATCGCGGTGTCGTAAGTATTCAAAATGCTCTGCATGATCGTATGGCCCAGCGCAACGCTGCCCTGCTGCATGATGCAGGGAACGGAAGCACTGATAATGTTGCGCAAAATCGGCAGACTGAAGCGCTGACCGCCGCCGGACGGAAGCAGCGTCCGAATCCGGCGGTACATAAACAGCAGGGACAACGCCGCCGCAACGAATTGCGAGAGCGCGGTAGCCCACGCCGCACCCGCAACGCCCAGCCCCATATGGCGCACCGCGATGTAGTCCAGCACCACGTTCAGCAGCGAGGAAATCAGCAGCAGCCAGAACGGGAGCTTTGCGTCGCCAAGCCCGGTGAAAATGCCGGTGGCGGCGTTATAGATCAGCATCGGGAACACGCCCAGCGAATAGATGATCAGATAAGTCCGGGCAGTGGCAAATATTTCATCCTGCGCGTTGATCAGATGCATCAACGCGCCACTGAGCAGCGCGCCTGCCGCCGCCAGCGCAGCGCCCAGCAGCGCGAACGAAAGAAGCGATGTAAATATCGCCTGCCGCAGTCCGTTCATCTCCCTTGCGCCAAACAGCGCGGAAACCACAACAGAGCAGCCCATTGACGCGCCGGTTGCAACAGCGACAAAAAACAATGTGATCGGATAGGCCGCGCCAACTGCGGCCAGGCTTACAGTTCCCGCAAAACGACCGACGATCATGCTGTCCGCAATATTATAAAATTGCTGCAGAGCCGTACTCATCAACAGCGGCAGAGAAAATGCAAGAATGACCCGCGAAACCCTGCCCTGCGTAAAATCGGTTGTCATAGTTCAGATTTTGTCCTCCTTCCCGCTCCGCGCGCCCGGCGAAGCTGTGTATCGCACGTATAGCTAACAAAGCATAGCACCATATTCCGTCTTTGTCAAGCGCGTCTGAAGGAGCGCAAGGGCAGTGACCGCCGCTTCTGTTGATTTATCCGGGATGGTTCTGCTCTTGCGTTTCCCCGCGATCCTGTGTATAATAAGCTCACAACAATATTACGCATATCTCCGTATGGCAGGGATATGCGGCATTGTAACATCTGATATGGAGGATAGAATATGTATCTTACGCAGGTAGACTTCGACGCGCTCATCCGCGAGGATGTTCCGTATTTTGACCTGACTTCTTTTGCACTTGGCATAGAAAGCCAGCCCGCAGAGATTTCGTATTTTACCCGTGAAGATTGCGTTGTCTGCGGCAGCGAGGAGGTCGCCGAACTTTTTCGGTGTCTTGATATTACACTTGACCACGCGATACCCTCCGGCACGGCAATCAGCGCCGGTACGGAAATCATAAGCGGTCATGGCGCGGCGGAGCGTCTGCACACCGCATGGAAGGTCGGTCAAAATCTTCTGGATCATCTTTCCGGAATCGCCACGCAGACAAAACGCATGGCAGACATTGCCCATACCGTAAACCCCGCATTGCCCATTCTCACTACGCGCAAAATGTATCCCGGAACCAAAGCTCTGTCGATCAAGGCCGTCATGGCCGGCGGCGCACTCCCGCACAGGCTGGGACTTTCGGAAACGATCCTGATTTTCAGGCAGCACTATGCCATGCTCGGCGGGTTCGACAAGCTGCTGTCTTGTATTCCAAAGATGAAGCAGATGTGCTGTGAGAAAAAGATCATCGCCGAAGCGGAGCATTTTGAAATGGCAGAGGCTTTGTGCGAAGCCGGCGTAGATGGAATACAGCTGGACAAATTCTCGCCGCAGGAAGCATATGAAGCCGCTGAAAAGCTCTCCGCCCGATTCCCGCATATCGTTCTCCTTGCGGCGGGCGGGATCAATGAAACGAACATTGCCGCTTATGCCGCTGCAAAAATTTCCGGCGTTGTCACGACCAGCCTTTATTCGGCTGCCCCCATCGACGTCGGCGTAAAAATCAACCTGCTGTGACATGACCAGATTCAACTTTATGCAATTTTACCAATAATATCACGCAAAAAATAGCTTGACTTTTCTGCAAGTCTGGTGCTACAATACGCCAGATAATCAAATTATAGGGACTGCGATCGCAGTTTCTGCGCATTTGACACACGATACAGGCACCGGCGGCTTCCGTGCTGACACGACACAGAATGCCCGTACTGCCCGCCGTGTGTCTTTTCTTTGCCGCACGCGCGATGTATGTGCTTTTTCGTGTGTGAGTGCAAACACTTTTTGAACAGGAGGTTTTTGAAGCGGCGCGCTCCCATGCCCGCCGCAAAATGCAACATGACCGAAGCACAGGACAATACCTTTCTCGAAAAAGAGCGCGTTGGAAAACTGATGACGCGCTACGCCGTACCAAGCGTGATTTCGCTTGTGGTCGCGGCGCTTTACAACATCGTCGATCAGTATTTCATCGCCAACGCCGATTATCTCGGCTCCTTCGGCAATGCGGCCAACTCCGTCGTCTATCCGCTGACGGTGGTCGCGCTGGCCATCGCCATGATGCTGGGCGACGCCTGCTGCACCTTTGTCAGCATCAGCCTGGGCGCGAAAAAAGCGGGGGACGCCCACCACTGCATCGGCACCACCGTCATCGCGCTCATCGGCGCGGGCGTTCTGCTGATGCTGGTTTACCTTGTCTTTAACGACCAGATACTGACCATTTTCGGCGCGCGCGTGAACGAGGAAACCTTTGCGCTGGCAAAGGAATATTTCTTCTGGCTTTCGCTTGGAATGCCGTTCTATATCTTCGGACAGGCGATGGCCTCCGTCATTCGCTCCGATGGCAGCCCGTCCTGTTCCATGATGATGCTGGTCATCGGCGCGGTGCTCAACTGCATCCTTGACCCCATCTTTATCTATGTACTCCAGTGGGGCATGAAGGGGGCCGCTATCGCCACGATCATCGGGCAGATCGTCGCCGGTGTGATGGCGTTCTGCTATCTGTTCCGCATGAAGCTCGTCGTTCTCAGCCGCGACAGCTTCCGGTTTCGCGGTTCACTGCTGAAAAAGGCGCTGCCGCTTGGCGCAACGAGCTTCTTCTCCCAAATCTCCATCGTCCTCTCCATCGCGGCGGTGCTGAATATGGCCAAGACTTACGGCGCGCTCGACCCCATTTTTGGACAGGCGGAATATGCGCAGATCCCAACCGCAGTCATCGGCATCGTCATGAAGTTTTTCCAAATCGTCGTGTCCTTTGCAATCGGATTGGCGGCTGGCTGCATTCCCATCATCGGTTACAACGTCGGCGCGCAGCGCAGCGACCGTGTCCTTGCGCTGTTGAAGCTGCTGATGATTGCGGAGATCGCCGTCGGCGCGGTAGCAACGCTGGTGTTCCTGATTTTCCCGCAGCAGCTTACAAACCTGTTCGGCGGACAGAACGAGAGCATTTATTATAACGATTTCTCCGTGCGCTGCATCCGCATTTTCCTCTGTATGTCGATCATGACCTGCGTAAACAAGGGCGCGTTCATCTTTATGCAGGGCTACGGCGACCCGAAAACCTCCACCGTGCTGGCAATGATCCGGGAAATCCTCTTTGGCGTCGGTCTGCCGCTGCTCCTGCCGCATTTCTTTGGACTGGACGGCGTGATTTACTTCATGCCGCTGGCGGATCTGCTGACCTGCATTGCCTCGATTTATGTCGTCATGCAGCTTTCCAAAAAGCTGAAGCAGCCGTCTGCCGCCGGTTCGGAGACAACGGAAACCGCGCTGCCATCCGCAGCCGGGGACGCACTGACCGGCATGGTCATCACCATTGGCCGCAGCTACGGCGCGGGCGGGCGCACGGTCGGCAGAGCGCTGGCCGAGCGGCTGCAAATCCCCTACTACGACGCGGCGCTTTTGGAGGCCGCCGCACAGCGCAGTGGGCTGAACCGGAACTATCTGGAAAGCGTTGATGAAAAACCGCTGCAAGCCAACCAGCTCTACCGTTACACCCCGTTCGGGGCAGCGCCGAACAGTGCGCTGGAACGTTTGGCAAAACAGGCGCAGCGCGACGTCATCGAGCAGGTCGCATCGGAAGGCCCCTGCGTGATCGTCGGCCGTTGCGCCGGACAAATTCTGAAAAACCGGGAAAACATATTCTCCGTATTCCTCACCGCGCCAATGGAAAAGCGCGCGGAGCGGGTTTCCGCGCGCGACGCGCTTTCACCGGACGAGAGCCGGAAAAAAATCATGGAAGCGGATCGTGTCCGCGCGCTCTATCATGACCAGTATTCGGACGCCCATTGGGGCAGCGCCGCCGGTTATCAGCTCTGTATTGATACCGGTGCGCTGGGGTTGGATGGCACAGTAGACCTCATCGTGTCCGCGCTCTCTTTGACGTAGACGGCTCTTGTCTGAAAAAGCATAAGCATGATTTGATAAGCGGGAGGAGAACGCAACAGCGTGCGTTCTCCTCCCGCCTGTTTTTGTATTCGGGGAAGCTCTGGTTCAATAACTCCCTGTCCCTTATTCTTCCAGCTCGGACTCGCTGATGCGGGTCACGCGCGTGGGCTGCGTCTGCTGGGATTTTGCTGCGCCGCCGACCGCACTGCGGAAATGCACACGGGACTGCCGCACTTCGCTGAGCGCAGCGTTGATGGCCTCCTCTGTGCGGCGCAGGGCGTCGTCCACGTATTCGTTGGCAACACGATATAGTTCGCGCGTGCGGCTCTCCGCAGCGCTGAGCATCTCGTTGCTGCGCGCTTTGGAAGCGCGGACGATCTCCTGCTCCTCTAGCAGCTCCTTTGCGCGCTCCTCCGCGCTGCGGCGGATGCTGTCCGCCTCGCGCTTTGCGTTGCCGATGAACTCATCCCGTGCGTTCACAAGACGTTTGGCCTCCGCCATTTCCGCCGGAAGGCGCGCCTTGATCTCATCCAAAAGGTTCAGCAGTCTGTCCCGGTCCACGATGCAGCGCTCGTTGCCAAGCGGCACGCCCCACGCCTCCGTGACCATCGTGTACAGCATCTCGATCAGTTCCAGAACCTCAGTACCTGTTTCGTTACCCATCCAGATTTTCCTCCCGCATTTTCTGTGTCTTTTGAATCACGTCATCCAAAATCTCTCTCGGAACAAACTTTCTCAAATCGCTTCCGTATTTTGCCATTTCCTTCACAATGGAGGAACTGATATAGGTATATTTCTCGCTGCTGGTCAGGAACAGCGTATCCAGATTGGGATTCATCTTTTTGTTGACCAGCGCCATTTGGCACTCCAATTCATAGTCAGAAACTGCGCGCAGTCCCTTGACGATCACAGCGCCCTCAAACTGCTTGGCATAATCCGCCAGAAGCATATGGGAGCTGTCCACACGCACATTTGGCAGACGGCGCACCACACGCTTGATGTGTTCCATCCGCTCCTCCAGCGTAAAGAGCGGGGATTTTTTGCTGCTGTTCACCATCACCACGACCACAACATGGTCAAAAATATTGGCAGCCCGCCGAATGATATTCAGGTGTCCCAGTGTGATCGGGTCAAAGCTGCCCGGACAGATTGCAGTCGTCATCGTTTCCATTTTCCTTTATATAGCTTGTCAGCTTTACTTTACCATAGCGGTACTCTCTGCGCTTCCGATAAGGTGGGGAAAGCGGCGGCAGCTCGGTTTCCGGTCTGGTTTCACAGAGTATTATACCACCTTCCGTCAGAATGTCAAACGCTTTGACAGCCTCCAGCGCCGCTTCAGCCAGTCCGACGCCATAAGGCGGGTCAAGGAAAATCAGGTCAAAGCGTCCGCAACGGCTCAGATATTGCAGCGCTTCGGCGCGCACGATATGCGCCGCCACACCGGCGGCGGCCACGTTCTCACGGATCAGGCGAATCGCCTCCGGGCTTTGATCCACGATTTCCACCCGCGCCGCGCCGCGACTGGCGGCTTCAATGCCAAGCTGTCCGGTCCCGCCGAACAAATCCAGCACAGCGCGCCCTTCCAGATCGAACTGGCAAATATTGAACAGCGCTTCCTTCACCTTGTCGGTCGTGGGGCGTATCTCCATGCCGTTTGGCTCTTTCAGCCGCCGCCCCCGCGCAGTGCCTGTGATCACTCGCATGACGTTTCCTCCTGATGGTAATAATCAAAAATCGCCTGTGCGGTGGAGCGCGGCACAACAGCCTGCAATTCCTCCACGCTGGCCGCGCGGATGGCCTTTACCGTTTTGAACTGCTTCATCAGCGCGCTGCGCCGTTTTTCCCCCACGCCGGGAATATCGTCCAGCGTGGAGCGTATCGCGGCGCTGCGGAGAGAACGATGGTACTCGATTGCAAAACGGTGCGTTTCCTCCTGAATCGTGCCGATGAAGGAGAACACCGCCTGGTTTCCGGCAATGCCGATTTCCCGCCCCGCTGCGGTGATCAGTGCGCGGGTACGGTGGCGGTTGTCCTTCACCATACCAAAAACCGGAAGCGTCAGCCCCAGCGCAAGCAGCGCCCGTTCCGCAACTGCGGCGTGTGTATCCCCGCCGTCGATCAGCAGCAGATCCGGTACCTCTGCAAATTTTTCATCCCCTGCCACGCAACGGGCAAAGCGCCTGGATACCGCCTCATACATGGAGGCGTAATCGTCCTGCTCCGTGACCTCTTTCATGCGGAAGCGGCGATAGTCGCGTTTGAGCGGTTTGCCGTCCACGAACACCGTCATTGCGGCGACAATGCCAAACGAACCGGTATTGGATATATCAAAGGCCTCAATGCGGTGCGGAAAGCCGGGCAGCTCCAGCGTCTTTTGCAGCCATTCCAGCGTCTTGCTCCGGCGCTGCATCTGCGTGGTCGCCCGCTGCACCTCTTCCCTTGCGTTCAGCGTTGCGGTCGCGGTCAGAACAGCCTTGTCCCCGCGTTTGGGGACCAGCAGCTCCACCGGGTGCCCGGCGTGCTCCGTCAAAAGGCGCTCCAGCGCCGCGCGGTCCTCGATCTCCAGCGGCAGCAGCACCGTCTTTGGCAGAGTGCCGCGCGCGGAATAATAGCGCAGCACCAGCCGGGACACGGCCTCGTCGTCCTCCTCCAGCGGCTCATCCAGCAGCGAAAAGTCCTTTCCGGTCAGGCCGCCTGCAACATAGTGCAGCACAGCGAAGCCGGTCTTTGCACCGCGAAAAAAGCCGACGGCGTCCGTATCCGCAAACGCGGTGGCGATGACCGTCTGCCGGTGATCCAGATTCTCCACCGCGCGCAGACGGTCACGGCAGCGCGCTGCGGCTTCAAAGCGCAGTTCCTCCGCCGCCTGCTCCATCTGTGCTTTCAGCGCGGCCTTCAGCTCGCCGGACTTGCCGGAGAGCACCATAGCCGCCTGCTCCATGCTGTGTCGGTATTCCGCCGCGTCCGTTTCCGGACGGCAGTAGCCCGCGCAAAGCCCCATATGATAGTTCAGACAGGGGCGTTCCTTTCCAATGTCACGCGGAAAGCGCCGCGCGCAGGTCGGGAGCTGGAACGCCTTTTGCAGCGTGGACAAAATATCAAAGGTCGCGCCGCGCGCCCCGAACGGGCCAAAATAGCGCGCGCCGTCGTCCTTCGGGCGGTTGACGACGGAAAAGCGCGGGTATTGCTCCCGCAGGTCCAGACGCACAAACGGATAGCCCTTGTCATCCTTGAGCAGAATGTTGTAGTGCGGATTGTGGCGCTTGATCAGCGCGTTTTCCAGCATCAGCGCCTCAAATTCCGAGTTTACCACCACGACCTCGAAATCCGCGACCTTGTTCACCATCGCGGCGACCTTTGGCAGATGCTCACCGTGAAAATAACTGCTGACACGGTTTTTCAGGCGCTTTGCCTTGCCCACATAAATAATCGTCCCGTCTGCATCATGCATCAGGTAGACGCCGGGCAGCAGCGGCAGGCGGTTTGCCTTTTCCAAGAGCGTTTCCATACGATTCACGCGCGCACGGCCTCCTGCCTTTCATTATAAATGCACCAAATCGTAACGGTGACGATAACCAGTGCCGCACCGACCATCGCCGCCGGACCCGGCAGCTCACCCTCAAAGACCGCGACCCAGACCGAGTTCAGCAGAGGCTCCAATGCGCCCAGCAGCGAGCAGGCCAGCGGCGGCGCAAAGCCGGAGGCGTGCGCCAGCAGGACGTACGGAACGCCAAGCTGAAAAACACCCAGCGCGATCACGGCGCAAAATACCGTGCCGCTCCATTCGGGACGCTCCGCAAACAGGAACGGCAGACCGATGAGAAAACAGATCGCATCCCCACAGACGACGGATGTGCAGCGCTCGGACTCCGTGCAGCTCCCCAGGATCAGATAATAGCAGCCAAGCGCCAGTCCGGCCAGCAGCGCCAGCAGATCGCCCGCCGTGTTCCCCGCCGCCAGAACGTCCGCAAAGGTCAGCGCGATGCCAAGCGCCGCCAGCACAACTGCAAGCACATCCGCCTTTCGGAACCGGGCGTGGAGCAGCAGTACCGAGAGCAGCATGATCCAGATGGGCGAGGTAAACTGCAAAACGATCGCGTTGGCTGCGGTAGTCAGCTTGTTGGCAACGGAAAACAGCGTCAGCGTGATGCTGAGCGCAACGCTGCCGCCCAGCGCGCGGCGCGTGGGCGAAAAGCGCAGTCCGCGCCGCTTCATAAACACGACCATAACGCCGCCGGCCAACAGACTGCGCACCGACGCGATGGAAAAACCCGACCACGGAATCAGCTTCATCAGTATCCCGCCGGTGCTCCACAGCAGTGCGCAGAGCAGCAGCTCCGCGATCGCGCTTTTTTTTCATCGTCCGCTGGTTCATAAGTCCCCTTCTGACGCAAAGCTTCCCGTCAGTTCCGCTTTTTCGGTCAAAGCGGTGATACCCTAAAACAAAAGGCGTGTAAGTTTCTTACACGCCTTTTTCCTGCAAAGAACCCAGATACGCCTCTGTCCCCCGGCAAGCCGGAGCGCACAGGCTCATTCGTCTTTTCCGGAGTTGATCAACTCTTCCAGTGCGTCCACGGCCTCCTGCTCGTCCGGGCCATCCGCAATGAGATTGATTACGGCTCCGCAGACAATACCGAGAGAAAGCACACCTAACAGGCTTTTCGCGTTGACCTTACGATTCTCCTTCTCCACCCAGATGCTGCACCTGAACTCATTCGCTTTCTGAATGAAAAAGGTTGCGTGCCGTGCGTGAAGGCCGACCGGATTGCTGATAGTTACGCTCTTGACGACCATAGTTTCAATGCTCCCCTTTGTTGTGTTGTAAAAACATTTTAACAAATCTTTGATTCATCGTCAATATTTTTGTGATGTTTTGTCGTTTTTGACAGAAAGCGGAAATTCTGTGCGCGGCGATTTTGTAAAGCCTGATTAGGAAAAATGGGGAAAGTGCCGTCGGTCAGCGCAGTTCCACAACGGTCACGCCCATTTCGCCCTCACCATAAACGCCGTTGCGGAAGGACTTGACCAGCTTGTTATGGCGCAGCGCAGTCTGTATCGCCTGACGCAGTGCGCCGGTCCCCTTTCCGTGGATGATCGTCACGGTTTGCAGCTTTGCCATCGCCGCCGCATCCAGATAGCGCTCTGCCGCCAGCACCGCCTCGTCGCTCATCAGGCCGCGCAGGTCTATCTCCGATGCAACGGACGCGCCGCGCAGCGCCGCCGCCGGTTTTTGCGACTGCGCGCGCTTTTTGGGTTTCTCCGCCTCCGTCAGCGTCACCTCGTCCTCCCGTGCGCTGACCTTGAGTATCCCGGCTTGCAGTTCCAGCACCCGCTCCGGCGAAACAGAGAGCACCGTCGCTTTTACGCCGCCCATCGAACGGAGCAGCACCGTATCCCCTGGACGGACAGGACGCGCGGATTTTTCCGCGCCCGCGCCCGGAAGCGTTTCCGCCGGACGCTCGCTGAGTGCATCCTCCGCCGCGTTCATTTCCCGGCGCAGCGCGGCGCGTGCCTCGTTGACCTCCAGATGGTCGCGGTTTTTGGATTCCAGCGCGCGGATGCGATCCAGCTCCTGAAACACGCGCTCCGCCTGCTGCCGCGCATCCTCCAGAATGCGCTGCGCGTCCCGCCTGGCCTTTTCGTCCGCCCGTTCCAACCGCACGGAAAGCTCCGCGCGCATTTGGGCGGACTTTTTTGCGTCCTCCTCGCTCTTTCGGAGCTGCCGCGCGGCCTCCGCCTGCATTTCCTCCAACCGGCGGCGCTCCTGTTCCAGCTTTTCCAGCATTTCTTCCATCCCGGCGCTCTCCGCATCGATACGGCGGCGCGCGTCGGCGATAACGTCCTCCGGCAGCCCCAGGCGCCGGGAAATGGCAAACGCATTGGAGCGTCCCGGTACGCCGGTCAGCAGCCGATAGGTCGGACGCAGGGATTCCACATCGAACTCGCAGGAGGCATTCTGTACGCCGGGCTGCGTGGTCGCGTAAACCTTCAGCTCGGCATAATGAGTCGTGGCGGCGACCAGCGCGCCCATTGACCGCGCACGCTCGATGACGGCGACAGCCAGCGCCGCCCCTTCCGTCGGGTCCGTCCCCGCGCCCAGCTCGTCAAAGAGCAGGAGCGTCCGGCCACTGCCCTCGCCGCAGGATTTCAGGATTTCGACAATGTTCGTCATGTGTGCGGAAAAGGTGGAAAGGCTCTGCTCGATGCTTTGCTCGTCCCCGATGTCCGCCAGCACCTGTGTAAACACCGGTACGCAGCTCCCGTCCGCAACCGGGATATGCAGCCCGCAGAGGGTCATGACGGAGAGCAGCCCCATCGTTTTTATGGAAACCGTTTTGCCGCCGGTGTTCGGACCAGTGATCACCAGCGTATCGTATTCCCCGCCGATGCGCACGTCGATCGGCACAGCGCTGTCCTTTGGCAGCAGCGGGTGGCGCGCATGACGTAAAATCAGCTCCGCTTCGCTCAAACGCGGCGCGGCGGCGTCCATCCAGTCTGCCAGCTTTGCTTTGGCAAAAATCACATCCAGCTCGGTCAGCAGCGCAAAATCCAGCGAGATCGCCTCCCGATGCTGCGCGCAGTCTGCGGAAAGCTCGGCCAAAATCCGCTCGATCTCCTGCCGTTCTTTCGCTTTCAGCTCCCGTATTTCGTTGTTTGCCCGGACCGCCGCCATCGGTTCCACAAACACCGTCGCGCCGGAGGCGGACACATCATGCACAAGTCCCGGAACGGCGGACTTCTGCTCCGCCTTGACCGGAACCACAAAGCGCTCCGAGCGCGTGGTGATGATCGGCTCCTGCAACACTTTGGCATAAGTCGGGGAAGAAATGATTTTTTGCAGCGCCTCCCGCACCCGCTCGTTGGCAAGGCGCAGCTTCCGGCGGATATCCGAAAGCTCCCGGCTTGCGCCGTCCGCGATCTCGTCCTCCGCAGGAATGGCGGCGGTGATTTTTTCCTCCAGAAATCGGTTTGCACTCAGTGCAGCAAAGCGCGCGTAAAGCGGCTGCCAAAGTTCTCCCCCGCCCTCGCCGTATGCCTTTGTCTGGCGCGCACATTGCAGCACTCCGGCAATGGCCAGCAGCTCACGCGGGGTCAAAACGCCGCCCAGATCCGCCCGCGAGAGCGCGCCGCGCACATCCTTTGCCCCTGTAAAGGAGGGACTGCCTTTCGCCGCAAGCATCTCGCGCGCTGCGCCTGTTTCCTCCAGCAGCGCGCGTACTGTATATTCCGTATCCGCCGGAACCAGCGCACGGCAGCGCGCTTTGGCCTCCTCTCCGGCAGCGCGCGCGGCCAGCAGCTCCAAAACAGCCGGAAGCTCCAGTGTGATCAGGGATTTTTCGTATCGGTTCATGGGATTCTCCATTTTATTATCCGGGCATTGCCGTGAGATGTGGCCCGCTGTGTCTTGCGGAACGGCGCGGAGATGCCCCTGCTTTGCAGTCACCATTCGTCCGGTTTCCGCTGCCTGGGCTTTGCGGCGGTCAGCGTATAGCTTCGATCCAGCAGCATTTTTATCGTTTCCGCGTCCGCGCTGCCGTCCAGCGCGACGGAAACCCAGTTGGCCTTATTCATATGGTAGGCAGGGTAAATCCCCTGCGCCGCACTCGTTTCGCCAACGAGGACGGGGTCGCACTTGACGTTCAGAATCTCCACGCTGCCCGTCCCCGGCAGCCCCAGCTTTTCCCGCTGCACATCCATCAGCAGCGCAAACCATTTGCGGCTTCCGGCATGGCGGTATACCGCATAACGCGGATATTTCTCCCACGGGAAATCCGGCTCCGTGCCGTAGACATCCGCAATGTATCGTTCCAGTTCCTCCCGCTGCATCAAAACGCCTCCTCACAAATCCTTCGCGCACGGCGCGACGCATTTCCAGTAGTCCAGCGCGCGAAAGCTGCGCTCAAGCTGGGTCGCAGTATAGGCCTCGCAGACCTTTGCAAACAAAAGCAGCTCCGCGCCCGGGAGCGTGAAGGAAAAGAGCTTCTTTGGCTCCGCTGTCACGACATAGCGCATGGCCTGAAGCACAGGCCGGGACAGCGGCAGAGAAACGCCGGCTGCCTCCGGCGGGTCGCCGATGCAATGGACGCAGCCGCCCGAAAGAGAGAACAGCAGCCCCTCTCCTTCCCCGCGCTCCGTATTCAGCTCCGGACGGAATCCGGAAAGACACATCAGCCGCAGCTCAAACGCGGCCTTGACCTGCAAATCGGGGCAGAGCGAGCGTGAAAGTGCATAAAGGCTGTTCAGCCCCAACTGCAGCAGTCCGCTCTCCGGGCTGTCCGCATCGGATACCGCTTCCAACAGCTCCGCGAAATAACTTCCCAGCGCAAGCCGACCCAAATCGTCCCGCAGCGGCAGGAACTGCTCGATGGTTTCCGCCTCGTTCAGGCTCCAGCGCCCCGCGTTGCCAAACAGCGTCATCTCGGAAAAGCAAAGTGCCTGCGCCGCCGCCGCAAATTTGCATCCCTTGCGCAGCGCGCCGCGCGCCTTGACCGTCAGCTTGCCGCCGCGCTCTGTCAGCACGGTCAAAATCTTGTCCGCATCCCGATACTTCACCTCGCGCAGCACCAGCGCTTTTATGGTTTTGTACATTATGTAAACTCCAAAATCACCGCGCTGACGCGGGCTGGCAACGCGGCTCCTTCTGCGCTGCGGTGACCGTATGCACCGCCGCGTCGTCCGTCTCCGTCCCGCAGTCCGCGCGGTACAGCAGATACCCCATCGGCTCTCCGGTTTCCCGGAATAAATTCCAAAGCTGTTCTTTCATCTTTCACCGCTCCGTGTCCATCCTCGCCTGTTTCATTCTATGCGGGATAATAACAGTATGACCCAACACGGCGCGGTTCATCACAGGGAATTGCTGTCAGCGCACGCGCTGCAACACCGCGCAGTCGGAGCTTCGGTGTCATTTCAGCCTTCTACCATTTCCAGAACCGCTTCATAAAAGCGCTCCGTTTCCTCGTCCGTTGTGCTGTTGCACACCAGAACGCCGCCGCTATGGCGCACAACGATGCACTCCGTCGCGTCCTCCGTCCGATTGATATGGAGCTGATATTCGCCAAACGCCTCGTTTGTATAGGTACCGCTGAGGCAGTCTCTTGTTTCCTCGCCTGCGGAGAGCGTCCCAAACTCCAGCGCGCTGATTGGTTCGAGCGCAATATCCTCCATCTCGGTGTATTCCACCGTGATCGTATCGCCGGAGAGCGCATAAACGCCAAAGCGCTCCTCCGATGCGGTCAGTCCGACTGCAGTTTGTCCACGGAGCAGCGTATAAAGCAGGAACCCTCCGATGATCACCACAAACCAGATCATATTATAGCGGCCGCTGCGCTTCATGCGGGCGTATTCCTGCTCCATGTCATAGCTTCCTGTGTTGCGCGTCTCCTGATCTGTCCATGCCATTTTTTCGTGTTCTCCCTTCTCCTTAATCCTTGCCGTATCCGAAGTTTTTCAGCAGCATATCAGAGTCACGCCAGTTTTCCCTGACCTTGACCCACGTCTGCAAAAAAACCTTTGTTCCCATAAAGCGCTCGATGTCTCGTCGGGCGGATTCTCCGATTTTTTTCAGCATCGCGCCGTTCTTGCCGATAATGATGCCCTTGTGGCTGGCTTTTTCGCAGCAAATCGTCACATCCATGTCGATGATGCCGTTGTCCCGCTCGGAGAATTTTGTGACCTCCACCGCAGTACCGTGGGGGATCTCCTGATTTAAGCAGCGCAGGAGCTTCTCCCGCACCAGCTCCGCACAGACCACGCGATCCGGCTGGTCTGTGTCCATATCCTCCGGAAAGAGCGCCGGGCCTTCCACAGCATATTTTTCCATCTCCCGCAGCAGCTCGTCCAGTCCGTCGCGCTTGCGCGCCGAGATCGGCAGGATGGCGGCAAATGGATAAGCTGTGGCATAAGCCGCGATGACAGCGAGCAGCGCGTCCTTTTCCACCGTGTCGATTTTGTTGATGAGCAGCAGCGCCGGTGCGCCGGCAGCGCGAATGCTGTCGATCAGTGCCTGCTCCTGTTTTCCCACGGCTGCAACCGGCTCCACCACCAGCAGCACCAGCTCCACGTCCGGGATGCTCTCCTTCACCACGTTCACCATATAGTCTCCCAGCTTCGTCCGTGGTCGGTGAAAGCCCGGCGTATCCATCAGGACGAACTGGCAGCCGTTCCGATTCACAATGCCGGTGATGCGGCTGCGCGTAGTCTGCGGCTTTGGCGAAACGATTGCGATCTTTTCCCCCACCAGCGCATTTGTCAGGGTGGATTTGCCCACGTTGGGGCGTCCGCAGATGGTGACCATCGCGTTTTTTTTAAGTTCCATTTTTCTGTCTCCTGTCTCCATTTTTCCCTTTCCTGCACAATATATTTATAAATTCAGCGTGCGCAAAATCAGCTCCTCGCGCGCACGCATCCGCCGTTTGCGTTCTCCCTCGTCCAGATGGTCATAGCCCAACAGATGGAGCATGGAATGTACCGTCAGGTAACTGACCTCCCGGTCAAATCCGTGTCCGTATTCCGCCGCCTGCGCGGCACAGCGTTCCAGGCTCAGCACCATATCGCCCAGCAGCACACGCTGCGTTTCCATATCCCGTTCGCAGCACGCGGGATCAAAGGCGCCTTCCGTCAGCTCGTTCAGCGGAAAGGACAGCACGTCTGTCGGGCGGTCTATGCCGCGCTGCGCACGGTTGACCGCCTGAATGCCCGCATCATCCGTCAAAAGCACGCTGACGGAAAACAGCACGCGCACGCCTTGCGCACGCAGCGCTGCGGCAACGGCGCGGCGCACCAGCGTCTCCGTTTCCGGATGCCCCAGGCCGGGCTTGTCCCGGCGGATCTCCACTCCTCGCATTTTTTCTCACCGCCTCCGCTGCGCCGGACGTTTTTGCGGCGGCGCAGTCCTTTTCTCATAGGCTTCTATGATCCGCTGCACCAGCACATGGCGCACAACGTCCGCGCTGCTCAACCGGCAGACCGCGATGTCCTCGATCCCATCCAAGACCCGCATGGCCTCTTTCAGACCGCTGGGCTTGTCCCCCGGCAGGTCAATCTGCGTGATGTCGCCGGTGATGACCATTTTGGAGCCAAAGCCCATGCGGGTCAGAAACATCTTCATCTGTTCGCGGGAGGTATTTTGCGCCTCGTCCAAAATGATGAAGCTGTTGTCCAGCGTGCGACCCCGCATATAGGCCAGCGGCGCGACCTCGATATTTCCGCGTTCCAGATAGCTGTTATAGGTTTCCGCACCGAACATATCAAAAAGCGCATCATAGAGCGGACGAAGATAGGGATCCACCTTGCTCTGCATATCGCCGGGAAGAAAGCCCAGGCGCTCGCCTGCCTCCACCGCAGGACGGGTCAGGACGATGCGGTTCACCTCCCGCGCCCGGAACGCCGCCACTGCCGCCGCCACCGCCAGATAGGTTTTTCCGGTGCCGGCCGGGCCGATGCCCAGCGTGATGGTGTTATCCCGTATGGCCTTGCAATAGGTCTGCTGCCCAATCGTTTTTGCCTTGACCGGCTTACCCTTTGCCGTGACGCAAACCACATCGCCCGCCAGCGCAGCGGCAGCGTCCTCGCGTCCCTCGCGCACCATCTTCAGGACATAGCGCACGCGCTGCTCGCCGATCGGCTCCCCGCGCGCCGCCAGAGAAAGCAGGCTGTTCACCGCCTTTTCCGCCAGCAGGACGCGCTCCGCCTCGCCGGAGATGCGCAGTTCGCTCTCCCGGTCTGTCACCGTCACATCCAGCTCCCGCTCGATCAGATGTATGTTCTGGTCAAAAGAGCCAAAAAGATTTACGATATTTTCTATCCTGTCCACCGCAATACTGCGTTCTGTCATGAGCCATCTCCGCTTTTTTCTGTCTGTGCCTGCCTGATTTCCTCGATTTGCGCCTGCGACATTGGGACTTCCGTCCCGATCTCCTCTGTGCAGATGGCGCGCAGGCAGACTGTCAGCACACCGTCTGATGCAGAGGCGCTGTAAGCGACGCGCTCCACCGCGCCGTCCGCACCAAGCTCGGACAGCAGCCGCGCATAAAGCGTCTGCTCCAGCGCGCTGCACGCCGCCCTTTGGTCGCGTGCCGTTTCCGTCAGCGTATACGCACGGCTGACCTCGCGCACCAGACTGACCGGCAGCGCAAACAGTCCGCCGACACGCAAACTCCATACGGTTTCTATTTTATCACAACTGTCCCCGTAAATGCTACTGTTTCCGTAAAAATTCCACCGATTTTTTCCGATGACGAGCGCCCAACGTCCGGTTTCCCCGCCGGTATAGGTCTTTTCCAGCCGCGTCAGCGGCATGGCGGCGCTCAGCTCATAATATGTCTGCGCCGTCACGGAACCGATGGCATGAACAAGGCGGGTCCCCGCATAAGCGCTTTCCGCTGCGGCGGAGATCAGCGTTTCCCCCTCGACTACGGCACTGCCCGCGCGCGCCAGCGCCGTGCCGTTCAGCGCCAGCACCCGCGTCACATAGCCGTTTTTTCCCGCCACCACATCCACCGGCAGCTCCGGCTGCCAAAGCTCCGGCTTTGGCACACGCTCCCGGACGATCACCTCCGCGCGGGAACCATAAATATTCACCGTCGCCCAACTCAGCTCCGGAAGCTCTGTCAAAAGCTCGCTGCGCAGATTATCGCTGGTGAAACCCGGCCAGAAGCTGCCGTAATCGACACCGCATTCCCGCAGCCCCGCCAGAATGCGCGCGGTGGAAACCGTTTCGTTGCCTGTGACCTCGATTTCCCAGATATAAAGCTTTGACCACATCAGACATATCAATACGAACAGCAGCCCCAGCACTGCAAGTCCACGATGCAGCAGGCGGCGGCCAAACCGCAGCGCGCCGCCGCTGGATAGCTCGCAGAGCGTACATTGCGCCCCCTGTGCAATGCGCCGCGCGCGGTCAACATCCCGCGCGGACAGACGAACGGTCAGGGTAAATGCGTCCTTCGGCGCAACGGAGAGCAGCGCGACGCCCTGTGCGGCACAGCGGTTGAGGAACGCCGCAGGTACCGCACCACTGACCTTGCAGACGCTCCATCCCGCCGCGCGATTAAAAAATGAAAAAATTCCCATCTTGCAGCGCCTTCAGTCCAAATCCACGCCAAAAATACGTCCGGTGACAAGCAGCATCTCACGATCCATTGCACGCAGCAGCAGCCCATCCCCGCGAATGCGCACCCGCGCACTCCCTGCTATCTCTACTTCGGAGCCGGAATATGCCAAAATCCCGCTGTGATTCTCCACCAGCACCCATTCCGTTCCGGTCAATGTCACCTTTGGTGTCCCGGCAACAACATCTGCGGGCAGATCCGCCCGCTCCGCCAGTTTTTCCAAAAAACGCCGTATCCCTGTTTCCATGCACCGTCACCTCTTGCTCTACTTTATGCGAAAGCGGGCAAGTTTAGGCCATACGACGCATACATATAAACAGTCCCGCGCCGTCTGTGGAACGGTCAGCGGCATACTGAATAGCGTGCGGCTAAGTGGAGGAGGGTGAAATGAAGCGTTCCGTGTTTTATCTTTCGCTTGCCGTCATTTTTGCGGCGTTTGCAGCGCTGATTTGCGCGCCGGACAAGGCATTGGATGGCGCCAGACGGGGACTATCCGTCTGCGCGGCAACGATCATCCCTTCGCTGCTCCCGTTTTTAACGCTCTCCGCGCTTTTGAATGCGCTTGGACTGCCGCATCTGCTCTCACGGGCAGTCGGTCCGCTGATGCGCCGTCTGTTCGGCGTGGACGGCGCGGTGGCCGCGCCGCTGCTGCTCGGTTTGACCGGCGGCTATCCGGTCGGCGCAGTTTCGATGGCTGAGCTGGTACGGCGGGGCGCGCTGACGGACGCGGAAGGCAGCCGCCTGCTGCCGTTTTGCAACAACACCGGTCCGGCGTTCATCATCGGCGCGGCGGGCAGCGGCATATTTGGTTCCGGCCGGGTCGGACTTTTGCTCTATGCCAGCCACATCGGCGCGGCGTTTGTCATCGGTATCCTGTGCGCCGCGCGGCGCGGCGCTCCGGCGGACGCAGCGTCAGGCAACGCAGAACCGGCGGCGCACTCTCTGGCGGCGGCGCTGCCAGAGAGCATGGCGCACGCGGTGCGCACGGTACTGAACATCTGTGGCTATGTGGTGTTTTTCTCTGTCATCATGGGGCTTCTGGATGCGCTGGGGCTGGTTTCCGGTCTGGCCGGGCGCATTGCAGCGCTGACTGGAGCGGAGCTGCACTTTGTCCGCGCCGCGCTGACCGGGATCATAGAACTGGGCGGCGGCATTTCCGCGATGTCCGGCCTGCACGTCCGGCCATGCAATCTGGCGCTGGCTTCGTTTCTGCTCGGCTTTGGCGGACTGTCCGTTCACTGTCAAACACTTGCCGCCGTTGCCGGAACAGAAATCAAAACCGCCCGAAACTTCGTCGGACGGTTGCTGCACGGCGTGCTCTCCGCGCTGTTTACTTATGTTCTCTCCGCGCTGCTGTTTTGATGCGCTTTTTTCAAAACCGCAGAGGTGTCTTTGAAAAACTGCCGGTATAGAACTGCGGGGACAGAGCCGACGCGCACCCCGCTAGCGGAAACCTGCGTCGCCGTGAAGGGGCTTCCGGGTCTGGAGGACGCGCACGGGTAAGGCGGGGCGGAAACAGCACAGGGCGGCTGGACTTCCCCCGCCGCCCTGCGTCGCCCGTGACCCGGGATCTGCATCATGCTACAATGCACCCTATATAGCTGTAATCAGTACTTCAGTTTGCTACTGTACAGAAAAGCGGATTTTTTCGTATCATCAGATCCATATCGGCTGCTTCCTGCCGCCAAAACTCACGCTTCGCCCGCCGCGCGCCAGAGGAACGTCACGACCTGCGCGCGGGTGCAAGCGCCGTCCGGAGAGAACGTGTCCTCGCCCGTGCCGGTGGTCACGCCGTTCCCGTAAGCCCAGCGGAACGCGTCATAATAGTAAGCGTCGCGCGCCGTGTCCACAAAGGCAGGGTCGCCGTCTGCTGCGGGCTGCCCGGCGGCGCGCCAGAATGAAATCACGCTGCTGTACCTGCCTCCATATAGTCCTGATTTGAATCCCATTGAAAAAATGTGGTCAAAGATGAAATCGTGCCTCCGCAGGTGGAAGGTTCGCGTAAAAGAAGCACTGCCTGCTGCCGTTGACGCTGCTCTGGCTCAGGTTACCTGCGACGATATTCTGGGATGGTTCCAAGCGGCAAATTATTGCCAGTAATTTTGAAAATTGCTATAAAGTTCTGTTTGCGTGATATACACAAAGAGAGCGTTGCAGAATGAAAATCCTGCAACGCTCCCGAATCATATTATTCTTTTGTGTTGGATGCGACGATACCCGCAAGCGCGATGCAGCGCAGACGTTCGTCCGCCGGTGCTGCACGGCTGGTGAGTACGATAGGGATACGCGCGCCGGAAACATAGCTTGCCATCTGCACGCCGGGGAAGCACTCCAGGCACTTGCCAAGAATGTTGCCCGCGTGGATGTTCGGAGAGATCAGCGCGTCGAACTCGCCGCTGTACGGGCAGTCGTAGTGCTTGATCTTCGCGCGGTCCGGGCGCAGCGCAAGGTCGTAAGAAATCGGGCCGACCACGATGCAGTCACCCATTTCACCGGCCTCCGCCTGCTTTTGCAGCGCTACGGCATCCAGCGTCTCCGGCATCTTCTCGTCCGCGACCTCTTTGCAGCAGAGCACGCCGACTTTCGGCTTTTCATAACCCAGCGCGTGCAGGGTGTTGACCACGTTGACGATGATGTCCTTCTTCTTCGCCAGATCGGGATATGCGCAAACGCCGCCGTCGGAGGTGATCAGCAGCTTGTGATAGAAGGGAAGCTGATAAAAAGCGACGTGGGAAATCGTGCGGCCGGTACGCAGACCGTTTTCCTTCTTGACCACGGGGCGGAACAAATCGGTGGTTTCCACCAGTCCCTTCAGCAGGAAGTTGGCGTTGCCCTCCTTGATGATTTCCACGGCGGTTTCTGCCGGGGTCTGTCCCTCCGCCGTTTTGACGATGTTGAAATCGGAGGGGTTTTTGTCGCGCTCGCGCAGCAGCTCCCTGATGCCCTCCGGCTCGCCGACCAGCACCGCGTCTGCAATGTTGTGTGCCTGTGCGTCCAGCACCGCGTCGATTGCGGCGGGCAGGTTCGCACCGGCTACGGCCATCGTGCTTTTCTGCACGGTCTTGCTCATAGCCAGCAGTTCTTCAAAATTATGCAGTTCCATAAATCTATAAAACTTCCTTTCAGCAAATTTCAAAAATGGTCAGATCCAGTTCGCTCTTTTTCCACGGGAACCGGTCGCGGCGGCTGTCGTCATGGGTCATGATCAGCCGTCCAATGTCGCCGTCCACCAGCTCCAGGATGCGGTCATAGCCGCGCACGATGTCAATGGTCGCGCCAACGGCAAATTTGGTGTTTGGCAAATAGAACGGGAACGCTTCCGTTCCGGTCAGATTTTCCGGACGATTGCAGGCGTCGCCCACATGGAGAAAGCGTCCCTTTTCCGTATCCACCAGAACCATTTGCAGCGCGAACGAATGGCCGCTGCCGATATTGATAATATGGATACCGGGATATGGCTCCGCGTCGCCATCCAGCAAAACCAGACGACCCGCGCGTTCCAACGCCTCCAGCCGCGCCACATCGCTCATGTCCATGCTGAACAGACCCAGCCCGGTGTAGTTCGGATGCTGCGCCAGCATCTGCCAGCCGGCCAGCTCCTCCCGCTGAAGATAAAAGGTCGCGTTTGGGTAGCAGTCCAGCCCGCTGGCATGATCCGCATGGGCGTGGGTCAAAATCACCGCGTCGATGTCCGCGCAGGACAGGCCGACGGTGGCGAGTATCTCCCGCGGGCTGTGCGCATTGCCCAGACCCATGGCCTCCACCAGCGCCTGCTTGCCGGGGTCGTCCGTGTTGATGCCGCTGTCGATGAGGATGTTGCGTCCGCCGCCCTGCAAAAGCGTCATACTGAACGGGTTGGGATAGGGCTGCTCTGCGGGAACAAAGTCACCGAAGTAAAAGTCCCCGCCGACGGTTTTGCCGCCGATTTCAAGCACGGTGATGTGATAAGTCTGCATCAGCCCTGCCCTCCGGTTCAGCCTTCGTACTTCTGCGCGGTTTCCTCGCCGCGCATGACGCGCAGCGCGCCCTCCGCGAGCGATTGCATCTCATTTTCGCCGGGCTGAATGACAACCGGCACATTCAGGAACGCAAGACGCGTTTTCACGTCGTCCGTCAGCCGTTCCCAATAGGCGCCGCCGCCGGTGACGACGATGCCATCCACCTTGCCATCCGCTGCGGGCAGCAGAGAGCAGATGCACTTGCAGAGCTGATAGGCCATCGCCTGCTGGCACTTGAGCGCCTCCGCATCGCCATCGACGATCATTTTTTCCACATCGCGCAGGTCGTTGGTACCGAGCAGAGAAACCATGCCGCCCTTGCCATGCAGCCATTTTGTGCATTCCGCCACGCCATATTCGTCCACGAGCTGCACCATGCGCTCCGCGCGCATGAAGCCCGCGCGCTCTGCGGAAAACGTGCAGGCATCGCCGGGAACAACATCCACGGGATGACCGTGGTTCCAGAGGCAAATGCTGTTGCCTCCGCCGATGTGCGCGACGATCACGCTGATGTCCTCAAAGCGCTTGCCAATGCTCTTTGCAAAAACGATGCCCATCGCGTGGGTATTCAGGACATGGCACATACTGTTGTGTTCAATGCCTTTCACGCCATAGACCTTTGCGAGCGGGTTCAGCTCGTCAGAGGTGATGGGGTCATAGACATAAGCGGGAACGCCCGCCACTTTTGCGATTTTGGCCGCAATGACGGGACCAAGAGAGGCCGGATGCGGCTCCAGCGGACGATGCAGCAGCGCATCCACCAGACGGTCGTCCACGGCGGTGCAGCCGGCCTTGATGCCCGGAGGCGAACCGCCGCGCGACATCACGCAGTCCAAATCTGTGGCCTGATAGCCCGCTGCGGTCAGAAAGTCCATGACAAGACCATAACGGTAATTCAGCTGGTCAGACCAGACGGCGAACTTTGCCAGCTCGTCTTTGGAATGGGACAGGCTCTGTTTGACAAGCTCCTTGTCGTCCTCATAAACGGCCACCTTTGTGGAGGTGGAACCGGGGTTTATCACCAGTGTTTTCATGCGAAATAAAATCCTCCATATCAGATGAATTTGGGGAATCGGATGCATTTGCAGAAAGGAACATAGCGTGCGTCCACGTTATGTTCCTTTCCAGTTTCGTGTTTACAGCTTATAATGATTTCAGTTTACATTTTTCCATGCAGGCGCAGGGTCTCCAGCAGCATCTTATCTCTCCACTGGGCAATAGAAGCGGTGTCGCGTCCCTCGGCCTCGCTGCGGTGCGCGATCTCTTCCTCCACGCCGGGCGCAGCCTTTTCGCACCAGTCGGCGGGGAATGTGGTCCATGTCGGCATATTGCTCAAACGACCGTCCGGCTTGGTCGGGTCAACGCCGTATTTCTCGTTGAACTTGCCGATACCGCCTTCGCCGACGCCCATATGCAGCGTCAGGAACTGACCCATCACGCTCCAGCGCAGACCGACGGAATAGACCATCGCCTTGTCCGCGTCCTCCACGGAGCAGACGCCGTTTTCCACAAGGTCAACAACCTCGCGGTGGATAGCGCTCTGGAACCGGTTGCAGATGAAGCCGATGACCTCCTTATTCAGCACGACCGGCTCCTTGCCGATTTGGCTGTAAAAGTCCTTCGCCTTTGCAACATAAGCATCCTCTGTTTTCTGCCCCTTCGTGACCTCGATGATGGGGATAAGGTAGGCCGGCAGATAGGGGTGACCGCCCATGCAGCGTCCGGGCAGCTTGGCGTTTTCAAAAACCTCTGTGATGGACTTGCTGGACGTGCTGGTCGCAATGATCGCATCCGGCGCGGCATAGCTCTCGATCTGCTCGATCAGGGCGTGCTTCAGCTCCATCTTATCCGGACCGGACTCCTGAATGAAGTCCGCGCCGGTAACAGCCTCCTCCACGCTGGTGGTGATGGTGGCCAAAGACTCGGCCTTCAGGCGCTCCTCATGCGTGATGACGTTGTTCTGCTCAAAGAAATCCAGTCCTTCCGCCAGACGGGAACGGCAGAGATCCACCTTGGAACGGGTCTGCAGCACAGCGGGAACGCCGTGCATGATGCAGTTGAGCGCGAGACCGTTGCCGATGAGACCGGCGCCGACAAACGCGGCTTTCTTAAATTCAGCCATTTTGGAATTTCCTCCCGCCTTGCGCTTACTTCTTCAGGCCGAGGATCTCGCGGGCTTCGTCCGGCGTGGCGACATCGTTGCCGAACTCTTTGATCAGGCGACCTGCGCGGGTGACCAGCATCTCGTTGGTGGCCTGAACGCCCTTCTGGTACCAGATGTTATCCTCCAGACCGACGCGGACGTTGCCGTGCAGCGCCAGAGCGGTGTACAGGATGGGCAGATGGGCGGAGCCGGTGCCGAATGCGGACCAGGTGGAGCCTTCCGGCAGCTTATCGACCATCGCGCAGAGGTTCTGCGGCGTGGCGGGCGCGCCAAACAGACCGAAGCCCAGCACGAACTGATAGTGGACGGGCTTTGCAAGGATGCCCTTGTCCGCGAACCATTTGCAGGCGTTCATCATGCCGAGATCCATGACCTCGACCTCCGGCTTGACGCCGTTCTCCAGCATGACGGCGGCCAGCTTCTCCAGGAAGGACTGGCTGTTCTCAAAGATGCCGTCGCCGGTGTTCAGCGTGCCGCAGTCAAAGGTGGCCAGCTCCGGCTTCAGCTCGATGACGTGCTCCATGCGGCGCTCGTCGGTCACGCCCAGTTCGCCGGAGGTGGTCAGGTTCAGGATCGCGTCGCACTCGCCGCGCAGGATCTTGACGGTCTCACGGAACTTGTTGACGTCCATCGTGCCATGACCCTCGTCGTCACGCATATGCAGATGCAGCACGGAAGCGCCGGCCTTCCAGCAGCGGATACCGTCCTCAGCGATCTCCTTCGGGGTGATGGGAAGCGCGGGGCATTTTGCTTTCGGGGTGACGGCGCCGCACAGCGCCGCAGTGATAATTGTCTTAGCCATTTTAAAAAACTCCTCTCAAGATTTTGATTTTACAGATTTTTTGTTTTGGGACAGGGGATGGTATGCCGCCATCCCCTTTTGCTGTCGTTTCATGCGGCAGGCTCTGCCATAACCGCAATATTGATATATAAAAAGGTAAAGCCGGACAAATTCTCAGGGCTTCTCCAGCAGCATGGCGACACCTTGGCCGCCGCCGATGCAGAAGGTGACAATGCCGCGCTGTGCGTCGGTACGGCGCATCTCATAGACGATTTTCGTGACCAGAATGGTGCCGGTCGCGGCAAAGGGATGACCCAACGTGATCGCGCCGCCGTTGACATTCAGCTTTTCCACAGGCATATCCAGCTGACGGATGCAGTGGACGGACTGCGCGGCAAACGCCTCGTTCATCTCAATGAGGTCGATGTCGTCCCATGTCAGGCCGGTCTTTTTGAACAGCTTGCGGCACGCATGGACAGGACCCTCGCCCATGATGGCAGGCTCGCAGCCCGCATCAGCAAAATTGGTGACTCTGGCCATGATGTCCAGGCCAAGAGACTCCGCCTTCTCCCGCTTCATGACGATGACGCAGGAAGCGCCGTCCACCAGCGGAGAGGAGTTACCGGCGGTGCAGACGCCGTCCGGTGCGAAGGAGGGACGCAGCTTTGCCAGAGACTCCATCGTGCAGTCCTCGCGCAGCGGCTCGTCACGGTCAAAGATCATGGTCTTTCCGCCCTTCAGCGGCACCTCAACAGGCAGGATCTGCTCATCAAAGCGGTGGTTTCTGTAGGCCTCAGCGCCCTTGCGGTGGCTCTCCACGGCGAAGGCGTCGCAGTCCTCGCGGGTCAGGCCAAAGCGCTTTGCAATGTTGTCCGCCGTCGGACCGTTGGGCAGGTTGCCGTACTCTTTGGGGGAGAAAATTGGCTCGGCCCACGGCATGGGCATCTGAGAATAGGCGCGGGTGGGCTTGTTCATCAGATAGGGAGCAAAGGTAGTGCTCTCCGCGCCGCCGCAGACGATGGTTTCGGCAAAACCGGTCTGGATCATCATGGCAGCATCCCACACGGCGGTCAGAGAAGAACCGCAGCCGCGCTGAATCTGATAGGCGGGAACGCCGATGGGGAGACCGCCCTCCAGCGCGATGACGCGGGCCGCGATCTTGATATCCTCGTTGTCGCAGGAGCAGAAAATGCACTCGTCAACCATTTCGGGATCGACCTTGCCGCGCTTCAGGGCTTCCTTGATGACCATGCCGCCCAGTTTTTCGGGACGGATGGATTTCAGCGCGCCGCCGACACGGCCAACAGGCAGACGGACAGCGGATACGATAACAGCTTCTTTCATAATGTTACCTTCCTGTTCTGAAAAATATGATGGTGTGAAACACGGAATCGCAGGAACCGACCGCCGCAGCGCTTCAGTGCGCAGGGTTCAGCTGCCCGTCAGGACGCAGGAAATGCGGAAGCAGCGCCCGGCGCGGGAGGCTCCGCCTTTTCTTTGCGCCGCGTCCGGACAGGGAAACGCGCCGCCAAAACTGTGCGAAAGACAGCTCTTGTGGTTCCTTTAGACATAAAAATACAAGTAAAGAATACACGAAGCGTAAAATTTGCACAAGGCGTTCGTTCTTGGATTATGTGGGTCATTTTTTGGCTTCTCCGTTTGGGCGCGGCGGCAAAGCGGATGAATCAAAAAAATGTCACACCTTATCAAAACGCTGTCACCTTGTCGGCGCGGCGGAAAATGAGTAAAGTAAACAATAGCAATGAGCTTACCCATCGCAAGTATATCCAATTTCATCAAATTTGTAAAGGAGAAGATTTATTATGTTTTCACTCAAGGGCAAAGACGCAATCGTAGTCGGCGGCGGCGGCGGCATTGGCCAGGCCATCGCCAAAGGTCTTGCAATGGCGGGCGCGAACGTCTCCATCACCTCCCGCGGCGAGGAGAAGCTGCAGAAGGCCTGCGCCAAGATCAAGGAAGAGTCCGGCTGCGACGTGACCTACTATGTGTGCGACGTCTCCGACGAGGCGGATGTGGAAAAGATGGCCGAGCAGTTCGTGAAGGATCACGGCAAGGTGGACATTCTGGTCAACTCTCAGGGTTACAATAAAAAGTATTCTGCGTTCGATCATCCGATGGACGAGTGGGATCGCACCTTCGAGGTCAATGTCAAGAGCATTCTGATGTGCTGCAAGTATTTTGGCCGCTATATGCGCGACCAGAAGGGCGGACGCATCATCAACGTCAGCTCCATCGGCGCGACCCGCTCCAAGATGAGCGACATCAGCGTGGCTTACGGTTCCTCTAAGGGCGCGGTCAACGGCCTGACCATCAACCTCGCCGCCGGCTGGGGTCAGTATGGCATCACTGTCAACGCTCTTTGCCCCATCATGACCGAAACCGAGATGATGAAGCCGATTTTCGAGAAGAACCCCGAACTCAAGACCGGTACCGCAGCGCGCGTCCCCGTTGGCCGCATTGGCCTGCCGGAGGACAACATCGCGCCGGCCGTGTTCTTTGCATCTGACGAGGCGGCGTTCATCAACGGCCAGATCATCTATGTGGACGGCGGTCTGACCACCCTCCAGTGATTTGAGAAATAGGGCTTCGCCCTTTCTGCAACATTCCAAAACCCATAACAAAGTCCGGAGCTGCAAACACGGCAGCTCCGGACTTTGTTCGTTCCCGCCGGACAAGCGCGCCCGCACCGCATTTTTTTGCCGCCTGCGCGCATATTGCTTTTGACAATCGGGCGGCTTTCCTGTACAATAGCGATTTGGAGATGAGAGGATCATGGACGAGAAACGCGCGACCTGTACCTTCACGGGACACAGAGCGGAAAAATTCCCGTGGCGCTATGATGAGGACGACCCGCGCTGCGCTGCGCTCAAGCAGTGCCTTGCCGACGCGGTGGAGGCGGTCTATTTTGACGGCGCGTCGCACTTTATCTGCGGCATGGCTACCGGCGGGGATATGTATTTTTGCGAGAGCGTACTGCATTTGCGGGAGGAACACCCGGAGGTCACGCTGGAAGCGGCGATCCCGTATGCGGGGCAGTCCGCCCGCTGGGCGGAACCGCAGCGCCGCCGTTATGACCGGCTGGTGACGGCGTGCGACTATGTCACGGTGGTTTCGCGGGACTTCACGCCGGACTGCATGATGCGCCGTAACCGCTACATGGTGGACGCCTCCGCTTATCTGATCGCGGCCTATAACGGCGCGCCCGGCGGAACGCGCAGCACGCTGCTGTATGCCATGCGGCAGGGACTGCACGTCATACAGCTTCCCATCGGGGAATAAATATGGTATGTACCATACTGAAACTATACGGGAGAGTGCATGAAAATGAAACCTGGAACAAAGCTGCGGATAGGGCTCGCCAAACGGGGCGTTTTTCTCCTGCTGGCACTGCTGCTGGCGCTGCCAGTGGCCGCAGAGGGCGGCTATGCAAATTTTCAAACCAGCGCGGAATACACGGACGGGATTTTCTCCGACGTTGCCGCAGACAGCTGGTACAGGGACAACATCGCCGCAGTGTATGAGCTGGGGCTGATGCAGGGGTCGGGCGGCGCGTTCCGCCCGGACGGCGACATCCGGCTGTCGGAGGCGCTGGCACTGGCCGCGCGGCTGCACAGCCTTTATCAGAACGCCACAGCCGCCTTTACGCAGGGCGAACCGTGGTATCAGGTCTATGCGGATTACGCTGTGGAGAACGGTCTGTTCGACGCCTCCGGCGCGGACTATGACGCGGCGGTGACGCGCCGCACCTTTGTAACGCTGCTGGCGAACGCGCTGCCGGAGTCGGCGCTGCCCGCTGTCAATGAAATCGCGGACGGACAGATACCGGACGTGAAAATGGACGCGGAGGGCGCGGCAGAAATTTACCGGCTTTACCGCGCCGGTGTGCTGACCGGAAACAACAGCCGCGGCAGCTTTGCGCCGGACACATTGATTTCCCGCGCTGCGGTTGCGACCATCCTCTCCCGCATGGCTTATCGCTCCCTGCGGGTCAGGTTTGTGCTGGAGGAGGCCAGCTACCCCGACCTCTATGAGCAGAGCGCTGCGGACGACAGCTTCTTTTCCGGCTCCGCGATGCTGGGCAACTCGCTGGCGCAGGGCATGATGCTCTATTCCGGGCTGAATACGATGACCTATATCTGCAAGGAAAGCATCGGCGTCAACTCCGCGGAAACATATATCGAGGAGCTATGCACGGGCAGCTACGACAGGGTCTACATTGAGTTCGGCATCAACGAAATCTATATGGACGCCGCCGCGTTTGCGGACGCTTACGCGGACATTGTTGCGCGCATCCAAAACGCGATGCCGGAGGCGGAGATTTACGTCATGGCGCTCACGCCGGTGACAAAGGAACGGAGCGAC
This sequence comes from Oscillospiraceae bacterium, assembly GCA_020860205.1. Taxonomy (GTDB): domain Bacteria; phylum Bacillota; class Clostridia; order Oscillospirales; family Oscillospiraceae; genus RGIG7114. Next base: position 14,660 of record JAJBUU010000032.1, on the reverse strand, counting down.
GGGGGCAGCTTTACCATGACTCGCATCAACGCCTTCAATACCGCGCTGCGCGAGATGTGCGCGGAAAACGCCTGCTGGTTTCTGGATTGCTGCACCCCGCTGGAGGACGGGACCGGCTATCTGCAAAGCGCTTACGCGGGCTGGGACGGCTCCCCTCACCTTTCCGCCGCCGGTTATCAGGCGTGGGCGCAGGTGATCCGGACATATTACGCCTGATTTTCTGTTTCAGATATCGGGAAAGCGTCCCCGCATCGAGATTAGCAGGGGCGCTCTGACGGAAAACTGCAGTCAGCCGCACCGCATTTGTGCGGCGCTGGCGAAACATACAGGAGAGAAAACGAAATGAGAATGCGAAAAAAACCAAACCTGCTGCCGCGCATGGAGCGGGTTTCCGCGCTGCGGATAACGGAACCGGAGCGTTTCCGTGGGCGCTGGCTGGAAACATTTCCGGAATATGGCGCGCTGCATCTGGAACTGGGCTGCGGCAAGGGACGCTTTACGGCGGAAACGGCGGCGGCGAGTCCGGATACGCTGCTGCTGGCTGTGGAACGGGTGCCGGACGCGATGGTCGTGGCAATGGAGCGCGTAGCGGCGCAGGATGTGCGCAACGTCCGCTTCCTGGACATGGATGCAGCGGCGCTGCCGGAGATTTTCTCCCCCGGCGAGACAGCGCGCATTTATCTGAATTTCTGCGACCCGTGGCCGAAGAACCGTTATGCAAAAAACCGCCTGACCGCGCCCGGCTTCCTGCGTCTTTACGCCGACGCGCTGCCGCCTGGCGGACAGGTCTGGTTCAAGACGGACAACCTGCCGCTGTTCACATGGTCGGAGACGCAGTTCGTCGCGGAAGGCTGGCAGATCAGCGAACGGACGAACGACCTGCACGCGCAGGGGATCTGCGGCGTGATGACGGACTATGAGGCCAAATTCCACGCGCAGGGCGTGAAGATCAACCGTCTGGTTGCCACGCGCACGGCGGAAACAAAGCGCGCTTCGGCGGACGGCGCGCCGCCCCGCCTGCGCAACGCGGCGCTTTCCGACGCGAAGGGGCTTGCAGACCGGAAAATACAGCAGGAACAGGAGGGCGGCTGATGCGGTGCATTTCATGGAATGTAAACGGTCTGCGCGCCGTGATGAAAAAGGGGTTCCCGGAGATTTTTGCAGGGCTGGACGCAGATGTTTTTTGCCTGCAGGAGACAAAATTGCAGGCCGGACAGCTTGCGCTTGACCTGCCCGGCTATGCACAATATTGGAATTATGCGGAAAAAAAGGGCTATTCCGGCACCGCGCTGTTCACCCGCCGGGAGCCGCTGCGGGTGTGGAACGGTCTTGGCATCCCGCAGCACGATACGGAGGGGCGTGTGATCACCGCGGAATTTGACCGCTGTTACCTCGTTTGCGTCTATACGCCAAACGCGCAGGACGGTCTGCGTCGCTTGGATTACCGCATGGACTGGGAAAATGCGTTCCGCGCACATCTGACCGGGCTGGACGCGGACAAGCCGGTCATCGTCTGCGGCGATATGAATGTCGCCCATCAGGAGATAGACTTGAAAAACCCGGACACGAACCACGGAAACCCCGGCTTTTCGGACGAGGAACGCGGCAAATTTTCCGACCTGCTTGCCGCCGGGTTCACGGATACGTTCCGCCATCTTTACCCGGACACACGGGATGCTTATTCATGGTGGAGCTACCGCACCGCCGCGCGGGCGCGGAACGTCGGCTGGCGCATCGACTATTTTCTCTGCTCAAACCGCATTGCGGAGCATATCAGCCGCGCCTATATCTGCAACGAAATTTACGGCAGCGACCACTGCCCAGTCGGATTGGACATTGCGCTGTGAAGATCGGCGATGTGTCGCTCTCCGGGCGGCTGTTTCTGGCGCCGATGGCCGGTGTGACGGACGCGGCGTTCCGCCATGTCTGCCGCGCACTGGGCGCGGCGCTGACCACGACGGAAATGGTCAGCGCAAAGGCGCTGGTCTACGGCGACAAAAAGACCCGGACGCTGCTGCGCTGTCTGCCGGAGGACGCGCCGACAGCGGTGCAGATTTTTGGCCATGAGCCGTCCGTCATGGCGGAGGCCGCCGGTATCGCGCTGGAGCTGTCCGGTGCGGAAATTCTGGATTTGAATATGGGCTGTCCGGTCGGCAAGGTCGCCCTGAACGGCGACGGGTGCGGCCTGATGAAAACGCCGGAAACCGCGCGTGCGATCATAGAGGCCGTTGTGCGCGCAGTGGACAAGCCCGTGACGGTCAAGTTCCGCAAGGGCTGGGATAAGGGCAACGTCAACGCCGTGGAGTTTGCCCGGATGTGCGAGGCCGCCGGAGCCGCCGCGCTCACCGTTCACGGGCGCACCCGCGTCCAGATGTATGAGGGACGGGCGGACTGGGACATCCTGCGCGCGGTCAAACGCGCGGTGTCCATCCCCGTTGTGGCAAACGGCGACGTATTCTCCGGCGCGGACGCGGCGCACATCCTGACCTATACCGGCTGCGACGCGGCGATGATCGGACGCGGCAGCTTTGGCGACCCGTGGATTTTTCAGGCGGGCAACGCTGCGGTCACGGGCGTGCCGATCCCGCCGCGCCCACCGCTGAAGGCCCGGATGGATACCGCCCGCGCACAAATCGAGTTTTCCGCCGCGCTGCGGGGAGAGCGCCTCGCCTGTCTGGAGGCGCGGCGGCACCTGGCATGGTATCTGCGGGGCGTTCCGCACGCCGCGCCCTACCGTGCGGAGGCCGTTCATGTGGAAACGCTGGAGGACGTGCGCCGAACGGTCACGCGCATCCAGCGGGAGCTGCGTGATTGATTTTTTATGGGTGGCGCCGCACGATTCGGCAAACGCGGATTGCGCAGAACATTTCCCGCAAACCGCCGCAGCTCCGACCCTGCGGTGCTGCCCCGCAACAGAGAGAAGGGACAAAATGTATGACAGCGGAAGCGGAACAGGCGCTGCTTGCAAAGGCGCGGCGCGGCGATACGGCGGCCTTTGAGGCCATTGTGCTGGAATATGAAAGACCGCTCTACGCGCTGGCGCTGCACCGGATGGGGAACGCGCAGGACGCGGCGGACGCGGTACAGGAAACATTTTTGAAGGCTTACCTCTCCCTCTCCTCCTTTCGCGGCGAGGGACGACTGCGCGCGTGGCTTTGCCGCATCGCGCAAAACGAGTGTACCGACCTTTTGCGAAAACGCCGGGACACGGTTTCTCTGACACGCGAGGACGAAACGGGAGCGGAAACCGAGCTTGCGGATCCGCGCACCGACCCTGCGGCGCTGCTGGAACAGAAGGAGACGGCCTCCGCCATCCGCGCGGCGCTGGGGCGCATCCCGGAGGAGCAGCGCGCGCCGCTGCTCCTCCGCGAATATGGCGGGCTGAACTATCAGGAAATCTCGGCGGCGCTGTCGGTGGAGCCGAATACGGTCAAGACCCGCATTTTCCGTGCGCGGCAAAAGCTCCGCGCCTTTTTGTGCGAGGACGGGAACTTTTTCGCGGATGATCCGTCTGAACAATCGAAGGGAGGTGCGCGGGAATGAAAAGCTGCGAAGCATGGCAGGAGCAAATCAGCGCTGATATAGACGGCGAGCTGGATGCAGCAGAGCGCGCGGCGCTGCAGGCGCACCTTGCCTCATGCGCGGAATGCCGCGCGGTTTACGAGGCGTTTTCTGCGCTTTCCGGAGCATGGGAGCCGGAACCGCTGCCGGACAGCCTGCACGAAAAAATCATGGAGCGCATTTCCACGGCGCGCGCTGCGGAGACACAGCGGCGGCAGGAGCGTTTCCTGCGTCTGCGCCCGCTTGCGCTGACAGCCGCCTGTCTGGTCGTCATTGTCGGCACGCTTTTTGCGGCACAGTATGGAATGCGAGTGGGATCAGGCAGTAGCAACACTTCCTCCAGCGTCTCCTTTTCGATGGACACGGCGGCGGAAATGGAAACAGCAGACGTCGGGGAAACGGAAAGTACGGCTGCTGCAACGGGTGCGGGCGGATCCAGCCCGGAATCGGCGACGGCAGAATCAGCGGACGAAGCGACAGATGACGCGGCGGAATCCCAGCTTTCCCAGCTTCAAAGAACAGCGGAGGAACCGCGCGGCGATGTAACGCTGGAAATCACAGCCATCCTGCCGGACGGCTGTCTGCGCGCCGTTTCTTTGGCAGACGGTGCATCCGTTACCTTCGTTTCTGCGGACGGTTCCGCGCTGGAAGCGCAGATCGGAGCGCTGGTATCCGTCTCCGTTGCGTCCGCCGCAGAGGATGCAGACGGCGGAACGCTGCTCTATGTGGACGCAATAGAGGTTCTCTCGGACGCGGACATGGGATGACAGCGGTGCTTCCGCATCGCAGTGGGCACGCTTTTCCCTGTCCCATCGCGCAAGGCAGACATCCCACCGGCCAAAAACCGCTTTTCACCGGTGGGACACGGACGGCGGGCAGCTCCGGCTGCCCCGCCGTCCGTTTGCTTTTTTTCGGCGGCTGGGTGGAACTATGGTCGCTTCTGCCGGACGGCGAATGCATCAAAAGAGCCATTTCGGTCTGCTTTTTCTGAAATGCAGTTTACATAATTTATTATTATCATTACCAAAATGCAGCTTTTCCGGCTTGCGGTTTTTTGGCATTTTAAATCGAATCCAGATTTTCGTCGATTTGCACATACAATATTTAGGCAGTTTGCAGCGCTTCTATCACTGATTTTCACAACATCTTGTGTATTTGTGTACAATATCAAAAATTCGCTTAGACATTTTGTTCAATCTGTGTCTTGATGCAGCCCTTTCCGCTCCGGTATAATAATACTGCACAGTCCAACCTGTGCAAATTCTTTATGGGGGCGCCATATGGCGCCATCGCCGGAAAGGAGCATACCATGCGCAAACGATACCAAACGCTGCTTGCCCTGCTATGTGCCGCCGCCTTCCTTGTTGGGAGCAACCGCTTCGCCGTTTCGGCTGAAGCCGCAGGGACGGATGAAGTGTCCAAAACGGCATCCGTCGTGCTCACCTGCACGGAAGTCCCTCTGTATATAGACGATATAGATATCGGCTCCGGGATCGTCATCGACGATGTCGCATACATCCCGCTGCTGGCTTTCACAGAGTGTATGCTCCGGGACAAATGTTCGGTGGAATGGGAGCAGGACTCAGAAACTGCGCGCATTTCCTCCGAGCTGCTGGACATCACGCTGACCATTGGCGAAGGCTACATGACCGCAAACGAACGGTGCATCTATCTGGAGGACGGTGCTTACAATATCAACGGCACCATCGTCGTACCGCTCCGTAAGCTGGCGTGGGTCTTTTCTCTGGAGCCCGTCTGGGATGGGACGACGCGCGCGATTTATATCGACAGCAGCGGGAGCGAGATCATCGCTTCGGGCGCGGAATTTTATGATGCAGCCGACCTTGACTGGCTCTCCCGCGTGATTTATTCCGAAGCCGGGAACCAGCCGCTCGCGGGAATGATCGGCGTTGGGAACGTGGTACTCAACCGTGTGGCCGACGAGAGCGGCGCATTCGGGGATACAGTGTACGACGTGATTTTTCAGGAAGGACAGTTCGATGTGGTTTCCTCTGGCGCGATTTACCTGGAGCCAACGGAACGGGCGGTGTCTGCCGCAAAGCTCTGTCTGGAGGGCTGCAACACGGTGGGAGAGAGCAAATGGTTCGTCAACCCTGCGTTCTGCCAAACCGGGTGGCTGAGCAATCAGACGCTGGCTTATATCATCGGAGATCATAATTTCTATGCTTGATTTCTACCGCCGGTACATGGTAGAATGAACCAGGCGATTGCAGGAGCCGGACACGCGGCATCGCGTGTCCGGCTCCTGGTTTTTGCCGCATTGATCGGCAGGAGCGAATCGCATAGAAAATTTTGCGTCAGAACAAGGCGCAGAAATTTGCGTGGACCGCAAACTTTTTGAAACGCAGTTATTTCACAGGCCGCCGCAAACGCGGCTTTGCGTCGAAGCCGTTGGGTCTGTGGTGGAACGGAGGAGAGAAAATGTTGGAGGAGCTTTTGCAGCGCGGTCTTGCGGAGATGGGGATCCCCGCAGACGCGCAGGCGCTGGAACGCTTTTGCACATATTATGATGCGCTGGAAGCGGCGAACCGTGAGATGAATCTGACCGCCGTATCCGGCGAGGAGGCCGTGGCACGGCTGCATTTTCTGGATTCCGCCGCGCCGCTGCTGCTGTTCCCGCTGGAAGGACGCAGCGCGATCGACATCGGCGCAGGCGCGGGTTTTCCCGGTCTGCCGCTGAAAATCCTCTGCCCAGCGCTCTCCCTGACGCTGCTGGACAGTCTTGGCAAACGGGTGGACTTTCTGCGCGGGGTCTGCGCACACTTGGAGCTGGACGACGTGACGTGCGTACACGGACGGGCGGAGGAATGCGGCGCGCGGCGCGAGCAGTTTGATTTCGCCCTCTCGCGCGCGGTGGCGCGGCTGAATGTGCTGTGCGAGCTTTGTCTGCCATATGTCAGGCCGGGCGGCGCGTTTTTGGCGCTGAAAGGCCCCGCCGCGCGCGAGGAGGCTGACGAGGCTGCCGCCGCGATCTCCGCGTTGGGCGGAACGCTGGAGCGCATTTTTGATTACAGCGTTCCCGGCGAAACGCTGCGGCACAACATCGTCGTCATTCGCAAGACTGCGCCCACGCCGCAGCGCTATCCCCGGCGTTTTGCCGCCATCAAAAAACGCCCGCTGTGACAGCGGCGCAGAAAGGAGAACGCATGGAAAAACCAGAGTTTATCGAGGCCGGCGAGATCGTGAATACCCACGGCGTGCGCGGGCAGGTAAAAATGCAGTCATGGCTGGACAGCCCGGAGCTGCTGCGCTCGTTCAAGACGCTCTACATCGGACAGGGACGCGCGCCGATGCGCCTGCTGGAGAGCTTTGTCCATAAGGGCTGCGTCATCGCGGCGCTGGAGGGCGTAGAGGATGTAAACACGGCGATGGCATTGAAAGGAAAGCGGGTCTATATTCGCCGCGCAGACGCGCAGCTGCCGGAGGGCAGCTTTTTCCTGGCGGATATTTTGGGCGCGCGCGTGGTCACGGAGGACGGTACGGAGCTGGGTGTGCTTGCGGACGTGTTGGATTTGCCGGGAAACCGCGTTTACGTTGTGCGCGGGGAGCAGGAGCATATGATCCCCGCCGTGCCGAAGTTTATCCGGAATACCGACGTGGACGGCGGCGTGATCACCGTTCACCTCATCGAAGGGATGTGACCGCCGTGCGCATCGACATCCTGACCCTGTTCCCCGCCCATATGAACGAGATGCTGCACGAGAGCATTCTGGGGCGTGCGGCAAAAAAAGGGATTTTGGAGCTGAACTGTGTACAGATCCGGGATTTTACAACCAATCGGCAGAAGCAGGTGGACGATTACCCTTACGGCGGCGGCTGGGGCTGCGTGATGATGGCACAGCCGCTGAAGGACTGCGTGGACAGCGTGCTGGAAACGCCGAAAAGCCCCCGCACGCGCGTAATTTACATGAGCCCGCAGGGCGCTGTGTTTTCGCAGGACAAAGCGCGGGAGCTTTCCGAATGTTATGACCATCTGGTGCTGGTCTGCGGCCATTATGAGGGCGTGGACGAGCGCTTCATCGAGGAATGTGTGGACGAGGAGCTTTCCATCGGCGACTATGTGCTGACCGGCGGCGAGCTGGCCGCAATGACGGTGGCGGACGCGGTGTCCCGACTGGTGCCGGGCGTGCTGTCGGACCCTGCGTGCTACACCGGCGAGAGCCACTGGGATGGACTTTTGGAATATCCGCAGTACACCAGGCCGGAGGTCTGGGAGGGTCGCGCGGTACCGGAGGTATTGCGCGGCGGAAATCAGGCGGAAATAGACCGTTGGCGGCGCAAAAAGATGCTGGAACGCACGATGGACAAGCGCCCCGATCTATTGGAACGGCAGAAGGGCGCGCTTTCGGAGGCGGACGCCCTGTTGCTGGCAGAAATCGAAAAAGACCGCAGCCGCATGGCGCTGACGGAGCCGCTGGCGCACCGTCCCGCAACTGCGGCAGACCTTGGAGACATCCTGCGGATTTTCACCGGCGCGCGCGCGTTTCTGAAGCGGCAGCGCGTGGATCAGTGGCAGGGAGATTACCCAAACGAAGCGGTCTTTTCCGCAGACATCCAGCGTGGGGAATGCCATGTGATGACTTACGGCGGACGCACGGCGGGTTTTTTCGTCCTGTCTGACCGCCCGGAACCGGCTTATGACGCGCTCACCGATGGAAAGTGGCGCTATCATGCGCTCCCCTGCTGTGTGCTGCACCGCTGCGCGATCGACGGCGCGTTTGGCGGAACAGGCTTTTCCGACGCGCTCATCGCCGCTGCTGAGGACTGCGCCCGCGCGTTGGGCGCAGCCATTATGCGTGTGGATACCCACCGCAAAAACAAGCCCATGCAGCGTCTTTTGCAGCGCCACGGCTATGCCTACCGTGGCAATGTGGCGGTGTATGCCGGGAGCGGAGATCACGACACGCGCCGCAAGGCGTTTGAAAAGGCGCTTGGCGAAGCGCCGGGAGGGCAGCGCACATGAACCTGACCGACATCAGGGAGATAAACCGCCTGCTGCAAGGGGCAGGCTTCCGTTTCTCCAAAAGCATGGGGCAGAATTTTCTCTGCGACGCCTCCGTTCCGCCGCGCATTGCGGACGCAGCCGGTCTGGATGCGGAAACAGGCGTGCTGGAGATCGGCCCCGGCGTCGGCTGCCTGACCGTGGAGCTGTCGCGCCGCGCCGGACACGTCGTCTCCGTGGAACTGGACGGAAAGCTGCAGAGCGTTCTGGCGCAGACGCTGCGCGGCTGCGAAAATGTGGAGGTGCGCTTTGCCGATGTGCTGAAGCTGGATTTGCGCGCGCTGGCAGCGGAGTCGTTTGCGGATTGCAAAAGCGTTGTCGTCTGCGCCAACCTGCCCTATAACATCACCTCGCCCGCGTTGACCGCGCTTGTAAACGCGGATTGTTTCGCGCGCATCACCGTCATGGTACAGCGCGAGGTGGCGCGGCGCATTTGCGCGCGGGAGAACACCGCCGATTACGGCGCTTTCACCGTGCTGATGCAGTGGCACACGGTACCGGAGCTGCTGTTTGACGTACCGCCCGGCAGTTTCATTCCCGCGCCAAAGGTCACAAGCAGTGTGATCCGTTTAACGCGCCGCCCCGCCCCGCCTGTGCAGGTGGCCGATGAGAAACGGATGTTTGCGCTGGTACGCGCTGCGTTCAACCAGCGCCGCAAGACGCTCTGCAACGCGATGATGCACGGTCTTGGTTTAACGCGGGAACAGGCGGAAGCTGCGCTGGCAGCCTGCGGCCTGGATGCGCGCATTCGCGGCGAGGCGCTGAGCATCGCGCAGTTTGCCGCCCTCAGTGATCGCATTGAACTGCATTAGCACGGTTTTTCTGCTCAATTCACGAGCGCGCGCAAAGGTGCAAAACTTCTGGTTCCGCCGGAATGACAGGCAGGCTTTGCCAGCTTCATACGATACGACGAAACAGGCACATATATTCCGCCCGCGAATTCCCCTGTTTCCGTCAAGATTTCGTATAAGGTGCGCAATTCCAACAAAAAATTTCCATAAAAATTCTATATACACTTTCGGGAAACTATGCTATAATAAGACTCGACAAATTGCACGAATTCAAAGCAAAAGTCTTGTTGAATATGCGTACAATCTGGGATGTTTAGGACGTTTGAAACAAGCTTTGCAATGCCAAAGGAGGCTCCCGCATGAGTAAAGAGCAACAATTCAAAACGATGGATGGAAACACCGCCGCTGCGCATGTCTCTTATGCATTCACCGAAGTCGCGGGCATCTATCCCATCACCCCTTCCAGTCCGATGGCGGACTGCGTGGATCAGTGGGCGACCGAAGGACGCAAGAACATCTTCGGCGGCACGGTCAAGGTTATGGAAATGCAGTCCGAAGCGGGCGCGGCCGGAACCGTACACGGCAGCCTGAATACCGGCGCGCTGACCACCACCTACACGGCTTCGCAGGGCTTACTGCTGATGATCCCCAATATGTACAAAATCGCCGGAGAACTGCTCCCCGCGGTCTTTCATGTGTCCGCACGCGCCGTAGCATCCCACGCGCTGAGCATTTTTGGCGATCACTCGGACATCTATGCCTGCCGTCAGACTGGCTTCGCCATGCTCTGCGAAAACAACCCGCAGGAGGTCATGGACCTCTCCCCCGTCGCCCACCTTGCCGCGCTGAAGGGCAGCGTACCGTTTGTCAACTTCTTTGACGGCTTCCGCACCTCCCACGAGATCCAAAAGCTGCGCGTCTGGGACTATGACGATCTGGCGGAAATGGTGGACTGGGACTCGGTTCAGCGCTTTAAGGATCGCGCGCTGAACCCGGATCGCCCGCAGATGCGCGGCAGCCACGAAAACGGCGACATCTTCTTCCAGAACCGCGAGGCGTCCAATTCCTATTATGAAGCCATCCCCGCAATCGTCGAGGATTATATGGCGCAGATCAACGCCCGTCTCGGCACAGACTATCAGCTGTTCAATTACTATGGCGCGCCGGACGCGGAGCGTGTTATCATCGCAATGGGATCCGTCTGTGATACTGCGGCGGAGGTCGTGGATTATCTTGCAGCCAGGGGAGAAAAGGTCGGTCTTGTCAAAGTACACCTTTTCCGCCCGTTTGCAGCTGACCGTCTGCTGGAGGCCGTTCCCAAAACGGCGACCCACATCGCCGTGCTGGACCGCACCAAAGAACCGGGCAGTCAGGGCGAACCGCTTTACATGGACGTGGTCGCAGCCTTCTCCCGTGCAGGACGCAGTGCCGTCATTTGCGGCGGCCGCTACGGTCTGGGCAGCAAGGACACCCCGCCCCGTTCGCTCCATGCGGTCTATGAGGAGCTGAAAAAGGATTCCCCCAAGCCCATCTTCACCCTGAGCATCGTGGACGACGTGACCGGTCTGTCGCTCGACGAGCCGGACATTCCGGACACCGCACCGGCTGGAACCATCCAGTGCAAGTTCTGGGGTCTTGGCGGCGACGGTACCGTTGGCGCAAACAAGAACTCCATCAAAATCATCGGCGACCACACGGACAAGTATGTGCAGGCATATTTCCAGTATGACTCCAAGAAAACCGGCGGCGTGACGATTTCCCATCTGCGTTTTGGCGACCAGCCCATCCGCTGCCCCTATTACATCACGAAGGCGGACTTTGTCGCCTGCCACAACCCCGCATACATCATTAAGGGCTTCCACATGGTGGAGGACGTAAAACCCGGCGGCATTTTCCTGATTAACTGTTCATGGGATGCCGCAGCGCTGGAGCAGAATCTGAATGGTGAGGCCAAGCGCTATATCGCGCGCAATAACATCCAGCTTTACACCATCGATGCAATCAACCTTGCCATGCAAATCGGCATGGGCAAACGCACAAACACCATTTTGCAGTCTGCGTTCTTTGTCCTTGCGGGCATTCTGCCAAAGCAGGACGCGCTGCAATATATGAAGGACGCCGCCACCCACAGCTATATGAAAAAGGGCGCGGACATCGTGGAGCTGAACCACAAGGCCATCGACGCCGGTGCGGATGCACTGGTGAAAATCGACGTACCCGCCGCGTGGGCAGACGCGCCGGACGCTGCCGCAGCCGCGCACATTTCCTCCGAAAACCAGCGCTTGGCCGAACAGGTGGAGTCCATCACCGTTCCGGTGGAGCGCATGGACGGCGACCGTCTGCCGGTTTCCGCTTTCGTCAAGCACGCGGACGGCACCTATGAGGTCGGCGCAAGCGCCTTCTCCAAAGCCGGTGTTTCCGCCTTTGTCCCGACATGGTCGGGTGAAAAGTGCGCCCAGTGCAACCGTTGCGCCTATGTCTGCTCTCACGCTACCATTCGTCCGTTCGCGCTGACGGAGGCCGAAGCCGCCGCCGCGCCGGAGGCCGCAAAGCTCTTCCCGACCAAAGCCGGAAAGGGCAAGGGCGTCTACTCCTACACCATCTCCATTTCCCCGCTGGACTGCATGGGCTGCGGCGTCTGCGCTGATGTATGCCCGACCGGATGTCTGCAAATGTCCCCCGCAGAGGAACAGGCTCCGCAGCAGGAGGTCTGGAATTATATGGTTTCCTCCGTTGCGGAGAAGCCGGAGCTGCAGGACAACACCGTAAAAGGCAGTCAGTTCCGCCGTCCGCTGCTCCAGTTCTCCGGCTCCTGCGCCGGCTGCGCGGAAACGGCTTACGCCCGCCTTGTGACGCAGCTTTTCGGTGAGCGGATGTATGTGGCAAACGCCACCGGCTGCTCCTCCATCTGGGGCGGCACCGCCGGATGCTCGCCTTATGCCACCGCGACAAACGGGCGCGGCGTAGCATGGGCAAACTCGCTCTTTGAGGACAATGCGGAATACGGTCTGGGTATGCTGCTCGGACAGAAGGCCGTGCGTGATCGTCTGATCGACAGCACAAAAGAGCTGCTGGAATGCGAGGGCGCGAACAACGCCGAGTTCCGCGCTGCGGCGGAGAATTATCTCGCCACCGTGGACGACGGCGCGACCAACACCGCTGCGGCGGATGCGCTGGTCGCGGCGCTGGAGAAGCTGCCGGAGAGTGCGCTGAAGCAGAAGCTGCTGGACAACAAGGCATATCTCTCAAAAAAGTCCGTCTGGATTTTCGGCGGCGACGGCTGGGCCTACGATATCGGCTTTGGCGGCGTGGATCATGTCGCGGCCTCCGGCATGGATGTGAACATCTTTGTCTTTGACACAGAGGTCTATTCCAATACCGGCGGACAGGCATCCAAAGCGTCCAACTTCGGTCAGGTCGCGCAGTTCGCTGCTGCGGGTAAAAACACCGCAAAAAAATCTCTGTCTGAGATTTTGATGAGCTATGGCTACGTCTATGTAGCGCAGGTCGCTATGGGTGCGGACATGAACCAGACACTCAAGGCCATCACAGAGGCGGAGGCTTATCCCGGTCCGTCCGTCATCATCGGCTACTCTCCTTGCGAGATGCACTCCATCAAGGGCGGCATGAAAAACTGCCAGAGTGAGATGAAGTGGGCGGTTGACTGCGGCTATTGGAATCTGTTCCGTTATAATCCTGCCAATCCGGAGAAGCCGTTCTCGCTGGACAGCAAGGCGCCCGGAACAAAGGAGGATTATGTTTCCTTCCTGATGAACGAGGCTCGTTACAGTGCGCTGGCCCGCTTCTTCCCGGAGCGCGCCGACGGTCTGTTCGATAAGTCTGCGGTTGCCGCGATGAAGCGTTACGCCCAGTTGGAGCGTTTGAGAGACTACTACAACGAGGGAAAATAAAATCTACCCACTAACCGGAAAACCGCCGGGAAGCCTCTGCGCTTCCCGGCGTGTTTTTTTGCGAAAAAGAGCAGCCAGCGGAGCGGTATAAAATCACCGCCCCGCTGCCTGCCTGATGTGAAATCTGAAAAAATTCAGGAAGAAAACGCAAGCCCTATGCTTCCGTCATAGTAATCGTAGCCCTCATACAAATCGTCCATGCTCATAAAATAGCTTCCCGCGGTTCCGGGGGAGACATAACCTGTCCAGGGATCCAGCACCTCGACCTCCGTTGCAGAGGTGTTGATGCACGAAATCACAACGAAATGCCCATCAATGTCATAGGGGAACCCAAAGTCGGTCGATTCGGTCAGGCCGACGATGCAGCCGTTCCCGTTTGCGATTCCGGTAAGCAGAGAATTCTGCACGGTTCCCTTTGACGCTCCATAGACCGTCCAAAAATGGTTATGCTGTACCTCGTTCAGAAAATCGACCAAATCGCATAAATATGACCCGTCAGTTTGCGACCAGCCTGTAGCCTCCCGGATTTCCGCCTCGGTGTAGCTTAGATTATAGTTCAGGGGGAATAAGACCATCCGGACAGAAGCGGGGCCGCAAGACATAGCTTTCTCCTGCGCAAAATAATAGTCCACATTGGAATAATACCAGCCAAAAGACGGCATATTTGCGGTAACGTTGCTTCCCGTCTCCGTCCCAGCTTCACCGGACACCCCGGGTGCGGCGGCTGTTTCCGCGACGATTTCTGCGATTCCCGCCTCTTCCAGCGCCGCATTGGCGGCTGCAATCTGCTCCGCGGTGGCGCTCCTGGCCCCGCCGCGGAAACTCCCGTTCTCCGTCACCTGCGCGCTTACAATTTCCTCTATCCGCTGGTCTACGATGTCCCAGACGCCTTCGCGCTCCAGCTCTGCGTTAGATGCCGCGATCTGCTCTGGCGTGGCGCTCCTAGCCCCGCCGCGAAAGCTCCCGTTCTCCGTCACCTGCGCGCTTACAATTTCCTCTACCCGCTGGTCTACGATGTCCCAGACACCCGCACGCTCCAGCTCTGCATTGGACGCCGCGATCTGTTCCGGCGTGGCGCGCTTGGCCCCGCCCCGAATCACGAACGTATACCCGTCATCCGCGGCGGAGGCCGCCACCGGCAAGGACACGGTGAGAACGGCGCATGCCAGAATGGGCGCGACAAATTTCAGTTTCATAAGACACCATCCTTTCTTGCTGTCCAAAACTGATAAGATTTTACTGCGTTTTCACAGTATGCTATAAAGTATACAGCGGGATTTTTCCATTGTCAACCAATAGATTACACAAAAGATATTTTTCGCAAATTGCAAGTGCAAGTTGGACACTCGGTAGAATGAATTTATGAACCTTGGT
>JAJBUU010000058.1 GCA_020860205.1 Oscillospiraceae bacterium | reverse complement strand
TGAGTTGGGCGTCATGGGTCTTTTCATAGCCAGCTACCAGGAGTTCTCGTGCTTCATTGTGTAACATTTTCCTCGCCTCCTGCCTCTGTTATACCACCATTGTCAAGTGCGTCACCTTTTTGATTGTTGCTATAAGTGTCCTGCGGGTATAAGTGCCCTGTGGGTATTCCCCGCGCCGGGAAAGCAGGTCGCCTCCGCAGAGGCGAAACCCAACCGCTCCCGCCTTGAAGATACAGACTGCGGGCGGTTGCTTTTTCCGCTGTAGTTTGGTAAACTACGTATTATAGATTGGTAAAATCACAATACGATACAATACGATATGGAGTGCGCTTTTATATGAGACGGAAAGACCGCGCGGTGACGGATTTTGGGGAAATCCTGAAAATTGTAGACGAATGTGAGATCATGCGGCTGGGACTGCCCGACGGGGAACTCCCGTATATCGTTCCGGTGAACTTTGCCTACCGCGTCGCGGAAGGGCGGCTGGAACTGTATATCCATGGGGCAATGGCGGGCCGGAAATATGAGCTGATGCGCCGCCGCCGCTGTTCGTTTGAGATGGATGTTCCGCTGCGGATGGAATGTATTCCCGCGCATGGGGATGTGACGATGCGCTACAAAAGCGTGATGGGAATTGCGGACATCGCGTTCCTCTCCGGCGAGGAACGGCAGCGTGCAATCGACGAGGTCATCATGGCGCGTCATCCGGAAACCCGCTCGTTCGCTTATGACCGGCGCGCGGTGGCAGTCACGGCGGTGGCCAGACTGACGGTGACGGACATCATCGGAAAGGCGAACCTGCCCTCCGGCGCACCGGATTTGGCATAACCGCTGAGAAAGAGAATATGAATATTCTGTAAAAACAAAGGCTGCTTTAACCGCACTTTAGGTTCCCCCTGTATGCTGACAGCATCCCGCAGATGGGACGGGCAGCGCTGCAAGGACGCTCTGCCCCGAAAAAACGGAAAGGAAACTGGATATATGAAACGATTCAACCGGGTATTTCCCATTTTTTTGAGCTGCGCGCTGCTGTTGGGAACGGCGATGGGAGCAGCTGCCGCAGACACAGGCAGCGGCACACAGGACGCCGCCGTGTATGAATATGAATATGCGCTGTCCGATTTCACAAACGGCGAGGTGCTGGCGCTTTACACGGACGGCTCCTGCGCCGTGCTGACTTACGATGGAGAGGACGCGCTGGCGGAGGGATTGGCGGCGCTGAAGGCCGACCCGTCCGTGGCATTCGTGCAGCCAAACTATGCTTGTGAAAGCTCCGCCGTTTCCACGGAGGACGCGCTCTTTGCCCAGCAGTGGGCGCTTTCCAACGACGGTTCATTTTATATGGAAACGCAAAAGAACCGCTATCCCGTATTTGACGACCCGTTTGGAACGCCGTCCGCGCCCGGAGAGTGGATGTTCCGTCCCTTCGCGTCGCAGTCCGCTGGCACGGAAACCACGGCGGTTGCCGGGATCGACATCAATGCAGCGGAGGCGTGGGAGATTTATGACGGCGGCAGCCGGGACGTGGTCATTGCGCTCATCGACACGGGCGTGGACGCTTCCCACGAGGATTTGACCGACATTCTCTGGGTCAATGAGGACGAGATCCCCGGAAATGGCATTGACGACGATGGAAACGGCTACATCGACGATGTTTACGGCTGGAACTTTTATTCTGACAACAACGAGATTTATGTCGGCAGCGAGGACAGCCACGGGACGCACGGCGCGGGTACCATCGCGGCCACACAGGACAACGGCGTGGGGATCTCCGGCATTGTGCAGAGCGATCATGTGAAGATCATGGTGTTGAAGGCGTTGGGCGGCACGGATGGCAGCGGCACCACTGCCTCCATTATTCAGGCGATTCGCTACGCGGAGGAAAACGGCGCGCAGATTTGCAACCTGAGTCTTGGCAGCGAACTGAGTGACCCTGCGCTCTACCAGACGATTGCATCCTCCTCCATGCTGTTTGTGGTTGCCGCCGGGAACGACGGCGCGGACACGGATTCCACACCGATTTATCCGGCGTCTTATGCACTGGATAACATCATCTCCGTGGCCAACCTGAGCTATGACGGTACGCTGCATTACAGCAGCAATTACGGCGCGGTTTCCGTGGATTTGGCCGCCCCCGGCACACACATCCTCAGCACCACGCCGGAGAATGGATACAGCTATATGACCGGCACTTCCATGTCCGCGCCGATGGTAACGGCTGCCGCCGCGATGGTCTATTCTTATTTTGATGAAATCACGCTGGCGGATGTAAAGGAGATACTGCTCTCCTCCGTGCAGGAGCTGGATGCGTTGGAGGGGCTGACCGTCACCGGCGGAATGCTGGATCTTGGCGCGGCGCTCTCCTATGATCTGGATACGCTCAGCGGCGCGGTTTGGGAGACTCCGGTAACGGGGAGCGGCAGCGCGCCGGAAATCAGCGCACAGCTCATCTCTCGCGGAATGCAGACTTACCTCATGGTCAGCGTCGCGGATGCGGACGGGGATCTGACCGCCGCCGCTTATGCTTCCGGTACGCTGACCGCCGCCGACTTTCAGGGCGGCAGCGCGGGAACGGCTTTTTCGCTGCAAAGCGGCGGCAGCGCGCTCTTTTCCGTCAGCGGCGCGGGGAGCCTGACGTTTTATGCCTGTGACAGCGCCGGAAACGAAACGGTGAAAACCGTCACGCTCTCCGCTGGAACGCAGGGGGCGCGCGGCGCCGGAACGTGGCGCAGAAACGTGTGGCCGTGGTAGCCCCGCACGGGAGATTTCCAATCGGATCAGCGGGAGCAGACAAAACAGTGCGGGAAATGACCGCACCGGAGCAAGGCTTTGGCGCGGTCTGTTTTTTTGCGGTGCTGCGCTGATTCATATGAGGCTGTGACTATGAATATGGATTCGCCGCTGACGGGAAAGCAGTCGGTTCCGCGGGAGCGAAGTCCGTTGCGCTATCAGGAACTGCTTTCGCCCGAAAAAAGTGAAATCCCCTATTGACAAATGGCGGAAAATCCTGTATGATGTATTTAACTAACGTGAATTAAATAAAAACCATCCGAATGACACAGAAGGGAGACGAAAAGGCAGCCCCGCAAAAATGCGCCTGCGGCGACTGACGGGTATTTTCCGCCAGCCGGGCCTGCGGATTTCTGCGGTGGTTTCCTGAAACAGAAATTTATGTATTCTAATGAAACTGATATGATGCGCTGCGACGGCGCGCCGCAGCGCGCGCACGCAGATGAGAACGCCTTTGGCGGCGGACGACCGGGCGGCGGACGCGGTTCACTGCTTGACGACATATTTACAGAGCATCCCGGCGCGCAAATCCTGTTCGTCGGTTCTGCAAACTGTCTGCGGCACGGGCCGTTCCGCAGCATTGCAACCTATATGCGGCAGCAAAAGGCCGCCGTCCTCCTGCCGAGCATGACCGACTTTGCCAGCGGGCGCTATCTGCGGCAGGTGCGTGACGCCGTGGCGGAGCTTGCATCGGAACGCGGCGCAACAGAAGTGATATTGATCCATGGCTGTCAGTGGGTGATCCTCTCCACAGACAACGCGCTTTTGCAGCAGCAGGCGGAGGAATTGGGCGTCCGGCTGATTATCCGGGACGACAGCCATCTGGAACGTGGCCGCTTTGGCGGCGCATTTGACGGAGGTGCAGACGAATGAAACGACTTTGGAAGGTAGTACCGCCGTATTTGTCTGATGTGATGGGACTGCAGGCGGTTGTGAACGAGACAGAGGGCTTCGGTATCATCGACGATCCCGCGCCCTATAAGCCCATCGGCTTTGGACGAAACGGCGGTGCGGGTGGTCATGGACATGGTCACGGACGCCCCGACGGATTTAGGCGCGGCGGCGCAGACGGGCGGCATGGTGGCGGCAGACCCGGCGGGCGCGGCAAAGGAATGTTTCCGGGAATGCGCGTGATGCAGTCCGAAATCAGCAATGCCGACATCATCACCGGCACGGAGAGCAAGGTGCGTGCCGCGTTGGACGCAGGGCGGGAGCAGTTCCATCCGGAATTTATGCTGCTGTGTCACGCGCCCTCCTCGTCGATGATCGGCTCCGATTTGGAAACGATGGCGGCAGAGCATACGGCGCGCAGCGGCGTTCCCACCGCTTATGTGAACGCGGACGGAAGCGGGGACTATGTTTCCGGCGCGGGTGCGACGCTGGCGGCAATGGGCAGGATGCTGCTCACGCCGCAGGATACGGTTCCGGGAACCGTGAACCTGCTCGGCTGCACCACGATAGACTGGACAGCGGATGCGCTGACCGCGGCGGAAGCGTGGCTTGCGGACGCCGGATTTCAGGTCTGCTCCCGCTGGGGAATGAAAGACACAACGGCGCGTCTGCGCGGCGGTGCAGCGGCATCGGTCAATCTGGTCGTTGGCGCGACAGGGCTGCCGCTGGCGCGGTATATGCAGACGGAATTTGGCATTCCCTATGTTGCGGGCGCACCGTTTGGCGCGGCGCAGTGCGCGGCGCTGCTGGAGCGTCTGCGCGGCGGTGTGGCGACGGCAAAAGCGGAAACGGGAACGCCGGAGGGCGCGGCGGAGGCGCTGGTGCTGGGTGAGCAGTTCCTGGCAAACGCCATGCGTGCGGCGTTGGAAGCGCGCGGCTGGAAAAATGTCCGCGTCGCCAGCTTTTACGAGATGGATAAGGCGCAAATGCGCCCCGGTGACCGCAAGCTGACCAGCGAGGACGACCTGTCCGCGCTGCTGGCGGAGGAGCCGCTGCATCTGGTGCTGGGCGACCCGGACTGCCGCCCGCTGGCAAAGCGGAAGGTGCAGTGGATTGACCTGCCAAATCCGGGCAGCATGAGCCCGTTTGAATTTGTTCCGGCACGCAGCTTTGTCGGCGCGGCGCTGGATGCATTTTTGGATGAAGCGATTGGGAAAGGCGGTGCAAACTGATGCGGCAAATCGCAATTTACGGAAAAGGCGGTATCGGCAAATCCACGACTACGCAAAACCTTGCGGCGGCGCTGGCGGAGCGCGGGCGGCGGCTGATGATTGTCGGCTGTGACCCAAAGGCAGACTCCACGCGGCTGGTGTTGGGCGGTCTGACACAGACCACGGTGCTGGATACCCTGCGTGACCGCGAGGAGGAGGACGTAACGCTGGAGGACGTGCTGTTCACCGGCTATGGCGGCGTGCGCGCGGTGGAATCCGGCGGGCCGGAGCCGGGCGTGGGCTGCGCGGGGCGCGGCATCGTATCGGCGATCAATCTGCTGGAACGGCTGGGAGCCTATACGCCGGATCTGGACTATGTGCTCTATGACGTGCTGGGAGATGTGGTTTGCGGCGGCTTTGCCATGCCGATCCGGGAGGGCAAGGCAGAGGAAATTTATATCGTCTGCTCCGGCGAGATGATGAGCCTTTATGCGGCAAACAACATCTGCCGCGGTGTCCGGCGCTACGCGGAAATGGGCAAAACGAAGCTCGGCGGCCTGATTTGCAATTCACGCATGGTGGATAACGAGCGCGCGCTGGTGGAGGAATTTGCCTCGCGCATCGGGACGCAGCTCCTTTATTTTGTGCCGCGCAATAATGTGGTGCAGCACGCGGAGCTGAAACGCCAGACCGTCATCGAGTATGCGCCCACGTCGGAGCAGGCGGACGAGTACCGCGCACTGGCGGACGTGGTGGAACAAAATACGCGCTTTTGCGTTCCCGCACCGATCTCCAACGCCGAGCTGGAGGAGCTGCTGCTGCGCTATCTCCCGGTGGAGTGAGCGGCATGGCGTGTGATGAATCGCTGGTTGAGGAGCTGCTGCGGCGGCTGCCGCGCGGCGGACGCTATGGCGCGGGACACCAGCATCAGCGCGGCAGGATGGCAATCGTGCTGATGCACAGCCTGTACGGCGGCGGCGGACAGTCGCCCAGCGCGCTCTCCGCACTGCTGGGCGTATCCGGTCCCAGAGTGACGGCCATTCTCAACGATTTGGAAACGCGCGGTCTGATCCGCCGCACACAAACTGCGGCGGATCGGCGCAGCGTCGCGGTCACGCTGACCGCAGCGGGCGCGGCATTTGTGGAGGAGCATGACCGCAGCCGCCGTGCGCAGGTGGAACGCCTTGTCGAACGCATCGGCCCGGCGGACGCACAGGCGCTCATTCGCATTTTGCAGGCTGCGGAGGAACTGCGCCGGGGATCGGACGGGACCGCATGATTACAGCATTTGCTCAGGGCACTGTATGTTCCGCTCCCGCGCCTGCCCGCAGGGGGCTGTGTTTTCGCACCTTTTTCAGACGCAAAATTTTTCGCCACCCCCGCCTGTCGCCTGATGCAGCGATTGCCCGTATAATACAATAGAGTAAGCCCCGACGCGCTGCAGGCAGTGGAGCGTGTCGGGGCTGTGTTTTGTCTGCGCCGCTTACTGTTCCACGGCGGCATTGCGTTTGCCGAACAGCAGCCGGAATACGACGTGCGTAAACGGTGCGGCGGCAAAAAAGTTGAGGAAAAATGCGATGGGGAAGTTTTTGATGAGTGTCCCCGCCCAGATCGCGGGAAGCTGGGAAACGGGACGACCAGCCAAAATGACGCTGAACAGGATGGACGCGACCAGACTCATCGTGGGGCACATGATGGCGACGGTGCAGCCCTGCCGGACGATTTGGCAGACAAAGGGATTGTCCTTTTCCGGGTTGCAGCGGCGCAGCATCATCCATGCGCCAAAGCGGTTGCCCCAAAGGTTGGAAAACAGGAACACGAAAAGTCCCATATAGGACGCCTCCTCCAGCGCGCCCAAAAACACGCCGTTCGTCATACCGGAGAGGTCTGCGCCCAGGCCCCATTTGACTGCGACGTTGAAAACCTCCATCCCGTACGCCATTGCGTAAGACATGATCAACCCAAAAATGACCCCTTGTACTTTTGTTTTCGGCATAAGTATTGCCACTCCTTTCAAAGCTCTGGCAGAAAAAGAGAAAAGCGCAGCCTGAAAAATAGACTACGCCTTTCGACTTATTTCTATCCGTTCTCTCCCGGAAACAACGCTCCGGATATGCATACATTATAACACGGATTTTCCAAAAGTGTAAGCAATTTTTTGACCGATTGTGAAGTGGGAACTTCGGAAACTGGCTCCAAAGGAGTACAATGATTCGCGTTGCCGTATCCTCCATTCGAGTCTCAACAGTAATAGCACAAATCGCCGCTGCATCTCAACAGTTTTTTCGTTGTGCCGGAGAATAGACTGTGGTATAATCAAAGGCGGCATAAGGCAACACTGCATCAATGCATCTGCAATGCGTCTGCGGCGGCTGACGGCTGCTTTTTGCAAAAAATGCGTTGCAAAAGCGCAAAATACACAAAGTATTGCCATCAAAGGGATATGTCCGCGCCATGCGGCGCCCCTGATCCTGCGCTTTTGCGCCTGTTTCTGACGCAAAATTTCCCGACAGCTCGTTCTGCTGTTCGATGTGGTGTCGCCTCGGATTTTTCGCCCGTGCGCCTGCACGGGCGCGCCCGTTAGGGGCAGCTGAAAAAGCGAGGTAAATTTACAATGAATATCGTGGTACTCTGCGGCGGACTTTCCAACGAACGGGACGTGTCCCTCTCCACGGGAACGGGCGCGGCGCGCGCGCTGCTGGAAAACGGCCATCGGGTCGCGCTGCTGGACTTATATCTGGGGTGTCCGGAGCTTCCGGACGACATGGAAGTGGCGTTCTCCTTCTCCGGCGATGCGCACGGCGCGGCGGTGGGAGAGCGGCTGCCCGATCTGGCGCAGTTGAAGGCACTGCGTCCGGACAGCGCGGTGCGCGTTGGCCCGAATGTCCTGACGCTCTGCCGCGCGGCGGACATCGTGTTCCTTGCCCTGCACGGAGAGGAAGGGGAAAACGGCAAAATACAGGCGATGCTCGACCTTTACGGCGTGCGCTACACCGGTTCCGGATATCTTGGCTCGGCGCTTGCCATGAACAAGGGACTGACCAAAACGCTGCTGCGCGCCCACGGTCTGGCCGCGCCGGAGGGGATCCTGCTGCACCGCGGCGAGGTCCCGACGCCCGGCAGCGTCCGTTTCCCCTGCGTAGTCAAGCCATGCAGCGGGGGCAGCAGCGTCGGCACCAGCATCGTAGAGGGACTTGCAGCGTTTTCCACAGCGCTGGAAACGGCCTTTCAGTATGAGGAACAGGTCATCGTGGAGCGCTATATCCGTGGCCGGGAGCTGACCGTCGGCGTAATGGACGGCAGCGCCATGCCGGTCATCGAAATCATCCCCAGGCGGGGATTCTATGACTACCGGAACAAGTACCAGCCCGGCGCGACGGAGGAGCTTTGCCCCGCACCCATCGGAACGGCGGCCACCGCGCGGGCGCAGCGCATTGCAGAGCAGGTGTGTGCGGCGCTGCAAATTGACGCATACTGCCGCGTGGACCTGCTCTGGGACACGGAGCGGGACGAGATGTTCTGTCTGGAGGCCAACACGCTGCCGGGCATGACGCCAACCAGCCTGATTCCGCGCATGGCCGCTGCGGAAGGGATGAGCTACGCGGCGCTCTGTGAAAAAATCATTGCGGTCAGTATGAAAAAGTATTTGGAAGCATGAAAAATCTTACATTAAAAACCATTCTGAATGTGACCGGCGGCATACTGCGCGCCCCGTCTGCGGAAGCCTTTGCCGCGGTGGAGGCGGCGGAAATCTGCGCCGTTTGCACAGATAGCCGCGCCGCCGCGCCGGGCTGCCTTTTCGCCGCGATACGCGGCGCGCGCGCGGACGGACATGATTTTGTGGCGGAAACGCTGGAAAAGGGCGCGCTGTGCGCGCTTGTGGAGCGGCCGGTTCCGGGTGCGGCAGGCTGTGTGATCCAGGTGAAGGACACGGTCACGGCCTTGCAACGCCTTGCGGAATTTTATCGGAGCGGGTTCCCCGCGCTGCCGCTGCTCGGTATCACCGGGTCAGTCGGAAAGACCACGGCAAAGGAGATGACCGCCGCCGTCCTCTCCCGGCGCTTTTGTGTCCACAAAACAGCTGGGAACTTCAACAATGATCTTGGCGTGCCGCTGACGCTCTTTGGGCTGCGGGAGGAACACAGCGCCGCCGTGGTGGAGCTTGGAGTCTCCCATCCCGGCGATATGGCGCGGCTGGCGCATATGGCGCGTCCCACAATGGCGCTGCTGACGAACATCGGGGACGCGCATTTGGAATTTTTGGGCAGCCGGGCGGGTATCCTGCGGGAAAAGGCGACGGTCTGCGATGCGCTGCCTGCGGACGGCGCTGTGTTCTGCAATGGGGACGACCCGCTGCTGCACGAATTGAACTGCGCGCGGCGCGTGGTGACATTCGGACTTGGTGCAGGCTGCGATGTACGCGCGGAGGATGTACACACGCTGCCGGATGGAACAACGGAATGTGCCATCCTCTCCGGTGCGGCACGCATTCCCGTGCGCATCTCGGCTTATGGTGAACATATGGTCTATGCCGCGCTCGCCGCCGCCGCCGTGGGACTGGCGCTTGGTCTGACACCGGCGGAAATCGCGGAGGGCATCGCGGATTATGTGCCGGTGGGTCGCCGCGCGCGGCTTTTGCATACCGGAACGCTGACGGTCATTGACGACTGCTATAACGCAAATCCGACCTCTGTTGCGTCCGCGCTGCGCTCGCTTTCCCGCTGGACGGGGCGGAGGGTCTGTATTCTGGGCGATATGCTGGAGCTGGGCGTGGCGGCGGAGGCGCTCCACCGCGAAACCGGCGCGCTGGCCGCCCGCTGTGCCGACCTTGTACTGACCACCGGCGCGCTGGCGGCGCAGATCGCCGCAGGCGCGGGCACAAAGGCACGTCACTTTGAAAACCGCGACGCGCTTCTCTCCGCGCTGCCGACGCTGCTTTGCCCTGGTGACACGGTGCTGGTCAAGGCCTCGCGCAGTGCGCACTTTGAGGAGATCACCGCCGTGCTGGAAACGCTTTGAAATTTTAGGGAAGCACTGACTCCATGCGCCTGCGGCGGCTGGCGGAACTTTTCCGCCGAAAGTGCGTTGCAAAATTTCCCGCCATTTACGCTTGCTGATGGAATCAGTGCTTCCCTGGATTTTTATGTGCAGCGGCGACGGACAGGATTTTGCTCCTGTGCCTGAAGCAACTGCCGGATTTTCAGAGGCGTGCGAAGTAAAATAAATGCTGTCGCCCTGGTGTGCGCCGGGATTGACAAACGGGACTTTTTCTCGCATAATACGGGTAGCGGAAAAACACCAAAGGAGAGGAAAGAGGGGCGAAATGAAGGAGCTATCGATCGGAGAGAACGACGCGGGGCAGCGCCTGGATCGGTTCGTGGGAAAGGCGGTCCCGCTGCTGCCGGACTCACTGCTGCAAAAATATATCCGGCTCAAGCGCATCAAGGTGAACGGCAAGGGTGCGAAGCGGGACTGCCGTATCTGCGCCGGAGACACGGTGCAGCTTTACATCAACGACGAGTTTTTTGCCCCGCCGCGGGAGGAAAACGCCTATTTGAAAATCGGCGTGCCGCGGCTGGACATTGTGTATGAGGACGAAAACATCCTCCTTGCCGACAAAAAGCCCGGCGTGCTCTGCCACAGCGCGGGCAAATGGGATTATAATACGCTCATCGCCAATATTCAGGCGTACGCCTGCCAAAACGGAGACTGGAAGCCGCGGGAGGAAAACGCCTTTGCCCCGGCGCTCTGCAACCGCATCGACCGCAATACGGGCGGCATTGTCATCGCGGCGAAAAATGCGGAGGCGCTGCGTATTTTGAACGAAAAGCTCCGCAGCCGGGAGATCGACAAGCGCTATCTCTGCGCCGTTCACGGCCTGCCAAAGCCGGCGGAGGGACGTTTGGAGGGGTATATTTTCAAGGACGCGAAGCGCAATCAGGTCTATGTGCG
Source organism: Oscillospiraceae bacterium (assembly GCA_020860205.1). Taxonomy (GTDB): domain Bacteria; phylum Bacillota; class Clostridia; order Oscillospirales; family Oscillospiraceae; genus RGIG7114. The sequence goes on along the minus strand of JAJBUU010000058.1, from coordinate 5,531 downwards.
CGACGACCCGGAAAAGGGAGCCAAAACCGCTGTGACAGACTATCGCGTGCTGCAAAGCCGCAATGGGCTGAGTCTGGTGGAGTGCCGACTGCACACAGGGCGCACACACCAGATCCGCGCGCAGATGGCGCACGCCGGATGGCCGCTGCTGGGGGACGGGAAATACGGCAGCGAGCGCCGGGACAAAGCCTTTGACACGCCGCACGGACAGGCGCTTTATTCCTACTACCTTCGCTTTGACTTCCAGACCGACGCCGGAAGCCTGAATTATCTGCGTGGCCGCACCTTTCGGGTGCAGGACATCGCGTTTGTCCGGAAATACTTTGGCGCGCTTCCTGTCCCGGCGCTGGAGTGAGATGCGCGTCCTGATTTCCGGCAGAAAACCGGCGGCGCAGCACAAAACGCGCGTTTGTGGGAATCTCAGTGAAATTTTTGTTGACAAGCGGGGATTCATCCTTTATAATATCAAGGCGACTTTGAAAATGCCGCAATCCAAAGGCCGGAGAGCCGGGGGTGCGTTCTATGTGGCTGGACCTGCATGAAATCATCGAAATGCCCGGCACGTCCAAAGCGTTTGATGTGGAATTGGACGAAGCACGGCTGTGTACGCAGTCCATTCGCGGCTTCAAAGAACCGCCGCGCGCGCAGGGTCGGGTGGAGAACACGGTCGGTGTATTGACGCTGCGCGGCGAGATTTCTGCGGAGATGCAGTGCGTCTGTGACCGATGTGGCACACTGTTTGACCGGGAGAAGCGCGTGGAGCTGGCGGCCCCGCTGGCCGCCGATTTGCCGGAGGGAGCGGAGAGCGACGCATTTCCGCTGGACGGAAACGGCGTTGACCTCAGCGAAGTGCTGGAGACCTGCTTCATTCTGGAAACGGAGAGCCGCTATCTTTGCCGGGAGGACTGCAAGGGGCTTTGTCCGATTTGCGGCAGAAATCTGAACGACGGGACGTGTGCCTGCAAGCCGCCGCCCGATCCAAGACTGGCCGTTTTGGGACAGCTTTTGGAGCCGGACGCGCCGGAGGATACGCGCGGGACATGACCCCGGCAGAAACGATCAAAGGCATCGGTGCGGATTTTTGCATCGGAGCCTGAACAAAAAAACGCCGCTGTGCGGCTGAGGAAGTCAGGAGGAAACACATCATGGCAGTACCGAAGAGAAAAGTATCCAAAGCAAGACGCGACAAGCGCCGCTCCAACGTCTGGAAGTTGGAAACGCCCGGCATTGTTGCCTGCCCCAACTGCGGTGCATATCATCTGCCCCACCGTGCCTGCAAAGCCTGCGGGATGTACAATGGTCGTCAGGTGCTGAAGGTCAAGGCAGAATAAAGACCCGGTTTTTTACCGAAGGACAGAACGGATACCGGAGAAGCGGAGGCGGGTGTCTCCGCTTTTTTCACGTTTGCAGCCGCCGCGCGGCGGTGCGCAGAAAGGCGCGGTGCTTTTTGTGAAAAACATCATAAAGCGCGTGACGGGTCCGCTGGCACGCCGGGTGCAGCCGGGGGACGAGCTGCTTTCCATCAACGGAAAGCCGGTTCAGGATGTGCTGGACTACAAATTCTATTCCTATGAGCCGCGTCTGCTGCTGGAATTTCGCACGGCGGCGGGACGCATCCGTCTGGTTCGTCTACGCAAGGCGGAGGGCGAGGACCCCGGACTGGAGTTTGAAACCTATCTGATGGATCGTCCGCGAAGCTGCGCCAACAACTGCGTGTTCTGCTTCATCGACCAGAACCCGCCGGGGATGCGCAAGAGCATCTATTTCAAGGATGACGACGCGCGGCTGAGCTTCCTGATGGGCTGCTACATCACGCTGACGAACCTGAGCCAGCGGGAGATACAGCGGATTATCGACCTGCGCATTTCGCCGGTGAATATCTCCGTTCATGCAACAGACCCCGCGCTGCGCTGCCGCCTGCTGGGGAACCGCCGTGCCGGAGAGGCGATGGAGCTGATGCGCCGGTTTGCCGCAGCGGGTATCGTGATGAACTGCCAAATCGTCTGCTGCCCGGACTGGAACGACGGCGCGGCGCTGCAAAAGACGCTGGACGACCTCTATTCGCTGCACCCGGCGGTGAACAGCATCTCTGTGGTGCCGCTGGGACTGACCGGATACCGGGAAGGGCTGACGGAGATGACGCCGTTCACTCCGGCGCGCGCGGGGGAGGTCATCGACCTTGTGACGCGCTTTGGCGAAAAATGTCTTGCGGAATGCGGCACACGGCTGGCCTTCTGCTCGGATGAGCTGTACCTTTGCGCCGGACGGGAGCTGCCGCCGGATGAATTTTATGAGGCGCATACCCAACTGGAAAACGGCGTTGGGATGCTGCGTCTGACCGAAGCGGAGTTTTACGCCGCGCTGCGCACGGCGGATGCGCCGGACGGGGCGCCGTTTGCCATCGCCACCGGTGAGGCCGCCACGCCGCTGATGCAGTCCCTGCTGGATGCGGCGCACGCCGCGTTTCCAACGCTGGACGGACGGGTCTATACCATCCACAACGATTTTTTTGGCGGCGGCGTGACTGTTGCCGGACTGATCACCGGCGGCGACCTGATCGCACAGCTGCGCGGGAAGGATTTGGGACAGCGCGTGCTGATTTCCGAAGATATGCTCCGGCGGGAGGAAATGGATTTTTTGGACAGCGTGACGCTGCAGGAAGCGGTGGAGGCGCTGGATGTGCCGATTTATCCCGTCTCCTGCGATGGCGGCGCACTGTGCGATGCGATGTTCGGCATCCTGCCGACCATATCCCAGCCGCGTGCAGACGCGGAGGTCACGGAGTACAACAAATATAACCAGTGAACCGGGCCACCGTGTGCGGCGCGGAGGAACAGGAGGGGAAAACCATGGCAAAACCGCTTGTCGCTATCGTGGGGCGGCCAAATGTGGGCAAATCGTTGCTGTTCAACCGGCTCTGCGGCCAGCGGCTCAGCATCGTGGAGGATACCCCCGGCGTGACGCGCGACCGGCTTTATGCCGAGTGCGAATGGGCCGGGCGGCGCTTTGACATCGTGGATACCGGCGGCATTGAGCCGCGTGCGGACAGCGAAATTCTGATGTTCATGCGCGAACAGGCGCAGATTGCAATCGACGCGGCGGATGTGATCGTGCTGGTGTGTGAAATCGGTACCGGCGTGACCGCTGCCGACGAGGACGTGGCAAGTATGCTGCTGCGCGCACGCAAGCCGGTGCTCCTCGCGGTGAACAAGGTGGACAACCCTTCCCGCGTGGACCCGTTGCTGTATGAATTTTATTCTTTGGGACTGGGCGACCCCATCCCTGTGTCCGCCGTTCACGGACACGGGACCGGCGACCTGTTGGACGCCTGCCTGCCGTATTTTCCGCAGGAGGAGCAAAGCATGGAGGATGAGGGGCGCATCGCCGTTGCCATCATCGGCAAGCCGAACGTCGGAAAGTCCTCCCTGACGAACCTGATTGCCGGGGAGCAACGCGTCATAGTCAGCGATGTTGCCGGAACCACGCGCGACGCGGTGGATACGCGCGTGGACAACGAATTTGGAAAATACACCTTCATCGATACCGCAGGCATCCGGCGCAAGAGCCGCGTGGACGACCGGATCGAAAAATTCTCCGTCTTGCGCGCCCGCCTTGCCATTGAGCGGGCGGACGTTTGCCTGATTTTGCTGGACGCCAGAGAGGGCGTTACCGAACAGGACACCAAAATTGCGGGCATGGCGCACGAGGCGGGCAAGGCCAGCGTCGTCGTTGTCAACAAGTGGGATTTGGTGGAAAAGGAAACCGGAACCATGGAGCAAATGCGCCGTGCAGTTCTGCGTGACCTCAGCTTTATGGACTATGCGCCGGTGCTGTTTATTTCTGCACTGACCGGACAACGGGTGCAGCGGCTGTTCGAGATGATCAATCATGTGAACGGGCAGAACGCCATGCGCATCACAACAGGACAGCTCAATAATGTCCTTGCAGACGCGCAGGCGCGGGTGCAGCCGCCCTCCGATAAAGGACGCCGCCTGAAAATTTACTATATGACGCAGACCGGCATTCGTCCGCCGACCTTCGTTGTGTTCTGTAACCGGAGCGACCTATTTCACTTCTCTTATCAGCGTTATCTGGAAAATCAGGTGCGCGCCGCATTTGGGCTGGACGGTACGCCGGTGCGCATGATCATTCGCCAGAAGGGGGAAAAGGAACCATGAACTTGCTGCTTCTGGCCGCAAGCGCGGTCATCGCTTATCTGCTTGGCAGCGTCAACGGTGCGATTTTGGCGTCGCGCGTCATTTACCACCGCGATGTGCGCGACTACGGAAGCCATAATGCGGGGCTGACAAATTTTTACCGCACGTTTGGCGCGCCCGGCGCTGTGTTGGTCTGCCTCATCGACATTGCAAAGGCCATTGCGTCCGTTTTGGTCGGCGGCGCGCTGCTGTCCATTGTGGACGCGCAGACAGTGGGGCGGCTGTTTGCAGGCTTTTGTTTGATTCTGGGGCATATGTTCCCGATCTTTCACCAGTTCCGCGGCGGTAAAGGCGTGCTCTGTGGTTTTGTGACCGCTTTCCTGGTGGACTGGCGCGTAGGACTGCTTTGCGGCGTGGTATTTTTGCTGCTGGTGATTTTTACACGCTATGTTTCTCTTGGCAGCATGGCGGCTATGCTGCTCTGTCCGGTGTTCCTCTGGATGTTTGGTTATACGTTTTTGGAGGGCTTGCTTGCGTTGCTGAGTGGGTTGCTGATCACCGTAAAGCACGGGGAAAACATCCTCCGCCTGATCGGCGGTACCGAACGACGTCTGGAATGGAAGGGTCGTTCAAATCGCAGAAAATGAGCCGGAAAAACCGCGAAAAAACAGTGAAAAAAGTACTTGACAAGGGGCGTTTTATTTGCTAAAATACCCCTTGTAGTTTGCGAGAACGTGAGCGCAGTGTGGGGCTGTAGTTTCACTGTGTACATGAGCAAATCCGTTCCTCGCATTTGCAATATAGCATCATAGTCCATCTGGGGGTATAGCTCAGCTGGGAGAGCGCTTGAATGGCATTCAAGAGGTCAGCGGTTCGATCCCGCTTATCTCCACCAGTAAACGGTCTGAAATCACCTGATTTCAGACCGTTTTTCTAATTTTTTAGCCTGATTTATATTTCTGATTTTCCCGTGTACCAGAATTCATACCAGAACTGTACCAGAATCACGATGTTTTTTTGTGGTCCAATCAGGACATTATAGACGCAATGAAAGAAATTCTTTCGGCGGTTTTAGACCTGGGTAAGGGAGCTGTCAGGCAGGCTGGGTCAGCGCCCCGATCCGCTCGGCAGCGGCACTCTTGGCGGTGTCCTGCACATGGAGATAATGCTCGGTCATATCCACTTGGGCATATCCTGCAAGGCTCTGAATGGTCTCCAAGGGAACACCCATAGCCTGGAGTTGTGAGACATAGGTGTGGCGGCAACAGTAGGGCGTCAGGCAGCGAACACCTGGCACCTGGTCACGGTGTCCCTCGAACTATAGCAACAATCAAAAAACACGGCACACTTGACATAGGGTGTATAACAGAGGTA
>JAJBUU010000059.1 GCA_020860205.1 Oscillospiraceae bacterium | reverse complement strand
TCGTCCGCACCCCCGAATTAAAAACCCTCCCGCCAGGTTTTCACCCGCAAATTTCGTTTTTGGATAAATTTGAAACATTGCACCCCCCCCCCCAACTGAAAAAAGGCACTTCACGCATAGTTTTTGGCAACTTGTATCCCTCAGCCTATACAGCCACCGTGAAATGCGCCCTCTGTAAAGTCCGTGTAAACCCGGCGTAAAATTTTTTTCGCCGTCACAGGCGGAGCCGTTTTCACGGTTGTAATTGCGAAAAAAACGTGCTAAAATAAGTCGGAACGCACGGCATGACCTGCGCATCAAAAAAGAGAGCGAGGAATGACAATGAGCTGTATACGGGACATTTCGCTGGCGCCGGAGGGTGAAAAAAAGATCAACTGGGTTGCCCGCAATATGCCTCTGCTGCGCGCAATCGCTGCGGATTTTCAGCAGACGCGACCTTTGGAGGGATTAAAGGTGACGCTTTCCGTCCATCTGGAGGCAAAGACGGCCTATTTGTGCCGGGTGCTTGCTGCAGCCGGTGCGGAAATGCACATCACCGGCTCCAATCCGCTCTCCACGCAGGACGATGTGGCCGCCGCGCTGGTGCAGGGCGGGCTGGAGGTTTACGCCACGCATGGCTGCACGCCGGAGGAATATGACGCCGACCTGCGCGCCGCGCTCTCCTGCGGCCCAAATATCGTCATAGACGACGGCGGCGATCTTGTTCACCTGCTCCACACGGAGCTGCGCTCGCTCCTTCCCGGCGTGATCGGCGGCTGCGAGGAAACCACCACCGGCATTCACCGTCTGAAAGCGATGTCCAGAGCAGGCAGCCTGTGCTTCCCAATGATTATGGTAAACGATGCGGACTGCAAGCATCTCTTTGACAACCGCTACGGCACCGGTCAGTCCGTCTGGGACGGCATCAACCGGACGACGAACCTCATCGTCGCGGGAAAGGTCGTTGTCGTCGCCGGTTATGGCTGGTGCGGCAAGGGCGTTTCCATGCGGGCAAAGGGGCTTGGCGCAAAGGTGGTCGTGACCGAAGTGGATCCGGTGCGCGCGTTGGAGGCACATATGGACGGCTTTACGGTCATGCCGATGGAGGAAGCCGCAAAAGCGGGCGATATTTTCATCACCGTGACAGGCTGCTGCGGCGTACTGCGGCAGGAGCACTTTCTGGAGATGAAAGACGGCGCGATCCTCTGCAATGCGGGTCATTTTGATGTAGAGGTAGATGTCGCCGCGTTGCGCCGCCTTGCGGTGGAGCAGTATGCCGCACGGCAGAATATCACGGGATATTGGCTGCCGGACGGACGGACGATATTTGTGCTGGGAGAAGGCCGTCTGGTCAATCTCGCCTGCGGCGACGGTCACCCCGCGGAAATCATGGATATGAGCTTTGCGATCCAGGCGCGCTCCGCCGCTTACCTGGCGGCGCACCGCGGGCAGCTCCCGCCGGATGTGATCCCTGTCCCGCCGGAGATCGACCGCGCTGTGGCGCTGCAAAAGCTCTCCACGCTTGGCATCGGGATTGACCGCCTCAGCGAGACACAGCGGGATTATCTCTGTATTATATAATATAAAACATAAAACGCCAAAAATCAACAACAAAAAACATCCCAGACCTTATAAAAAACAAAAGGTTCCGGAAAAAGCTGAGCGAGGTGAATCCATTGGCTGACATGGAGGAATGGAAGGACGGGCTTTCTGCCGCTGCGGAGGACGCGCCAAACTTTGAAACACAGCATGAGCAGCGCATTGAGGAAATGTCCCGGCTGCTGGAGGAAAAACAGATGAAGCGCCTCCAGAGCGTGCTGGAGGAAACAGAGGAATTTGAGGTTGCGGAGTTCCTGATGGCGCTGCCGCCGCACCAGATGGCAACGGTGTTCCGTATGCTCTCCAAGGAGCAGGGCGCCGCAGTATTTGCGGAGCTGGACGCGCAGGAGCAGGAATACATCATCAATACCATCACAGACAGCGAGCTGGGCAGCATTCTGGATGAGCTGTATCTGGACGATACGGTGGACATGATGGAGGAACTGCCCGCCAACGTGGTCAAGCGCGTCATGCGCATCGCCACGCCGCAGACGCGCGCGCTCATCAATCAATATCTGAAATACCCGGAAAATTCCGCCGGCAGCATCATGACGGCGGAGTTTATTGACCTGAAAAAATACATGACCGTAAAGGAATCCTTTGCCCGCATCCGCCGTCTGGCTGCGGACATGGAAACCATTTATACCTGCTTCGTCACCAGCGGCGACCGCAAGCTGGAGGGCACGGTCACGGTGAAAGACCTCATCATGGCGGACGAGAGCGCCGTGATTGAGAGCATCATGGACAGCAGTGCGGTATTTTGCCGGACGACGGACGACCAGGAGGATGTTTCCGGTATGTTCTCGGACTACGACCTGCTGGCGCTTCCGGTTGTGGATCGTGAGAACCGTCTGGTCGGCATCGTCACCGTTGACGACGTGATGGACGTTATGGAGCAGGAGGCCACGGAGGACATCGAGGCTATGGCCGCGATTAAGCCCTCCACCCGGCCTTATCTCAAAACCGGCGTGCTGAGCCTGTGGCGCAACCGCATCCCCTGGCTGCTGTTGCTGATGGTTTCCGCGACCTTCACCGGCATGATCATCACCTCTTTCGAGGATGCGCTGGCCGCGCAGGTGGCGCTGACCGCATTCATCCCCATGCTGATGGACACCGGCGGAAACTCCGGCAGTCAGTCCAGCGTCACGATCATCCGCGGGCTGTCGCTGGGCGATCTGGAGTTTTCCAATTTCCTTCAGGTCATCTGGAAGGAGATCCGCGTCGCCCTGCTCTGCGGCGCAACGCTGGCCGCCGCCACGTTCCTCAAGGTTCTGCTGATCGACCGGCTCCTGCTTGGCAACGACAGCATCACGATACTTGTCGCGGCCACGGTCTGCCTGACGATGCTGGTGACGGTGGTCTGTGCCAAAATCGTCGGCTGCTCGCTGCCGATGCTCGCGGAAAAGGTCGGTCTGGACCCCGCCGTGATGGCCAGCCCGTTCATCACCACGATTGTGGACGCTGTTTCCCTGCTGATTTATTTCAACATCGCAAAAGCCCTGCTCCACATCTGACTCCGACATATCCCTGTCAAAATTCCAAAAATACAAAGAAGGAACCATATTCGCCATGAGTTTTACAAGTTTGCTATCCAAAATGTTCATGCTGTTCTGCTTTCTTGCAGTCGGCGTACTTTGCAGCAAGGTCGGCTATCTGGATGACCACAGCCGCCAGAAGCTGAACAAGCTGATTTTGAACATCTGCGCGCCTGCAATGGTGTTGAACGCCATCTTGACCACGGAGAGCTCCTATTCCGTCGGAGATATTCTCACGCTCCTGCTGGACGCGGCGGCATTCAACATCATCATGCTGCTGACCGCGCTGCTGCTCATGCTGCTGCTCTTCCGAAAAAATCCGGCGCGGCGCACCTATCAGTTCATGATGTCTTTTGGCAACTCCGTGTTTATGGGCTTTGCGGTCATGGCCGCGCTCTATGGGGACGAGGCGGTGTTCCTCGGCTCCATTTGCAGCATTCCGTTCAATGTGCTCTCTTTCTCCGTCGGCATCATGATCATCAGCGGAAAGGCGCAGAACGTGCGCCAGTTTTTCAAAATGCTGCTCAACCCTGCGTTTATCGCAAACATCGTTGCGTTCCTGCTGTTCCTGTTCCATGTCTCCGCACCGGCTGTTGTCACGGATACGCTGGGTTATCTTGGCGATATGGTCATTCCGCTCTCCATGATGGTGATCGGCGTTTCCCTCAGCACAATGCCGCTGAAAAGCATTTTTTCCGACTGGCACGTCTATCTGCTCTGCGTCTGCAAGCTGTTCATCTCGCCGCTGGTCGTGTTCCTCGTCTGTCGGCTTTTCATCCATGATACGATGTTTTTGAATATCATCACCATCTCCGCTGTCATGCCGACCGCCTCCATATCCCCCATTCTTTCCTCGGAATATGGCGGCGATGTCACCGTTGCCAGCAAGGGCGTTTTTATCACCACGCTCTGCTCGCTTGTCACCGTGCCGGTCATGCTGGCGCTCCTGCTGGTCTGATCCGCTTCGGAACCGCCGCGCCTGCCGGTTTGTCCGACGTGCCATACATAAATAAAAACCGCCGACCCCCCACAGACTGATCGGGGATCGGCGGTTTTTGCAGACCGTTATGCAAGCGGATATCTGATTCCAAATGATTCCAAAATACTCCGTCAGCAGCGCCTGAAGCCGGGCGGGGTCCGCCGTTTCCGCAAGGACCGTGCGCACGCCGCCGCAGGTTGCGGTCAGCGTTCCGCCGCGCAGCAGCAGGCGCGTTTCCCCGTCCATGATGCTGACATAAAGCGTGTTGCGGAACGACTCGTTTTCATCCGTGGCACTGGCATAGTTCGCGTAAAGAAAATCCACCGGTTCATAGACCACGTCCGCGAACGTGAGCAGCTCGCGCGTGCGCGCGGCGTTCTCGTGCAGCATAACGTACCAGTCCCCGCGTTTTTCCATGCGGAACCCGAACGGCGAAGGCGTTCCGTCCAGCGCCACCGCGCTCTGGACTGCAATATCGCCAAAGCCGACGTCGCAGTAATACTTTCTGCCGTCCAGTACACAGACCACCCCGTGATGGCCGATGGGCGTGACGAAGCCTTTCGTCAGCACCCGCGCGCCAACGGAATAAACCGAAAACCCCAGCGCGGACAGGAACGCATAGAGCAGCGCATTCAGCTCATGGCACCAGCCGCCGCGCCGGTGCAGAATGATTTTATCATAAAGGTCGCGCACGGCGAGCGACGGCACGCGCCCCGCAGCATAAGCGTCCAGATTCTCAAAGGGAATGCGCTGGACGTGCGCAGAAAGCAGGCGGTTCAGCGTTTCCAAATCGTGCCGCAGCGGCAGGTCCGCCAGCCCCAGCCGCTCCATATAAGGCACAGTGTCCGGCAGCGGCGCATAGAGTGATTCAAACATTTCGCACCTCTCTTGATCGGTCTGCGCTCCATTATACCCGCATTCGGCTGTTTTTTCAACCGCTGCCTGTCAGCGGCGCAGGACGGCAGCGTTTATTTATAAGGCAGCGCCGCAAAAATCGCCGGGGAGCGACCTGCTTTCTCTGCGCAGGGAATACCCACAGGGCACTTATATCCGCAGGGCACTCAGTAAGCAAAGGCACAGGGCCGGGTTTCGCTCCTGCGGGGGCGAAACCTCGTTGCTGAAAAAAAGCGCTTGACAAATGCGGTTCTATGCTGTATGATTACTGTACTACTTCAACTGGTACAGACGAAACGGAGGCGTATACGGCTTGTTTACCATCAATTACAGGGATCGGCGCGCGGTGTATGAACAGATCGTGGACGAGATTCAGAAGATGATCATTTCCGGCGCGCTTGCGCCGGACGAGCAGCTTCCCTCTGTGCGCGAAATGGCACAGCAGCTTGCCATCAACCCAAACACCATCCAGCGCGCCTATCGGGAGCTGGAACACAGCGGCTACATCTATTCCGTCGCCGGAAAGGGCAACTTTGCCGGCGTGTGGCAGGATGTGGACGAACGGCGCAAGGACAAGCTGCTGCAAACGCTGCAGGATACGCTGACGGAGCTGCGGTTTCTCGGCGTTTCGGAGGAGACGCTGCGCGCGGCGTTTGCGGGCACGGAAAAAGCAGAACCGAACGAGGACGGGGACAAAGGAGGAACGGACGCATGATAGAGGTAAAGAACGTCAGCAAGCAGTTCGACGGCTTTTGGGCGCTGAACGGGCTGAATATGACGGTGCCAAAGGGCTCCATTTATGGACTGGTGGGGCCGAACGGCAGCGGAAAAAGCACCATCATCCGGCACATCATGGGCATTTACCGGCAGGATTCCGGCGAGGTGCTGGTGGACGGGCAGCCGGTTTACGAAAATCCGGCGGTGAAGTCCCGCATGGCATACATTCCGGACGATGTGTTTTATTTCCTGCAATCAGGCATCCGGGACATGGCGCGCTATTACCGGGGCATTTATCCCGGCTTTGACATGGCACGCTATGAAAAGCTGAAAGCGGTCTTTGCGCTGGATGAGAAAAAGCCCATCCGCTCCATGAGCAAGGGAATGCAGAAACAGGCGGCTTTCTGGCTGCAAATGTGTTTGCGTCCGGATATTCTGGTGCTTGACGAGCCGGTGGACGGTCTGGACCCCGTGATGCGCCGACAGGTCTGGAGCCTGCTGATGGCAGACGCGGCGGAGCACGGCATTACAGTGCTGGTCAGCAGCCACAACCTGCGCGAGCTGGAGGACGTTTGCGATCATGTCGGTATCCTCAGTCGTGGCGCGCTGCTGCTGGAGCGCTCGCTCAGCGACCTGCAGGAGAACATCGCCAAGGTTCAGCTTGCACTGCCGGACGGACATACGCTGCCGGAGGGGCTGGAGATCGTCCACGAGCAATCGACAGGCCGCCTGCGGACGCTGATCATCCGGGGCGACGCGGACGAAATACAGTCGCGCCTGCGGGAGAGCGAGCCGCTTTTCATGGATGCACTGCCGCTGACACTGGAGGAAATCTTTATCTACGAGTTAGGAGGGACGGATTATGCTGTCAAAGACATCCTGCTTTAACAAAACCATGTTTTTCAAGAACGTCCGGCGCTTTTGGCCGCTCTGGGCGCTGTATCTGGCCGTATGGATTTTTGCGCTGCCGCTCACCTTTTTGGGCTACGACGGCTATCAGCCCGGCTCGATATATTCCATCCTGACAAGGGAGATTTTACAGTGGGCCACCATCGGCGGCACGATCATTGGAGCGATTTTTGGCCTGTTCGCGGCGATGGCGGTGTTCGGCTTCCTCTATAACGCGCGTGCGACGCACGGCATGGCCTGCCTGCCGGTACGCCGGGAGGGACAGTTCCTTTCCGCAGTTGCGGCGGGGATACTGCCGCTGCTGGCGGCGAACGTCATCGTCTTTCTGCTGAGCCTGCTCGCCGCGCTGCGCGTTCCCGGCAACGACTCTTATGTGCCGGAGCTGGTGCAGTGGCTTGCCTCCGTTTCGCTGATCCTGCTGTTTTACTATGGCTTCGCCGTGTTCTGCGCCCAACTGACGGGCAGCATCATCGGTCTGCCGGTGCTTTATGGCATCCTGAACTTTGTCGCCATCGGCTTCTGGCTGCTCATAAAGGCGCTGCTCTCGCTCTTCCTTTATGGCGCGGAGATGAACACGACGCAGTCGTTCAGCCGCTGGTTTTCCCCAACGGTGGCCTTTTTCTCGGATGTGAGGATCGGATATGACACGGTCGGGAAAACGACGAAATACTTTCTGTCCGGCTGGGGCGTGCTGATCCTCTATGCCGTGGTGGGGCTGGTGCTGCTGGCCGCTGCGCTGCTGCTGTTCCGCCGCCGCCGGATGGAGAGCGCCGGGGACGTGATCGCCGTGCGCTGCCTGAAGCCCGTGTTCCGCTGGAGCGTCTCCATCTGCTTTGGCATCGGCTTCACCATGCTGCTCTACGTCATCCTCTATGCATACAACGGAGAGACCGCCGGTGCCACGAAAACCTTCTGGTTCCTGCTGCTGTTCCTGCTGGTCGGCGCGGCGCTCGGCTGGTTTATCGCGGAAATGTTCCTGCAAAAATCCTTCCGGGTTTTTGCCCGCCGGAGCTGGTCGGGTCTGGGGGTCTGCTGCCTTGTGCTGGCCGCGCTGATGCTGGGCGCGAAGCTGGACGTTGTCGGCTACGAAAGACGCATCCCAGTAGCGGACGAGGTGGACTATGTGCAGCTGGATTGTTCTTACGCTGACCCCGTTACGCTGCGGGAGACGGAGAGCATCGAGCTGGTGCGGGCGCTCCATGCGGAGATTTTAGACGGACGCGACCGCTATTATGAACGCATCACGCCGCCCAATTATACCCGCTGTTACTGCACCATCAGCTACTATCTGACCAACGGGAGCGTGGTGGAGCGCGATTATTATCTCAACTACCTTGCCAACGACCAGACGACCTATGGCGCCGCAGCCACGGCGCAGGATGTGATGAACTGCGCGGAGGCCGTGCAGAACCGGAGCAGTATCTCCGGCGAGGAGGTCTATTCCGGCGACATCACGGTTCTGATGACGGCGGAGGAGTGCGCCGCTGTCGCGGGCTGCGAAACAGTGGAGGACTATCTGCTGCGTATCCAGTGCGGCTATACGGACGCGCAAATCGAGCGGATGGACGAGGAGACCCGCCGCACGGAGCTTGCGCGGACAGTGGCTTATTATAGCAACGGCAGCTATTACAGCAATCTGTATGACGCATACGTGCACTACAGCTACGATTACGACCTCCCCACCTACGATCTCCCCGCCGTGCCGGAGGGCGCGGCCGCAAGCTCCAGCACTATCGTGGTGGAGGTGGATCACGACTATGGCGACCTCTTTAACTGGGTGCTGGCGCATCTGGACGAGATCGATTACAGCCGGGTGTATTTCAATTACTACGTCTCGCTGAACGCGGCCGAAGCGCAGGAGTTTTACGAAACCGTGATCGTACCCGATGTTCTCTCTGGCACGCTGGGTCACGCATGGGTCATCTCGGATGACGAGTCCCGCAACAGCATCAGTCACGTCTCCGTGTCGCTGGATACCCGCACCCGCCTTTCGGATGACATGGAGGATGACGACTATTCCTATTCCTATGGCTACTATGATGACGTCGATTATCGTTATCATTACTATAGCTATGTTGCGGATTGCGATGCGGCGCACGTTGCCGCATGGTGCGCCGGGCGGGGTCTGATTATGCACTCCAGAAGCGAGGTCAGCGACAATACCAGCGTGGACGTGGATGATATTGGTATTGCAACGACTGCAGCAGGCTGATGCGATAAATTCCATTTTTCCCCAAAAAACGCCGGACGGACGCAAACACAGCGTTCGCCCGGCGTTTCGCGCGTCCGCCCCTCCGGAGGGACGGACAGGGATCTGTTCCTGTGCGTATTGATAGTTTTACAGTTTGTTCACGCATCTGCTGAAAAAGCGATTATAATAGAATCATACTGTAACTACAGGAGGCGAGTGGAATGTCCAAAAAAGCGCTTGTAATCGAGGACGATATGAATATTGCGGACCTGCTCCGGCTCTATCTGGAAAAGGACGGCTTTGAGGTGTTCCGTGCTGCGGACGGCGGCGAGGGTGTGGAGATGTTCCGTTCCTTCTCCCCCGACCTTGTCCTGCTGGACATCATGCTGCCCGTGATGGACGGCTGGTCCGTGCTGCACGAAATCAGAAAGGACAGCCAGACCCCGGTGATCATGCTGACCGCCAAGAGCGAAACGCCGGACAAGGTGAACGGGCTGGAACAGGGCGCGGACGACTACATCACCAAGCCCTTCGAGGTCAAGGAGCTGCTGGCGCGCATCCACGCGGTCATGCGCCGTTCGGGCGGGCCGGAGGCGAAAAAAAGCAAACGGCTGGAGTTTGAAAAGCTGGTGGCGGATTTGGATTCCTATGAGCTGATTGTGGACGGCAAGCGCGTGGACACGCCGCCCAAAGAGCTGGAGCTGCTGTTCCATCTTGCGTCCTCCCCGAACCGGGTATTCACGCGCAATCAGCTTCTGGACGAGGTGTGGGGCTTCGATTACTTTGGAGACAGCCGCACCGTGGATGTA
Source organism: Oscillospiraceae bacterium (assembly GCA_020860205.1). GTDB lineage: Bacteria > Bacillota > Clostridia > Oscillospirales > Oscillospiraceae > RGIG7114. The sequence goes on along the minus strand of JAJBUU010000059.1, from coordinate 45,945 downwards.
CACGTCAAGCGCCTGCGCGAAAAGCTGGAGGGCGTCAGCGACAGATGGTGCGTCAAGACCGTCTGGGGCGTGGGTTACAAATTTGAGCTGCTGGAAGGCTGAACGGAGACGGGATGCGCGGCAAATTTTACACAAGGATTTTTCTCCCGCTCAGCGGTTTTATTATCGTAGCGTTCGTGCTGCTGGTCCTGGTGTTCATAGGCATCGGCGGAAGATATATGCTGCAGGAGCGGCAGGAAAGTCTGGAAAACAACGCCATTGAAATCACGCGCCTTTCCTCCATCGCCCTTCAGAGCGGGGAGCTTGACACGCTGAACGAGTGGAATTTTCGTGTTGTGATCTCCTCCATCGCACGCAGCACGGGCCACCACTGCTTTATCACGGACGCAGACGGCACGGTGGTCCTCTGTTCCGACGACGATCTTGGCTGCGGTCATGTTGGCCGACAGATCGGCGGCGGCGTGATGGAAACGCTGGCTGCGGACGAATCATACAGCGATCTGACGACGCTGGGCGACTTCTATCCGGAAACGCGCTATGTGGCGGCGCTGCCGATCATATCCGGCGGGGATTCGGTTCCTGGCTATGTCTTTGTTGCATCCAGCGTGGACGGCATCATGCAGGTTTGGAGCAACATCATCGAATGCTTTCTTTTCATCGTCGTCGCCGTTATGCTTTTCACGGTGATCGGCAGCTTTATTTCCTCGCGGAGATGGTCCAGACCGCTCCGGGAGCTGGCGGATGCCGCGGTCTGCTTTGCCCACGGCGATTTTTCCGTCCGCGTCTCCGGCGCGGAGCGCGACGACGAATTTGGCCCGCTGGCGAACTCCTTTAACCGGATGGCGGAATCGCTGGAACAGTCGGAAAAACGCCGGGACGACTTCATTGCGAACGTCGCGCACGAGCTGAAAACGCCGATGACGACGATTTCCGGCTTTGCGGACGGCATTTTGGACGGCACCATCCCGGCGGAGCAGACCAATCACTACCTGGAGACCATCTCCAGCGAAACAAAGCGGCTGAACCGTCTGGTGCGCAGTATGCTGGATTTGAGCCGGATGAAGTCGCTGGCGCCGGAGGAGCTGATGCAGCGCAGCTTTGACGCAACGGAGCTTCTGGCGCGAACGCTTGTGATTTTTGAGGGAAAAATCAACGCAAAGCACCTAGATGTGAACGTCCTGATCCCGGAGGACCCGATGCTGGTCTGTGGCGATGCGGACGCGATCAATCAGGTCATCTATAACCTGCTGGAAAATGCGGTCAAGTTTGCGCAGGAGGGCAGCGAGCTGGCCATCAGCTTGTTCAAGCAGGGCGAAAAGGCCTATATTTCCATCAAAAACCATGGACCTGTCATCCCGGCGGAGGAGCTTCCGTTGATTTTTGACCGCTTCCACAAGGCGGACAAATCCCGCTCCGCAGACCGGGACGGCTATGGTCTGGGGCTTTACATCGTCAAAACGATTCTGAATAACCACGGTGAGGACATCGCCGTCACCAGCCGGGACGGTGCGACGGAATTTGTCTTTTCCCTCACTTTAAAACAAAAATGATGGAACTTATTCACAAAACATTCACGATTCATTCATGGATTTCTTTTAATTTGATGCTATAATACACTCAATCGCAAGGAGGCAAAGGCCAATGGAAAATGGCTATCCCCACAGCGACTGGTACGACCAGACGACCGCGGTCGTACCTTCCGCGAAGCCGGAGGCGCGACGGAAATCACGCACCGGGTTCAAGGCTGCGATGCTCGTGGTCAGTCTGCTGATCCTGATCACGGCAAGCGTATTTGCGTTTTCCCATTCCGCACCGGTCATGCGGACAGAGCGGGACGGCTTCTCCGGCAGCGAAAGCCCTGCGGAGGAACAGCCGCAGACCAATCCTGACGCCGGTTCAGGAACCACATCCGGGAGCCTGATGCAGCGTGTGGAAGCAGACCGGGACGTTACGCTGGAACTGGTTCCAACGGACGGACTGGAGGAGTTGAGCTTACAGACGCTCTACAGCGTGTGCATCGACTCCGTGGTCGGCATCAAAGCATACTACGAGGGCGTTTATGGTTATGGCTGGGGTTCCGGCATCGTTATGACGGAGGACGGCTATATCCTGACGAACCAGCATATCATCGACGCGGCGAACCGCGCATCCGTGGTTCTGCCGGACGGCACGGAGCTGGACGCGCTCCTCATCGGTGAGGACGCGCAGACAGACATCGCCGTATTGAAGGTCGAGGCCACAGGTCTGACCCCCGCTGTCTTTGGCGACAGCGACGCGCTTTCCGTTGGGGACGCAGTCGCCGCCATCGGCAATCCGCTCGGCAGCAATCTCAGCGGTACGCTGACGGACGGCATTATTTCCGCAATCAACCGGGATATTCAGGTGAGCGGGCGGCGCATGACGCTGCTCCAGACCGACGCCGCGCTGAACGAGGGAAGCTCCGGCGGTCCGCTCATCAATATGTACGGGCAGGTCGTGGGCATCACCAGCCTGCGGATGGTGAGCCGTTCCTCCGATATAAACGTGGAGGGCATCGGCTTTGCGATTCCAAGCACCACCGTAAAGACCATCGCAGACCAGTTGATTGCAGCAGGCGAGGTCACGGGGCGTCCCGGTATCGGGATCACCGTTGCCACCATCCCGACATGGGCGGCTGCGGAATATTCCTATCCGGACGGATTGTATGTTTACGCGGTCAGCACCGGGAGCGATGCGGAAGCAAAGGGCGTTCAGCCCGGCGACATCCTGACCCATGTAAACGGGCAGGCCGTTGCCAAAACGGACGATGTGCTGTCCCAGCGCGACCTTTTGAATGTCGGCGATACGCTGACGCTGACCCTCTACCGTGACGGCGAAATTTTTGATGTTGATATTACGTTGCAGGACATTGACGACCTGTATTAAGCGGATTCGTCGCACAGTTTAATTTGCTACTTCTCTCTTTCCATAACTCTCTCTTTTCGCAAAACGCCGGGCCGGGCAAAACCGACCCGGTGTTTTGTGTTTCCGCCTCAGCATCCATATGCAAGGCCGCCCGCCCGATCCGGACGGCGGCGCTCTGTACGTTGCGTCTCAAAAAATACAAAATTTTTGTAGACAAAGAACGAAAAAAATGGTAAAATCAGACATATACCGCAGAGCGCCGGGTTTTCCAACCACACACCGACGAATGCGGCAGCGTTTGCATGGTGATGTTGCTATGTCAGGATAAGAAAGGAAGCGCAGTATGAACAAAAAAAGTCACCGGAATCGTAGCCTATCTCACATGGATCGGGCTGATTATCGCGTTCATCATGGGCGACAGGGAGGGTGCAAAATTCCACCTGAATCAGGCGCTTGTGATCCTCCTGTTTTCGCTGCTCGGTATGATCCCCCTTGTCGGATGGATTTGGAGCATTTTCATTTTCATCTGCTGGCTGATTGGACTGATCGCCGCCATTCAGGATGTGGAAAAGCCCGTTCCGCTGCTGGGCAGGATTCATCTTCTCCACTAAAAGCGGGCGGACAAATACAGAAACAGCAGGGCGGCGCCAAACCTTTGCGTTTTGGCGCCGCCCTGCTGTTCCCCGCATCACCTCCGCAAAAGCGGCGGCGCGCGGGAATGCCTCAATCATCAATAATATGTGAGCATCAGGCTGTCCACCACGATGGCGGAACACCATGCGTCATCCAGCGCTTCCACGCAGCGCGCGAGCGAAGCGTAGGCCGTCGCGCCGGCGGCGTATTTCACCAGCTTTTCGCTGCCCTGAATGGCCGCCGTGAGCGCAGGGTCGTCCAGCGTCCCTATGCGGCGCTCCTTCAGGTCGCGGATGCGGTTGATCTCGCTCTCCGGGCGGACCGCAAGGACGATGTCGCTCTCCATGTAGGTAACACCGACGCTGTAGCGCTCCGCATTGACGCACAGCGGGTCAAAGCCGAGCGCGCAGTCGATGTTGCCGGAGGCGAGCTGCGTATCCACCTCCGCAGAAGTGATGGGCTGATAAACGACCTCCCAACCCAGCGCTTCACCCAATGCGGCGGCGATTTCCACGCTCAACCCCCGCAGCACGCCGTTCTCCTCATATGCCATCGGCACAAAGTTTTCCTCCACGCCGACGATCAGCGTTTGCCGGGTGGAACCGGCGGCATCCGTCTGCTCCACCGCGCTGTCCGCTGGGGCGGCGCTATCGCCACGCAAGGTGATGCGATCCCCGCCCAAATAGCGGGTGGAGAGCGTGGAGAGCGTGCCGGATGCGGCCAGACCGCGCATCGCCTCATCGATTTGCGCGGCGATTTTGTCATCCTTGCGGCAAATCACACTGTAATAACGGGTCCCGATGACCTCAACCGTGCGGAACGCGGCTGTGCTTTCGCTGCCGCAGGCACAGAGGGAAAGCAGCAGCAAGAGGGCAGCCAGCGCAGGAAAAATTCTCTTTTTCAAAGTCGTGTCCGCACCTCCTCCCGGCAGAACTGTCCGACCCGCGCCAGCGGGCATAAGATGCAATACCCTGCAAAAACGGGCGGCCCTTCCGCAAAGCGCTGCCGCGTTCTGTAAAAAAATCCGTCAGGGAACAAGATGCACGTTCAAGTGGTTATAGCTCATGTGTACGCCATGACGGGAAAAGCTCTCGCGCACAAGCGCGTTCATCCCATGGTATACCGGCCAATAGTCCTCCGTTTTGCACCAGACATAGAGCGTATACTCCACGGTGCTGTCCTGAAACGCGCTGAGGAACACGCTGGGAGCCGGGTCAGAGAGTACGCGCGCGTCCTGCCCTGTGGCCTCCAGCAGCGCGGCGGTCACATCCTCCGTAGCATCCTCGTAGTCCGCGCTGTAAGTAAAGCCCAGCCGCCGCCGGGGTTCCCGGCTGTGGTTGACGACGGAAGCGCCCATCACATCGCTGTTCGGAATGCTGACCGTGCGGCGATCCGGCGTGTTGATCGTGGTATAGAACAGTCCGATCTCCTGCACAGTGCCGGTGTTGCCGGCGATTTCTACATAGTCCCCCACGACAAACAGCCGCAGGAACAACAGCGAAATACCGGAAAACAGGTTGGAGAGCGTATTTTGCAGCGAAAGCGAGAGCGCCAAGCCCGCCACGCCGACCACTGTCACCAGCGAGGCCGTTGGAATGCCCAGCGTACCCGCCACGACGATGACCGCCAGAACCCAGAGCGCGATTTTGATGGCGGTGCGCAGGAAGCGCCGCACTGTTTCATCCAGATGTCTGGCGCGGACGAGCAGCCGGTCCGTAATTTTGCAGACGATTTTGATGATGACCAGGCAAATCAGAAGCACGACCACCGCAGAGAGCAGGTTGGAAAGTCCCGACAGCCCCAGCGCGGAAAGAAACTCGGAATAAATGGAGCCCATGTTTTTATATACCTCCGGCATTTGAAGCGCAGCATGACGCGCTTTCTAAGGTACCGCATGATGCGGCAGGGAGCGTGCGACGGCGTTTCAATTATTATAGCATCCCCGCGCGATATGTGCAAGGGAAAATGCATCCTGTGCCACGGCAGGCGCAGTTACTTTTGCGTTTGCCAAAAGCGCGATGTTCGGACATGGCACTGACGCAAACACGAAAATACCGTATCATTGTGACAGGCCGCCTCCACCGCAACAAACAAATATTCACGATTGCAGCCACCGGACAGCGTGTGGACGGAGGCATTTTTTCCAGTACCGACTGGACAAAGGCTCCGGTATCCGGATGCCGCGGGAATGCGAACAAGTCCGGAACGGGGTGATAGTGTCTATATTTCATTCAGGTATGTTTCGTTTTCCACAGGCTTTTCTATGCAAAATGTTCAATATTTTTATTGCGCTGCAACACGAAAAATTTGTTGTTTCTTTGAAAAAATTGAAGTCTCACGGAAATGTTGGAAGTTGGCAAAATGCGTTGAATCTCGTAAAATAAGCGTCAGCCAGGCAATTCCATGCCTGCAATTTTGAGGGAGGTATGCAGCCTATGAAACGCAAACTTTTATCGCTGGCTTTGGTGCTGGCAATCGCAATGTCGCTGAGTATTTCTTTACCAGCGCTTGCAGCAGATGAGGATTCCGACACGCTTGGACTTCCGGCAGGAACCTATACTTATGTTGATGAAACACCATCTGCACAATCTGGCTCTGGCCTTGGCGAGGTTCAATTCAACTATCTGGATTGTACTTTGTCTTGGGCCTTCGGTGCGGAAAGCGGAGTTGAAACCGGTAAAATAACATTGACAGGCGATTATCGTCAATTCTTTGAGGGAATGTATCTTGCTGATCTGCCTGTGACAGACTGGCTGGGTGGTAACCCAAAAGACACCGAGGGATATGCTGGCAATGTCGCAGGTGGTGTTGAAATCACATTGACGGATGAAGGCAAGATTTCCTGCATTGATGTGATCAATCCTGCTACGCGAACCATTGCTATTCTTTCTCAGGACATCACTGACAGTCTACTGACGATCAAAGGCATTACTCGCGGTCAACCGAACCTGCTGCAGTCCTGCATTACCGTAGTTGGAAGCGTAAACGGACTGTATCTCTCAACGCAGGGAGATGTTATCTTGGATGGCATTACGATTGGGCATAACGATGATGGCGTTGGACTGCAGGGTGACAAAATCGGAGGTGATACCTTTATAGTGGACACGGTTTTGGTGGACGGAACTGTGGAGTGGCACGGATTGAAAGGCGTCATTACGTCTATGGGCGGTCAGGAGGGCATTTTGGAAACTACTGGCAAGGATATCAATATGACCGGCGGTTCCAACATTGGCCGTGTAGGTCGTGCGTTGACTCTTTCCACCGGCATTGACAAGGGTGGCGATATCAAATTGGGCTACTATGTCTCCTGCGATGCAACGCGCGGAGGTCTGCTTCCTAATGCTGATACATCCACTGACAGTTTGGCAATTGCTACCAGTGGAAGTATCATTGCCGGCTTGGGCGATGTAGAAATCGGTGGCAATACAAACAAAGCTGTCTTGATTGATATGATCGGTGATATCCAGGGCAATAATGTCACTATCAACCCAATCGATTGGGGAGAAATTGCTGACATCACTATGGCCATCGGAGATATCACTGCTACTGGCGACATCAACATCACTGTAGCTGACATCTATCCCGGCTATACTCGTGATAATTTGTCTCAGTCTTCTGTTGGCGTTATCGTATCTACTGGCAATACCTCTATTGAAGGGGAAATGCCTGAACATGTGCTTGGCAATTTGTCCGCTGGTGGTGACATTAATCTGACCGCTGATAATATTAACAGCGCTATGGAGAGCATCACAGCAAACGGGAAGGTCACACTGAACATTGGCAGTATTATGGCAATCGGAAGCGTGTCTGGCTCAGAGGTCGTTGAAAATGTGACCTATATGAGCGAAACCTGTTCACCCAGTACTGCCGGAATTACGGTTAATGGCAACAGTGTCGATTTTGATGCTTATATGATTAATGGGAACACCTATTTGAAGCTTCGCGATTTGGCTTATGCCTTGAATGGTACCAGCAAGCAGTTTAATGTTACTTGGGACGACACTTCGACTGATGTTTCCTTGACAAGTGGAGAGGCTTACACAGCGAATGGCACTGAAATGCAAAGTAACCATAATACCGCTGCTGAAGGAACTATGTCCTTACTTTCTGTTGGAGTAAATGGTAATTCTACTTTTGTTACGGCTTACAACATCAATGGAGCCTACTATTTCAAGCTTCGCGATCTTGGAAGTGCAATTGATTTTGGCGTTACTTGGGACAGTACTTCTCACGCGGTGATCATCGACACCAGTACTGGCTACGTATCCGAGTAAAAAATCAAGTCAGCATTATCAGCATTATAATTAAGTGCCGGGTGAATCAAAAAAACTCACCCGGCATTTTTACTATATTTTCATTGGAAATTAATTTTTCGTATTGCCCCGGGCGTTGCTCCTACGTTTGCCTTAAATGCTCTGTTCATAGTTGCTGCATTGGTATATCCAACCATTGCGGCAATTTGGGAAACTGGCAAATTTGTAGTCCGCAAGAGTTCTACCGCTTTATTTACACGGGTCTGATGGACAAATTCCAAAAATCCAGTGTTGTTGTATTTTTTGAACAGCCGTGTGACTGATGGCGGGGACAGCTGAAACTCGCCAGCAACAGTTGCGGAATCCAGATTCGGGTCAGCATAATGTTCCAAGATGTAATCTCGCATTTTTTCAAAGCGTTGATAGTAAAACTCCTGTCCATCCACTCGCTTGTTCATCGTTTGCAGGCAATTACAAGGTAACATTCGCAGTTCTTTTACTGTCTTTGCGTTGCGAATTTGTCCAATTTCCTGTTGTAGTGTTTCTTTGCTGATACTGTTGGCGGCACCCATGTCATAGACTGCAAGTGCGATGACATTCACTAACATATTATACAGGGTATCGTCAGAATACTGCATTTGGCGTTCAGCCTGTTCCAATTGGACGGTCAATATGTCAAAGGCAGATAATGCATCATCCACGGACAGCGTAACAATGTAGTCGGACAGTTTTCGCAAGGCAGTGAAATTGGGGGTCGCCGTTGCAGTTTGCTCTTGGTCAGCCGGAATTGAACTTTTATCCGCAACAATATTTATTTGCCCGCGTTTCATCCAATACTCAGAAATTTCCATTGCCTCACTATAGCATCGTCGTAATTCCCTGAGATTTTGATGAATATCGCTGATAAAAATTGAAAGGCAATATTGGGGAAATTTCTGCTGTATACGTTGGCAAAGATTCAACAGTTTTTTCTCATCCACATCTGATTCAAAGCGGAACACTAAATACAAAAAATCGCTGTCAGAAACTATCCGGCTGCTCCATTCCTCTTCGTCAAGAAAAGACACAATGTCATTTTCCAAAAATACCTCGTCATATAGTCCGTCGTTTTCATAATCATCCACACGCAGAACTGCTACCGCATAATTGTATTTATTAGAATCGTTGAACCATTCATCCGAAGGTGCATCCAGTTCGTCTACCCGCTGACCGCGTAAAATACGCAAAAGGTAATATTTGCCAAGTATCTTATCTCGTTTGCCAAGCTGCGTCTCATACGAATCAATCGTTTGCCCCAATACTGCAAATTCATCTTGGAAAGGATCTGCGTTTCTACTGCCGGAATTTACACGTTTCATTAAAGATGCAAGAGGCTTGTATGTGTGCCTCATAGCAAAGAAAGCAAAAAGCATGAAAATGATTAGAAAAACACAGGTGGAAATCCACAGAACGATAGTAGTTTGATGTTGGATTTCAGCAATAACATCTCGGCAGAACAGAGCAAATTTGCTTTGATTATCCTCATTGTATGTGTAAGAACAGAAATACGCATGACCATTGTACCAGAAAGAAAAAGAATAATTGCTATCTGGGCCGATTGATTCATAATTATATTGACTGCACAAAGTTGACCCACCGCGTGCATTTCGATAATTGCCGTAACTGTCATAATAGCATATTTCAACATCCTCCATGCTGGATGTCAAATTGACCATCAGTGAAACATCTGGACGTTCCGTATTCATATATTCAGGCATATAAATGTCAAAAATAAAAATGACCTCCGGAAATACACAGGCCGTATAAATACTGTGAACATTGTCATTTTCAGGGGAATCTCGATAGAAAAAGACACGCGGAGTTTCCGTATTTTCCGTGTCAAAATCCAGAAGTCCGCTCAGGGTTATCGAGCTAATACTGGAAATTGCGTTCTTGCCCAAATTATTGCTGTCTATGAGATAATTGCTTCTTACAAAATACAAACATGTAGTAATTTCTCCATAATCAGAATCAGGTGTAATTGCCATCAAAGCCTCTTCTGCTCGCTTAATTTGTTCTTCGTAATTTAAGGATTCCTCTTGCCCTAATTTTTCCAAGAATCCATACTCCCGCAGTTGCCTTATCTGCTCAGAATGGTTTCGTCCTAATGCAACCTGCTGAATATACTGCAGTTGCACTTCCTGTGCAGCGCCAAGTATATCATTCATTGCCTCATGAGACTCGCTCAGTGCGTTTTGCGTCAGAAACAGTGCTGCCAGCGTCGGTACATAAGTGAAAACGATAAGCAAACCAAGCAGCGAGTAGAAGGTTTTGCCTTTTCCAAAAAATTTCTTTTTCATTCAGTGCCTCGATAAGAAAAAATTTTTTAAATCCCGCGCTGTCCAAACATTTTCATGCCTTTTTGGACAACGGTATCTTTGGATTTTTATTTTATCATATCAGTTCTTAATATGTCCACCTTTTTTCGCGCCCGAAAGCGGCGACGCTGTATCGCTCCGACTTCTTTCGCACCATCGTCATGCTCGGTTCTTTATAAGCAACTGCTGCCCGCAGCCTGTATCTCCAGCGCGGACACGGGTGTGCGAAGGGGTCTTGATAATTTTTTATACGCTTCATTGCAATTTTTTATTGCATTTTCCAGAAAAGTGATTTATACTGAGTAAGCAACACACCACTTTGGCGGGGAAACAACCGGAGGTATGGCGCTTTATGGAAAAGAACCCGGTACTTATGAATACGCTCTCAATGGACAGCGACATCCCGCTCTATTCCCAACTGGTCAGCATTGTCAAGCGCAATATCTCTGCCGGGACGCTCTCGCCGGGCGATCTGCTGCCCAGCGAATCCGAGCTATGCAAAACATTCGGCATCTCCCGCTCCACCGTCCGCCAGGCCATCGGCGCGCTGGAATCGGAGGGGCTTGTCGTGCGCAAGCAGGGACGCGGGACGTTTGTCGCAGAACCAAAGGTGCGCCGCCGGACAGAGAACGTCTACTCCTTCACCAGCGAAATCAGCTCTATGGGACTGACCCCGTCCTCCACGCTGATCGAGTTCGCCATCGTATCCCCGCCGCCGGACATCGTAAAGGTTCTGGAGCTGAACGGACCGGAGAGCAAAATTTACCGCTTCACCCGCATCCGCAACGTCAACGATGAACCTCTGATTCTGGAAACCAGCTTTTATCCGCAGTATATCTACCCCAACCTGACGCGGGAGCTGCTGCAAACCCACAGCTTTTACAGCCTGCTGTATGAGGTGGGCATCATCCCCGCCAACGCGGTGGACTCGTATGAGGCGGTGGTGATGAGCCCCAAAGAGGCCTCCCTGCTCAACTGCAAATCCGGGAGCTGCGGCTTTTATGTGCAGCGCCGCACCTTTAACGCAAACGGAATGTGCTATGAATATACCCAGAGCCTGATGCGCGCCGACCGCGTAAAGCTGGACATCTATCTGCACAAGGACGGCGTATCCTTTACCCGCAGTGTAGACACAAAGGACAGTTAAATCAGACAACAAAATTCAACAAGGTTTTCTCTCCCTTTTTGCAAAAACCGCTGAAAAAGCGGTTTTTGCGCGTTTATGGGGAATATGTATCTCTCATCCCTGAGCGGGCAGATGTTTATAACGTATGAAACCTTTTAATATAAATCTTTCAACGCGCACGGCGTTTATCATCAAACGGCGGCGCACACAAAAAACAGGAGGAAGCAAAGAACATGGGAAACATTAAAATAGGCATCAACGGCATGGGACGCATCGGCAGGATGGTATTCCGCACGGCGCTCCACCACCATCCGGATATTGAAATCGCGGCGGTGAACGCCACCTGCGGCACGGAATATCTGGCATACCAGTTGACGTATGACTCGGTGCATGGGAGGATCGATGCGGAAATCGGCTTTGACGAAAACAATATCATCCTGAACGGACAGAAAATCCCCGTGATGAGCGACCATAACCCCGCCAATCTGGACTGGGGAAAATACGGTGCGGAATACGTTGCGGAATGCACCGGAAAATTCCTGTCCCGCGAAAAAAGCGCGCCTCATCTGGCCTCCGGCGCGAAAAAGGTCATCATCTCCGCCCCGGCCAAAGACGATACGCCGACCTTTGTCACCGGCGTCAACCTGGATACTTACCGCAGCGATATGGACATCGTTTCCAACGCCTCCTGCACGACAAACTGTCTTGCGTCGCTTGCAAAGGTCATTCATAACAGCTTTGGCATTGAATGCGGCCTGATGACAACAATTCATGCCGTCACCGGATCGCAGTCCACAGTGGACGGCACCTCCAAGCGTGACTGGCGCATTGGGCGCGCCGCCTCCGGCAACATCATCCCGACCTCCACCGGCGCGGCCAAAGCCGTGGGCAAGGTGCTGCCCGCGCTGAACGGACGGCTGACCGGTCTTGCCATGCGCGTCCCGGCGCTGGACGTTTCACAGGTGGATCTGACCGTCAATTTGCAGCGCGCCGCCTCGTTTGCGGACATCTGCGCCGCGCTCCGCGCCGCCGCAGAGGGCGAGATGAAGGGGATCCTCTCCTATTCGGAACTGCCGCTTGTTTCCTCCGACTTCATCAGCAGCATCTATACCTGCGTGTTTGACGCCTCCGCCAGCATCGAGCTGAACGACCATTTCGTCAAACTCATCGCATGGTACGATAACGAATATGGTTACAGCGACAAGCTGCTCTGCCTGATCGAGCATATGTACCGCGTGGACCACGGCTGATCCGCGTTTCCACAGCGCAGTCATAGCGAAAAATTTTCCGCACGGCTTTTCATCGAGCATGCAAAAACCGCCGGACTTCCCCTTTGCAGGAAGTCCGGCGGATCTGATTTTGACTGGTTTTCCGGCGGGAACCGGGGTTTGCCTTTTGCTGCGAAGAACAACAGACAGGTGCTTACGATTCCGCCTTATCCTGTCCCAGCAGCATCTCCAGCGCCGCGATTTTCTGGCAGGTGCTGAAAATATTCATGCTCTTGTAAAGCTCCGCCGTGCTGGGATAGCTGGGCGCAAGCCGGATGTTCTTGTCCTCCGGGTCGATGCCATAGGGGAAACAGGAACCGGGAGAGGTCATCTTCACACCGGCGTCCGCGCAAAGCTGCACGCAGCGCCTTGCGGTGCCGGGCAGACCGTCATAGCTGACAAAATAGCCGCCGTTCGGGTTTGTCCAGCTTCCGATTTTTGCCGTGCCCAGACCGCTCTGCAGTCCGGCCAGCAGGCAGTCAAACTTGGGACGCAGGTAATTTGCCTGCTTGCGCATATGTTTGCGCAGCCCTTCCACGTTCTTGAAATACTTCACATGGCGCATCTGGTTAATTTTGTCATAACCGAGCGTCTGCACACTGAGCTGCTGGGTCAGGAACTGGATATTGTGCGGGCTGGCGGCGAATACGGCCACGCCCGCGCCGGCAAACGTGACCTTGCTGGTGGACATGAACTCATAGACCATGTCCTCGCTGCCGTATTTTTTGCAGGCGTCAAAGATATTGAGCAGATAGTCGTCCGTTTCCCGGAAGCCGTGGACATAGTAGGCGTTATCCCAGAAAATGCGGAAGTCGTCCGCCGCAGGCTTGAGCGCTGCGAACGCCTCCACCGTTTCCGGGGAATAGGTGTAGCCCTGCGGGTTGGAATACTTCGGTACGCACCAAATTCCCTTGACAGACGGGTCGTTCTCCACATACTGCCTGACCATCTCCATATCCGGTCCGGTGGGGGACATGGGGACGTTGATCATGTCAATGCCAAATTCCTCGGTGATGCGGAAGTGGCGGTCATAGCCGGGTACGGGGCAGAGGAAGTGTATCGTCCCCTGCTGGAGCCACGGCTTGCTGCCACCGTAAACGCCCAGCACACAGGCCTTGATGACCATGTCATACATCAATGCCAGCGAGCTTTGCCCGCCCATGATGATATTCTCCATTTTCAGACCCAGCAGATCTGCAAAAAGCTCCTTCGCCTCGTCCGCACCGGCCAGTTCGCCGTAGTTGCGCACATCCGTCCCCTTGCGGGTATAAATCAGGTCATAGGGATTCTGCTGGAGCATATCCATGCTCAGGTTCAGTTGGGTCGCGTCCGGCTTGCCGCGGCACATATCCAAATTATTGCCCTCAGCCTTCTGCGCCTCATAAAGCCGCTGCTGCACCTTCAGCTCCGCGCGGCGCTCGGCGTTTGTCATTTCCAAATAAGACTTTGTAGAACTCATAACAATCATCCCATACATTTCATTTTCCGGTATTATACTGTATGCGCGGCCAAATATCAAGTGCAAAACCGCAAATTTTTTTGCGCCGCGCGCATTTTTGCACAAAACGCCGACAGGAAATCTCCCGTCGGCGTTCGTTCTTTGCAAAAAAGCAAATCACTTTGCATATTCGATGGTCTTTGTTTCGCGCAGAAGATGCACCTTGATTTGACCGGGATATGTCAGCTCGCTTTCGATTTTCTTCGCGATGTCGCGCGCAAGCAGGGTCATCTGATCCTCGCTGACCTGCTCCGGCTTGACCATGATGCGGATTTCCCGCCCCGCCTGAATGGCGTAAGCGCTCTCGATTCCGGGGAAGGACTTGGAAACCTCCTCCAGCTTTTCCAGCCGTTTGACGTAGCTTTCGATGTTCTCGCGCCGGGCGCCAGGGCGCGCTGCGGAAATCGCATCCGCCGCCTGCACCAGGCAGGCCACGAGGGTCTTTGGCTCCACGTCGCCGTGGTGCGCGTGGATGGCGTGAATGATCTCGTTGGATTCCTTATACTTGCGGGCGATGTCCACACCGATGGTGACATGACTGCCCTCCACCTCATGGTCGATGCTCTTGCCAATGTCGTGCAGCAGTCCGGCGCGCTTGGCGACGGCAATGTTCGCGCCCAGCTCCGCAGCCATCAGCCCGGCGATATGGGAAACCTCGATGGAGTGCTTCAGCACATTCTGCCCGTAGCTGGTGCGGAATTTCTGCCGCCCCAGCAGCTTGACCAAATCCGGGTGCAGACCCTGTACGCCGGTCTCAAATACGGCGCGCTCGCCTTCGGCCTTGATGGTGGCGTTGACCTCTTTCTGCGCCTTCGCGATCATTTCCTCGATGCGGGCGGGGTGGATGCGGCCGTCCGCAATCAGCTTCTCCAGCGCCAGCCGCGCGACCTCGCGGCGGACGGGGTCAAAGCAGGAAACGGTGATCGTCTCCGGCGTATCGTCAATGATCAGGTCGCAGCCGGTCAGGTTTTCAATGCTGCGGATGTTGCGCCCTTCGCGGCCGATGATACGTCCCTTCATCTCGTCGTTGGGGAGTGGAACGACGGAAACGGTGATCTCGCTTGTGTGGTCCACCGCGCAGCGCTGAATGGCCAGCGCGACGATTTCGCGCGCGGTGCGCTCCGAATCCTCTTTGGCCTGCGCCTCGATCTCACGGATTTTCACCGCAGTTTCGTGCGTGACCTCTTTTTCCACAGAGGCGATGAGATATTCCTTCGCCTCCTCCACAGTGTAGCCGGAGATTTTTTGCAGCATCTCCATCTGCTCCTGCTTGATTCGCGCGGCCTCCGCCTGCGTAGCCTCGGCTTCTGCCAGACGGTGGTTCATGGTTTCGGTCTTTTTGTCTAAGGTATTGGTTTTTTTGTCCAGCGTCTCTTCCTTCTGACACAGACGGTTCTCCTGTCGTTGCAGCTCCGCACGGCGCTGCTTTTCTTCCTGTTCAAACTCTGTGCGGTTTTTGTGTATTTCTTCCTTTGCCTCCAAAAGCGCCTCGCGCTTTTTGCTCTCTGCGCTCTTTATGGATTCGTTGATAATCCGTTTGGCTTCCTCCTCAGCGCTGGAAATTTCCCGTTCTGCGACCCGCTTGCGATAAAGCGCGCCCAAAAGGAATCCAATGACAAGCATCGCAATCAGCGCGATGATGACGCCGATGATCCATCCCAAACCTGGCATTCCTGGCATAGTTGGCATAGTAAGTAAACACACCTCCATTCTTTCCGAATTTTGCGGTGGGTTTTTCCGGGAGCGCGGCGCGTTCCCGTTTGCCGAACTCTATATAATTGTTTTACTTATATAAATATAAAAACGGCTGCCGCATTGCCGTTCTGCGGCGCGGCGGAAAAAACTCCGCCTGTTTTCTGCAATGTGCGGTGTCAGAGTCAGATTCTCCGCTTTCCCCACAGCAGGAGATACAGTGACACTTGTATATTCTATAACCGGAAAGCTATTATGTCAAGTGGAAATCCGCACACTTTTTGAAAAAAATCTCCCTGTCTACCGCGCCGTTTGCACCGCGTCGGGAAAAATATTTTGACTTTTGGGATACGCTGTGTTAATATAAAAAGGAATTTCATAATACGCAATATGATGACACAGGTAGTGCGCAGCACGTAAATCTGATCACGGAACATATTCCCGGATGTTTTGTGGCTGAGTGCAGGCGCGCGGCCTGTGTATTTTTTTGCGTTGGCACAAGAAGGAGGAAATTTTTTTATGCCAAAAAACCAGTTTCAGCGGACGGTGTTCGCATTCCTGACCGTGGTGATCACCGTCCACGCCTACGTCTTTTACAGCCTGTATGTGGTCAACGGCGCCGCGCTGCGGGCGGCGACCGGTGCGGACTCCGTGCTGCACGCGATTCAGGCGCAGGGCGGCGTTTATATGTTTGGGCGGATGCTTCCCATCTGGGCCGTGGTTCTGATCGAATTTTGCTTTGCATTCGGGCTGGAATGCGTCATGGGCAGCCCCTGCTCGTTCCGTCTGGCGCGCAAGGTATATGACCCGCAGACCACGCATCCGGTGACGTTTGAGTCCGCAATCATCTGCGCGACCGTGGGTCTGATGTGCCCGGCCATGAGCTTTCTTGCCACATGGTTCTATTATCCTTATTATGAGGGATTCCATATCCTGACGCTGTTTGCCAACTGGCTGCGTCTGGTCTGCTATAACTTCCCCTTTGCGTTCTTCACACAGCTATTTTTCATCCAGCCGCTGATTCGGACGGTATTCAAGGCGATTTTCGTTCGCGGAAAGCAGGAAAAGCGGCCGGCCTGACGCCCGCCGCTCTCCCATACAGCCGTGCGCCCGTCGAGGAGCTTCGCTCCCCGGCGGGCGTTTTTTGTCGTCACCGCAGACGCACCGGCGCGGCGACGCCCCTGTTTTTTCCCGCGCTCACCACATCCGGCTCATCTCGCGGCGCAGACGCAGGATAATGCGTTTTTCCAGACGGCTGATATAGCTCTGGGAAATACCCATCTGATCCGCGACCTGCTTCTGGGTCAGCTCGTCATGACCGCACAGCCCAAAACGGAGCGTGATGATGGTGCGCTCCCGCTCGTCCAGACGGTTCACTGCCTGCATCAAAAGCTGGCGCTCCACATCGTCCTCCAGCGGGCGCGAAACCTCGTCCGCGTCCGTCCCCAGCACATCGCCCAGCAGCAGCTCGTTCCCGTCCCAGTCGGTATTCAGCGGCTCGTCTATGCTCACCTCTGTGCGCCGCGCGCCGGTCTTGCGCAGGTGCATCAAAATCTCGTTTTCTATGCAGCGCGAGGCATACGTCGCCAGCTTGATATTTTTATCCGGGCGGAAGGTGGAGATGGCCTTGATCAGTCCGATGGTGCCGATGCTCACCAGGTCCTCCAGCCCCACGCCCGTATTCTCAAATCTGCGGGCGATATAGACCACAAGGCGCAGATTGTGTTCGATCAGCCGCACCCGCGCCGTCTCGTCTCCGGCGGCCAGCGCCGCAACGGATTCCCGTTCCTCCTCCGCGTTCAGCGGCGGCGGCAGCGTATCGCTGCCCCCGATATAGTGTATCGCATCTGCCCCCGGCAGCAGTCCCGTCCGCGCCAGCTCCCGCCGGAGCGCCAGACACAGCCGCCGCGCCAGTGCAGCATAATGTTCCATGCGTTTCATCGCAGCATCCACTCCCCTTTCCGCGCGCCGCGCCCCCGTATCATAGCAGAAGGCATGCGGAAAATTTTGTCTGTCTGACGCCGCGCAGCGGAAAAAATTTCAAGACACCGCTGCCTTTCCCCGCGACACATCATACAGAGAATGAACCTTGCAAAAATGAAAAAACAGCGCTATACTGATTTTGGAATTTTTTCGCGTGTTTGCCGCAAAGAAGTTACACAGGAGTTGCAGCGCGGTTGCGGGAAGTTGCGCAAAGTTGCGGCAAGTTGCTTTACATGAGATAACTTTTTCTGTATAATGAGGAGGAGCAGGTGGAAACCGAAAACGAGATCGGGCGTGTGCTGGCACGGCTGCGCAGGGAAAACGGATTCTCACAGGAGCAGCTGGCGCTCCTGCTGGGTGTCACGCGGCAGGCGGTATCCAAGTGGGAGTGCGGCATGGCGCGGCCGAGCGTGGAAAATCTATACCGCATCAGCGAGGTCTACGATATTCCGATTAGGGAGCTGACGGCGCTGTTGGAGCCGCAGGACCCAGCCGCGCCGCCCCCGCCGCCGGAGGCGGAAACGACTGCGGTGCTTTTGGAGCCGGAAGCGGAAACAGGACCGGACGCAGACGCGGAACCGGAGATTTCAGCACCAGTGCCGGAACCAGAAGCAGACGCGGGACCGGCGGTCGCGCCGCCGAAGCAAAGGAGGAGGTGGAGCCGGAGGAAAAAGACGATAACTGCGCTTGCCGTGCTTCTGCTGCTCGCGGCAGGACTGCTGGCGATAAGAGCATGGACGGGGCGGGGGAAGAATAATGTTTTGTACTTGCACGAAATGAATGTAAACAAAGTCGATTTTGATTCAGTAGAAGTTGGAGTTGGAATAGAAATTGGTGAAGTCAATGCAGAAAGAACTGATATTGATTCAACGGATGCCAGTGATGTCATGCAAATGGAAGAAATGGAACAGGCTGATGTAAATGATTTAATAATTGATTTTTGGAAATTTGATTGACTATGAAATGGATTGCAGGAACAGGGGGTGTGTGTATCACAAAAAAACGCAAGCTGCATATTTGCGATGCTTTTTCCCCCCACGAATCCTGTGTCTGCTCTTGCGGACAACACGGATGAAGGCGCAGACGCGGCAGGTGTGTTTGCAAGTGAGTATGACTATGTCAGGTCATTGCAGGCACGAAGTGAAGCGGAGCTGATAGAGTGCGGGTATTCTCCGGTTCCATCGCTCCGATTTGACGACCAGCGTTTCACCCTCTTTGCATGATCCGGCAGCGGCAAGAGACTACGCTGATCACATCTACACCAGAGCATCAGATCATAGCTTCACTCCCCGGCAGGTTTGCTTGCTTTCCACAGAAAAAAACGATAATAAAGAAAGGATATTGTCATGAAAAAGAACAATGATTCCAAACGGTCAAAAAAGCTCGCTCCGTTTTTCGCGGGCGTATGCTCCACGGCGCTCGTCTGCTCCCTTGTGACCACGGCGCTGGCGGCGGGCGGACAGGTTTCCTTCGGTTTGGCCGGCATCAGCCTGTTCGGGTCGGATGTGGTGGCCGCCGGAGAAACGGTGACAGCCCAAAACGGGGCGGAAGTCCCCGCCGTAGTCACCTACACGGACGAGGCGGGCGGCACGACAAATTATCTCTCCATCCGTCAGGTATCCGAGCTGTTCGACGCGGCAATCGAATGGGACAGCGCAACGAACACGGTGAACATCGCGCCCGTCGCGTCCGGCGACGTGACCGCGGTTGAGGGCGCCGCTTCGGTCAATGCGCCGGAGCAGCCGACGCTGGGCGCAACCGCCGGTGTGTTCACGGAGATCTCTCTGGACAGCGTGGACACAGCCAACGGGGTCGGCATCTGGCTGAATGAGGCGCAGATTCAGTCCGACAGCGGCCTTTCGCAAACGCTGAACTGCCGTGCCGGAACAACGGTGCTTCTCACTGTGACGAACAACGGTGAAACAGACCAGTATATGAATGTCTATCACCGCGTCACCGTCAGCAGCGGCGAACGTGAAGCGTTCCAGACTGTAAAAATTGCGTCCGGCGCGACGCTGACCCGCGCCTTTGCGGTTTCTGAAGATGCGACCAGTCTGACCGGCACGCTCTGCTTTGACGTGGACGGCGGCGCAGACCCCGGTCTCTCCGACCTCACCGTCAGTGCAGTTTGGGCATATTAAGCGTGCATTTATACGCATACTGTGGTTCGCATTTCCCCTGATTGAGAGGAGGAATCAAAGATGTTGATTATCGTTGCATTTTTGCTGTTGATTCTGCTTGGTATGATCGTGTCCGCCTGTATCAAACTATGGCGGAACCGGAAAGACCCGGCGGCGCTGAAGGCGATGCTCCTGCGGCACAAAAAGCTGCTGATTTTCCTCGGCCTGCTGGCGCTGTATTTCCTGTGGCTGTTCCTCTGCCCACACCATCTGGTGTCCAGTGTCGCACCGGTGGATTCCGTGGTGCTGTTCGACGGGCGGGAGGAAGTCACGATCACAGACGAGGCCGCGGTAGAGTACCTCTCCGGCTGGTTCACCGACAACTGGTTCCGTTTCGACAGCCTGATATGGAGAATCGGCTGGACATACCAGCTTGATTTCCGCTCCGAAAACGGCTGGCCGCTCGGCTCGGTCATGCTCACAACCGACTATAAAAAAGGTTGGGTGTATTACCACATGATGGGCGAGGAAACGCCGGAAACCAGTCAGGAAACACTGGAGGATTACTGCAAGGCGCTGATCGAGTGCAGCGCAGCCGGAGAAGCGCTGCCCGCGCCGCCTGTGAGCTAAGGGCATTGTAATTCCTCGTCACATTTTAATTTATAGCAGCAGATATAAAGGCACAGGTGGTTTCGCTCCTGCGGAGGCGGGTCGGGTTTCGTCGCTTGGAACCGGGTTTCGCTCCTGCGGGAGCGACTTGCTTTCCTTGCGCAAGGAAAGCAGGTCGTCGCCGCAGCGACGAAACCCTGCTCACTTCTGCACATTGCGACCCGCCGGAACGGATAAAAAATTCGCTGGTATTTCCAAAAGCGTGCGGAGCAAAGTAAATGCTGTCGCCCTGCGAATTGTGCGCCGTCGCCTTGACTTTCCGTTCGCAAGCGGCTATAATTCCCCGTGGTATGCAAACGCACAGGCAAAGCGAATCGACAGCCGCGCGAACGCGGCGGACAGAAGGAATTGAACGTCTGGCATGAACGAGAAAAAAAGCACGGTTTTCAACGCCGGAAGCTGCGATGTGGCGGTCATCGGCGCGGGTCACGCGGGGATTGAGGCGGCGCTGGCCACCGCGCGGCTTGGACTGGAAACGGTGGTATTCACCATCAATCTGGACGCAGCCGGCAATATGCCCTGCAATCCCGCCATCGGCGGCACCGGGAAGGGACATCTGGTGCGGGAAATCGACGCGTTGGGCGGCGAAATGGCGCGCGCGGCGGACGCTGCCGCGATACAATATCGGATGCTCAACCGGGGCAAAGGCCCGGCGGTGCATTCGCTGCGCGCCCAGTGTGACCGGCGACGCTATCAGGAGATCATGAAGCACACGCTGGAACGGCAGGAGCGCCTGCATCTGAAACAGGCGGAGGTCGTTTCCATTGAAGCGGAGCAGGGGCGATGCATCGCAGTGATAACGGCGACAGGCGCGCGCTATGCCTGCCGCGCCGTGGTCGTAGCCACCGGAACTTACCTTGCAGGGCGCACCATCACCGGCGAGGTGACACGGGAAAGCGGTCCGGACGGGCTGGCCGCCGCGACTGCGCTGAGCGGCAGTCTGCGCGCGCTGGGGCTGGAGCTGCGCCGCTTCAAAACCGGCACGCCGCCGCGCGTGAATCGGCGCAGCGTGGACTTTTCCCGGCTGGAGGAGCAGCCCGGCGACGCAGAGATCGAGCCGTTCTCCTTCCAAACCGACCCGGCGACACGGAAAAACCTGCGAAGCTGCTATCTGACCTATACAAACGCCGAAACCCATCGCATCATCCGGGAAAATCTGGATCGCAGTCCGATCTACTCCGGCGTGATCGAGGGCGTTGGTCCGCGCTATTGCCCCAGCATTGAAACAAAGGTGCAGACCTTCCCGGACAAAGCGCGCCACCAGCTCTTTCTGGAACCGATGGGTCTGGAAACGGAGGAGCTTTATATCCAGGGGTTCTCCTCCTCCATGCCGGAGGAGGTGCAGCTTCAAATGCTGCACACGCTGCCGGGATTGGAAAATGCGGAGATGATGCGCACAGCTTACGCCATTGAGTACGACTGCGTGGACCCGACGCAGCTTGCCCCGACGCTGGAATGCAAGTGTGTGGCCGGACTTTACGGTGCGGGACAGTTCAACGGTTCCTCCGGCTATGAGGAGGCCGCCGCGCAGGGGCTTTTGGCGGGCATAAACGCCGCGCTGAAGCTGAAAGGGGAGCCGCCGCTCATTCTCCGCCGCAGCGACGGCTACATCGGCACGCTGGTCGATGACCTTGTGACAAAGGGGACGAACGAACCATACCGCATGATGACCTCCCGGACGGAATACCGGCTGCTGCTGCGGCAGGACAACGCGGACGAGCGCCTGACCGCCATCGGTCATCGCGTCGGACTGGTCAGCGCCGCGCGGCTGCGCGCGGTGGAGGAAAAATACGCTGCGGTGGAACGGGAAATCCACAGGCTGGAACACACGGGGCTTGCGCCGAGCGCGGCGCTGGACGACTTTCTCACCGCGCAGGGAACCGCGCCGGTGGCAAACGGCGCAACGTTCTCCGAGCTGCTCCGCCGCCCGCAGGTCGGCTATGCGCAGCTCGCCCCGTTTGACCCGGAACGCCCGCCGCTGCCAAAGGCGGTGCAGGCGCAGGCGGAAATCCGCATCAAATACGCCGGTTACATCCGCCGCCAGCTACGGCAGGTGGAGGAATTTTCCAGACTGGAGGGACACGCGCTGCCGCCGGAGCTGGACTATGAAACGGTACCGGGTCTGCGTATCGAGGCGCGGGAAAAGCTGAACCGTATCCGTCCGGAAAACTTCGGGCAGGCCAGCCGGGTTTCCGGCGTCAGTCCCGCCGACATCGCCGCGCTGATGGTGTATCTGGGAAAGCGCTGAACGGGTACGATACAATTAAAATATCACCAACCGCATTTCCCGCCAGCCCCGCTGTCCGGCTGGCGCGGCGAAGCCCTGAAAATATGCAACAGAACAAGAACACAGAAAGCAGAGGTACCGCCATGAACCGACGCGACCTTCCGCGCGGAACACATTTTTTCACGCGGGACAGGGCCTTTTATAAAACCTTCCTTCCGCTGCTCGCGGTGATTACGCTCCAGCAGCTTGCGACGCTGGCAGTGAATCTGGCGGACAACATCATGCTGGGGCGCTATACGGAGCTGGCGCTCTCCGGCGCAACGCTGGTGAACCAGATCCAGTTTGTCCTGCAAATGCTGGTGGCCGGGATCGGGCGCGGCGTGGCCGTGCTGGGCAGCCAATACTGGGGCAAGCGGGAAACGGAACCGATCCGGCGCATCATCAGCGTCGGCGTAAAGTTCGCGCTGGGCGCGGGACTGGTGTTCTGCCTGCTCACACTCTGCTTCCCCAACGCCGTCCTCTCGCTTTATACAAACGATGCCGCCGTGCGCGCCGAAGGTGTGCAGTATCTGCGCATTATGTGCTGGACATATCTGATATTTTCCGTTTCCTTTACGCTGATGTACTCTCTGCAAAGCGTGGAAACGGCGTTCATCGGCACGGTGATGAGCCTTTCCACACTCGTCATCAACATCTGCCTGAACTACTGCCTGATTTACGGCAATTTCGGGTTCCCGGAGCTTGGCATTCAGGGTGCGGCCGTCGCCACCCTGACAAGCCGCTGCGTGGAGCTGGCCATCATTCTTGTCTATATTCTTTTCTTTGATAAAAAGCTGCATATGCGTCTGCGGGACCTCTTTGGCTTTGACTTCTCTTATTTGAGCGACTTTCTGCGCGCGGCGCTGCCCATGATGATCTCCGGATTCCTCTGGGGCGTAGCGCAGAGCGCGGAGTCTGCGGTGCTCGGCCATATGAGCGCCACGGTCATCGCCGCAAATTCCGTGGCTTCGGTCATTTCGCAGATATTCAAAGCCGTAAGCAATGCCAGCGTTTCGGCAGCTTCCGTCACGATCGGCATGGTCGTCGGGCAGCGCAACTTTGACATTCTGCGCCCTTATACGCGCACCCTGCAGGCGATTTTCCTCTGTATCGGGCTGCTGACCGGCGGCGGCCTGTTCCTCGCCCGCGACCTCGCCGTTTCCTTCTATACCATATCTGCGGAGGCAAAGGCGCTTTCCTCCGGCTTTCTGGCGATCCTCAGCGTCAGCATCATCGGCACCTGTTATGAATATCCGGTGCAGGGCGGCATCATCGCCGGCGGCGGCGACCCCAAATATCAGGCTTACACAGACAATCTGTTTATGTGGCTGTTCACCATTCCGGCGTCCGCCATCAGCGCCTTTGTCTTCGACGCCTCCCCGCTGGTGGTCTACTGCTTCCTGAAGGCCGACCAGCTGCTCAAGTGTATCCCCAACTTTTTCGTCTGCAACCGCTACCGCTGGGTCAAGGTGCTGACACGGGATGCCGGGCAGAAATAATTCCGTTTGTAAAATGCGGCGGAGTGTGCTATACTAATCAGAATCCTGTATTCAACTTCGGCGGTGCGCCGGTTTTCCAGCCCGATATTTCCCCGCTGGCGGAATACGGAGACGCAGACCCGGCGGCGCGCCGATTCATAGAAAATTTTTTCAAGTCAAGTATAGAAAGAAGCGGACAGACACATGGAAAACGAAACCCGAAAAAAACGCATTTTCAGCGGCATACAGCCCTCCGGCGACCTGACGCTCGGCTCCTATATGGGGGCGATCAGCAACTGGGTCGCCATGCAGGACGAATATGACTGCGTTTACTGCATCGTCGATATGCACGCCATCACCGTGCGACAGGATCCGGCGGAGCTGCGCCGCCGCGCTTTGGCGCAGCTTGCGCAATACATCGCCTGCGGACTGGACCCGGAAAAGAGCATTCTCTTTATCCAGAGCCATGTTCCCCAGCACGCGGAGCTGAGCTGGGTGCTGGGCTGCTATACCCAATTTGGCGAGCTGAGCCGCATGACCCAGTTCAAACAGAAGTCCCAGCAGCACGCGGACAACATCACCGCCGGACTGTTCACCTATCCGGTGCTGATGGCGGCGGACATCCTGCTCTATCAGGCGGACGCGGTGCCCGTCGGCGCAGACCAGAAACAGCACGTTGAGCTTTGCCGCGATGTTGCGCAGCGCTTCAACGGCATTTATGGCGATGTGTTCACACTGCCGGAACCGTTCATTCCCAAAATCGGCGCGCGGGTCATGTCTCTGGCCGACCCCGCGAACAAAATGAGCAAATCCGACCCGGACGGCTGTGTCTTTTTGATGGACGCGCCGGATGCCGTGCGCCGCAAATTCAAGCGCGCGGTGACGGACTGCGACAGCAGCGTTCGCTTTGACCGCGAGGCAAAGCCCGGCGTGAGCAACCTGCTTACCATCTTCTGCGCCGCGACCGGCAGCACGCTGGAGCAGGCCGAAGTGGAGTTCGCCGGGCAGGGCTACGGCGCGTTCAAATCCGCTGTGGCGGACGCGGTGATCGCCCTGACCGACCCCATTCGGACAGAGAGCCAAAAGCTGATGCAGGATAAGGCATATTTGGAAAATATTTACCGTGACGGCGCAGCGCGCGCCGCCGCCATCGCCCGGCGGACGCTGCGCAAGGTCTACAAGAAAGTCGGCTTTGTCGAACGCTGAACGGAACAGATACAGATTAGGTAGGAGCAGTCACACTTATGTTTCCTGAAATGCAGCTTTGGCTGAAGGTGCTTCTGGCGATTGCAGTCGCCGTTATTATCTCCTTTGGCACAACACCGATCGTAAAGACCTTCGCACAAAAGGTCGGCGCGATGGATGTCCCCGACCAGGTGCGCCATATTCATAAACAGCCGACCCCGCGCATGGGCGGTCTTGCGATTTTCTTTGGCTTCCTCATCTCCACGCTGCTGTTTGTGGACATCAGCCGGGAGGTGCAGGGCATCCTGATCGGCGCGGTCATCATCGTGGCCACCGGCGTTGTGGACGATATCGTTTGTCTGAAATACTATGTCAAGCTCATCGCGCAGATGCTGGCGGCGGTCGTCGCCATCGCGCACGGCGTGGTGATACAGGTGCTGTCAAATCCGAACGTGTTTTCCGCCAACGAAACGCTGTTTATCGGCTATCTTGGCATTCCGGTGACGCTCATCTGGATCGTCGGCGTGACAAACGCCGTGAACCTGATTGACGGACTGGACGGGCTGGCCTGCGGCGTTTCCGCAATCAGCTCCGTGACGATGCTGGTGGTGGCGCTGCTGGTTTCCGAACCGGGCGTGGCGCTGTTGCTTGCGGCGCTGGCGGGCGGCTGTCTGGGCTTTATCCCCTATAATCTGAACCCCGCAAAAATTTTTATGGGCGATACCGGCGCGCTGCTGCTGGGTTATGTGCTGGCAACTGTGTCCATTATGGGAATGTTCAAGGTTTACGCCGTCGTGACCTTCCTTGTGCCGATCCTCGCGCTGGCGCTGCCGCTGTTTGATACGCTTTATGCCGTCATCCGGCGGCTGCTGCACGGACAGAACCCCATGACGCCGGATCGCGGTCATCTGCACCACCGTCTGATCGACCACGGTCTGAGCCAGAAGCAGGCTGTCGCCGTGCTCTATTCTCTCAGCGCCATGCTGGGACTGACCGCCGTGGTGATCTGCACCAACGGAAAGCTCCGGCTGCTGCTGATCCTGCTGGACCTGCTCATCGCCGTCGCGGTGGGACTGTTCATCTACCGCACGATCGAGCATCCGGAAAATCCCGCCGCCGCGCAGTCGGCGGCACAGGGGGAACCCCCGCAGCAGGAGGAAACAAAATGAACGGAACGCGCATCCGCGTCCTCTCCGTCTTTGGCACCCGTCCGGAGGCAATCAAAATGTGTCCGCTTGCACTGGAGCTGGCCGCGCGACCGGTGTTTGAGAGCATGGTCTGCGTCACCGGGCAGCACCGGGAGATGTTAGATGAGGTGCTCTCCGTCTTTGGCGTAACGTCGGACTGGGATTTGGACATCATGGAGGAGCGCCAGACGCTCTCCGGCGTCACATCCAAAATCCTGACCCGTCTGGGGGATACGCTGGAGCAGGCAAAGCCGGACGTTGTGCTGGTACACGGCGACACAACGACGACCTTTGCCAGCGCGCTCTGCGCATTCTATCAAAAGATCCCGGTCGGCCATGTGGAAGCCGGACTGCGCACTTATGACCGCTACTCCCCGTTTCCGGAGGAGCTGAACCGCTGCATGGTGGGCCGCCTTGCGGAATACCACTTTGCGCCCACGGCGCAAAACCGCGCCAATTTGCAGCGCGAGGCCGTACAGGGGCGCATTTTTGTGACCGGCAACACCGTCATCGACGCGATGAAATACACCGTCAATGACCGTCCGTTCGCCTGCGACGCGCTCAACCGCGTGGACTTCTCACGCCCGGTGATCGCGATGACCTGCCACCGCCGGGAAAATTACGGGCAGCCAATGGAGCATATTTTTTCCGCCGTTGCCGCGCTTGCACACGCGCACCCGGAGATCACTGTCGTCTATCCCGTCCATCTCAGCCCGGTGGTGCAGGAGGCCGCGCAGCGGAATCTGGGCGGCGCGGAAAATATCCTGCTGACCGCCCCGCTGGACGCGATGGATATGCACAAGCTGATGAACCGCAGCCTTTTCGTCATGACGGACTCCGGCGGCATTCAGGAGGAAGCGCCCGCGCTGGGAAAGCCGGTGCTTGTCCTGCGCCGGGAAACGGAACGCCCGGAGGCGGTCTCTGCCGGTACCGTCGCGCTGGCCGGAACGGAACGGGATGTGATACTGCATATGGCGGAGGAACTGCTTTGTGACCGCGCCCGCTACGATGCAATGGCGCACGCCGTGAACCCTTACGGCGACGGACACGCCTGCGAACGCATTGCGGATGCGCTCGCGTTTGGCTTTGGTCTGCGCGCTGCGCCGCCGGAGGAATTTTCTGCATGAAAAAACAGGGCGTGTTTTTTCCCGCTCTGGTCGTTCTTGCCGCCGCAGCGCTGGTCGTTCTGATCGTGCTGCTCTTTCCCGGCAACACGCCGGACACGCCGGAGGTTCGTTTATCCGATGCCTCCGCGTCGGACGCCCCGGACGGTGATTCCGCCGCCGGTGGTTCCGCCGCATTGGTCGAGGTCAGCCCGGAAACGGTACAGACGGTTGTGGCGCTGCTCTCGCGCGCCGACAGCTATTCCCGCACGCTGACCGTGCGCAGCTTTTGGGCAAGCGGCTCCGTTACCACAGAGATCCGCGTCTGGGCGCGCGGGGAAACTGTTCGCGCGGAAATTCAGGAGGAAGGCCGGGACACGGTCAAAAACGTCCTGCTGCGCGGTGCGGAAAAATGGATCTGGTATTCCGATGCGGACGGCGTATACCAGGGCCCGGCGCGCGATGGCGACGCGGATGTCTATCAGACCATTCCCACCTACGAGGATGTGCTGGCACTGGACACAGACGACATCACCGCCGCAGGGTATGAGGACTATAACGGAGAGGGCTGCGTCTATGTCCGCTACCGCTCCGGTGCGCTGGGCTACAAAACCATGTGCTATATCTCGCTGGAGAGCGGCCTGCTGATGGGCGCGGAAATTTATGACGCGGACGTGCTGGTCTACTCCATGACATCCTCCGCCCCGGTGATCTCCACGCCGGACGAAGCGCTGTTCGCCATGCCCTGACGCCTATGTACGCCGCATATCCACGCAAAAATATATTATAAAAACATTATAAAAACAGTATCCCGCCGATCATAATCAGGAAATCCCGGTCCCCGCTCTCCCGATAGAGCAGGTAGAGCAGCGTGATGAGCAGCAAGTCCTCCGTTTCCAAACGCATGGGAAGCAGCCGCTGGAGCAGCCGCCCAAGCTCGCCGCCCGGCGCAGGCGGCGGGTTGGGTGGCTCGTGTTGTTGTTCCGCCGGTCTCCCCGCCGGAACCGATGTGTCTGACGCTGCCCCTGTCGGAACCGATATGACCGGCGGCGCAGCGGCGGACGGTTCCGGCTCCCGTATCCGCTCCACCCTGCCGCTGTTCCCATGGTAGCGGTTATATGCCGCCATTCCGCTCCTCCCCCAGTGCCAGACGCGCCACGCGGGCGGCCTGCGCCATTTTCAGCGCCTTTTGCAGCTTTGCGGCGCGCTCCGGCCGCAGATAGGGCGAAAGCGCGCGCACCAGCGCCGCTTTGCCCTGATCCTGTTCCGCCGCGCCCATCATCGACTGCAAGCGCCGCAGCATCCCCGTATCCGGCGTCGTGTCTGCTTCGCCGGACGGTGCAGCTGCGGCAACGGGTGCTGCGTCTGCCGCGCCGTCCTGACCGAACAGGCTGCTGGCAAGATTTTTCAGCTTTTCCATCTCCGACGGGTCGGAGAGGAGGCTGTCAAGGCGCGCTTCCAGCTCATCCATCTGGTTTGACCGCTTTCTTTACCTGCTCCGCCAGCGAGCGCCCCTCCGGACTGGCAAGCACCTGATGGAGCAGCGCTTTCAGCGCCGCGGCGTCGCCCGATGCGGCGGCGCGCTCCACTGCATCCGCATCCAGCTCTTGCAGCACCCGCTTCGCTGCGGCGCTCTGTGCTGCCGCCTGCAGGCGCTCCTGCTGCACCGCCTGACGGCGCATTTCCGAAAAATCCATCTGCATTTCCCTCCTCCTGCATTCCCGTTTCTACATCCTATTCACACCGGCACGAAAGGTTGACAAAATATGCTGCTTGCTGTGTTCTCTGATTCCCACGGCGACGATCAGGCGATGCGCCGCGCGGTGGGGCGCTGCCGTCCAAATCACATCTTCTTTCTGGGCGACGGGGTGCGCGACGCAGCGCAGATCGCGCACAGTTTCCCCGCGACCCCGATGACCATTCTGCGCGGAAACTGCGATTTTGACACAGCCTGTCCTGACCGAGCGCTTATAGAGCTGGACGGGGTGCGCATTTTTGCCGCCCACGGTCACAACCACGGCGTAAAGCTGGGTCTGGACGGCTTTTTCAACAGCGTTTGCTGCTCCGGCGCACGGCTCGGTCTGTTCGGTCACACCCACCGTCCGCTCCTGCGGGACATGGCCGGCGTCACACTTATGAACCCCGGCAGCATTGGAAATCTCTCATCCCCCCACTTTTGGCCTTGTTACGATTGAAAACGGCGATTTTCAGTGCAAAATCGTGCATATAAACGAAGATTTTTGAACCGCTATCCCCCACATAGAAAGAAGGCGTGAAAAATGCGTACCGCAGAACAGATAAGCGGCATCCTCGCGGCGCTGGAACAGGAATATCCGCCGCAGTGCGCGCTACAATATCAAAAGGACTACGAGCTGCTGATCGCCGTGCGTCTGAGCGCACAGTGTACGGACGCGCGCGTGAACCTTGTCACGCCGGCGCTGTTTGCGCGCTTTCCAACGCTGGAGTCCTTTGCGTCGGCGGACACGGCGGAGGTGGAGGACTGTATCCACTCCTGCGGCTTCTTCCGCACAAAGGCAAAGGACATCGTGCAGTGCGCGCAGCAGCTTTTGGAGCGCTTTGACGGCAAGGTTCCCGGCACGATGGAGGAACTGCTCTCGCTCCCCGGCGTGGGGCGCAAGACGGCAAATCTTCTGCTGGGCGACCTGTACCAGATGCCCGGCGCGGTGGTGGTGGATACCCACTGCATCCGCATCAGCAACCGGCTTGGTCTGGTGGACGGTCTGAAGGAGCCGGAGGCGATCGAGCGCGCGCTGCGCGCGATTTTGCCGCCGGAGCGGAGCAACGACTTCTGCCACCGCGTTGTGCTGCATGGCCGCGCCGTCTGCACCGCACGCAGTCCAAAATGCAGCCTTTGCTGTTGCCGCCCTTACTGCCAGCTTGCGGAAAATTCGGCGGCGGAAGGAGATGCGCCATGAACGACATGGAACCAAAACAGGAGCGCGCCGTGCTCTGCGGCCTTGCCGCGGACTGCTTTGCGCCGGAGGAAAACTCCGGCGATGTGAGCATGGACGAGCTGGCCGCACTGGTGGAAACCGCAGGCGGCGCAGTTGTCGCAACGGTTTTGCAGCGCCGCGCCGCACCCGACCCCCGCAGCTTCATCGGCGCGGGCAAGGTGCAGGAGCTGAAGGAGCTGCTGGACAAAAACGGCGGCGATCTCGCCGTCTTTGATAACGAGCTGTCGCCCAGTCAAATGCGCGTCCTCAGCGAGGAACTGGGCGTCAAGGTGCTTGACCGCTCCGGCCTGATTCTGGATATTTTTGCCCAGCGCGCCCGGACGCGGGAAGGGCGGCTACAGGTCGAACTGGCACAGTACCGCTATCTGCTGCCCCGCCTGCTCGGAATGTGGACACATCTGGAGCGGCAGGAGGGCGCGATCGGCACCCGCGGCCCCGGAGAAACGCAGTTGGAGAGCGACCGCCGCCACATCCGGCGCAAAATTCAAAAGCTGGAGCAGGAGCTGAGCGAGGTACGCCGCACCCGCGCAGTGCAGCGGCGGCGGCGCGAAAAAAACGAGGTCCCCGTCGTGGCGCTGGTCGGCTATACGAACGCGGGCAAAAGCACGCTCCTGAACCGCCTGACCGGCAGCGACATCCCCGCAAATGACCGCCTGTTTGACACGCTGGACACCACCACCCGCCGCCTGATGGTGGACGAGGTGCAGGAGGTGCTCCTCAGCGACACCGTCGGCTTCATCCGCCGTCTGCCGACACACCTGATCGAAGCGTTCAAGGCCACGCTGGAGGAGCTGGCCTTTGCCGACGTGCTGCTGCACGTCATCGACCTGAGCAGCCCGGAATGGGAAACGCAGGCGCAGGTGGTTGACGCGCTGGTGACGCAGCTTGGCGCGGAGGGCACGCCCTGCATCCGGGTATACAACAAGTGCGATGTGGCCGCCGTCCCCCTGCCGCGGGAGACGGACGCGGTCTGCGTTTCCGCCCGCACGGGCGAAGGGCTGGACGCGCTGCTGCGCGGCGTTTCCGCCGCGCTTGGACGCGGGAAACGCCGCGCCGTGTTCCTCCTGCCGTTTGCGCAGGGCGCGCTGGTGCAGCGGCTGCACGACGAGGCGGCGGTCCTCTCGTTGGACTACACGGAATCCGGCGTGCGCACGGAGGCCGTGGTAAAACCCGACCTTTGGGCGGCGCTGCGGCCTTACGCGGTTGAGGAGCGTGCGTTATGACGAGCTATCAAATCCCGGCTGCCTGCGGAGAATCGGAGATCGTGGAAAAGCGCTCGCGCTTTCTGGGCTGTCTCCAGCCGGTGGAAACGGAGGCGGCGGCGCGGGCGCATATCGAGTCCGTGAAAAAGCGCCATTATGACGCGCGCCACAACGTATACGCCTATCTGCTGCGCAGCGGTACGCAGCGTTACAGCGACGACGGCGAACCGCAGGGAACGGCGGGACAGCCCATTTTGACCGTGCTGCAGGGCGCGGGCGTCACGGACGTCTGCTGCGTTGTCACGCGCTACTTTGGCGGCGTGCTGCTGGGGACCGGCGGACTGACACGCGCCTATTCCGCAGCCGCCAAAGCTGCGCTGGATGCGGCGGGACTGCGCACGCTTGCTCCGTGGAGGCGCATCGCGCTGCAATGCCCCTATCCGTTTTTCGAGCGATTGCAGCGTCTGCTCGCAGCGCACGAAGGTGAAATCGCCCACAGCGAATTTGGTGCGGTCATTGCGCTGGAGCTGCTGCTGCGTGAGGATCGCGCGGCGGCGTTCTGCGCGGCGGTGACGGAGCGATCCGCCGGAGCCGTGTCCGCGCAGCCGGGCGAAGCGCTGCTGCGGTAAAAAAAACAGTGGAGGACGTGCATGGAACGTGCATATGGGGTTTTAACACCGGTGTTTTCCCTTCCGTCGCCTTACGGCATCGGTACGCTGGGCAAGGCGGCGTTTGACTTTATAGATTTTCTCTCCGCAGCGGGGGCGCGCTGGTGGCAGGTGCTTCCCGTGGGGCCGACCGGCAGCGGAGATTCCCCCTATCAGACCTTTTCCACCTTTGCCGGGAATCCGTGGTTCATCGACCCGGACCTGCTGGCGGCGGACGATCTGCTGACCGCGGCGGAGCTGCGCGACGCGGAAACAGCCTTTCCCGGCGGTGCGCTGGTGGACTACGGTGCGCTCTGCCGTGACCGGCTTGATTTGCTGCGCCCGGCGGCGGAGCGTCTGTGGCAGCGGAACGGAGCGGCGCTGGAAGCGTTTGCGGCAGTGCAGACATGGCTGCCGGACTATGTGCGTTTTATGGCGCTGCGGCGGCGATTTTGCGGCACGGCATGGCCGGAGGCCGTGCGGCTGCATGACGCGGCGGCGCTGCGTGCGCTGGACGCGGAGCTCGCGCCGGATGTGCGTCTGCACATCGCGCTGCAATGGCTTTTCTTCCGCCAGTGGGACGCGCTGCGCGCTTATGCGGCGGCGCGCAATGTGCAGATTCTGGGCGACCTGCCGATTTACGCCGCGCCGGATTCCGCAGACGTGTGGAGCGAGCCGCAGTTTTTCCAACTGGACGGGCAGCGGCGACCCGCCGCGGTGGCCGGCGTACCGCCGGACTATTTCAGCGCCGAAGGGCAGCTTTGGGGCAACCCGCTTTATGACTGGGCGGCGATGGCACGGGACGGCTTTGGCTGGTGGCTGCGCCGGGTGCAAACGGCGGCGCGGTGCTTTGACGCGCTGCGCATCGACCATTTTCGCGGGCTGGCACGCTATTGGGCGGTCCCAGCAGGCGCGGAAACCGCACAAAGCG
The DNA here is from genome assembly GCA_020860205.1 of Oscillospiraceae bacterium. Taxonomy (GTDB): domain Bacteria; phylum Bacillota; class Clostridia; order Oscillospirales; family Oscillospiraceae; genus RGIG7114. Next base: position 12,489 of record JAJBUU010000059.1, on the reverse strand, counting down.
GCTGCTGGCGCACCGGTCCCGGCATGGCGCTGATCGATACGCTGCGCATCCATTTTCCGCAAATGCGGTTCATTGCAGAGGATTTGGGACTGCTGACAGACGATGTGCGCCGACTGCGTGCGCGCTCCGGCTGGCCGGGCATGACGGTGCTGCAATTTGCCTTTGACCCGTCTGGCGGCAGCGCTTATCTGCCCCACAACCACACGCAAAACTCCGTCTGCTACACCGGTACGCACGACAATACCACACTGTGTGCGTGGGCGGCGGAGGCGGGCACGGCGGAACGTGCGTTTGCCATGCGGTATCTGGGCGTGGAACGTCCGGAAGCGCTGCCGGAAGCCGTGCTGCGCGCCGGAATGGGCAGCATTTCCGCACTGTTCATCGCGCCGGTGCAGGACTGGCTTCAGCTCGGCGCGGAAGGGCGCGTCAACATCCCCGGCGTCCCGACCGGCAACTGGCGCTGGCGGCTCCTGCCCGGTCAGCTCACGGAACATCTGGCGGCGCAGATGGCGGACACAGCCGCGCTTTATGGCCGTCTCTGCGTGGGAAAGCCCTCTTGAAAAGCGCCGGAGAATATGACAAAATAAAGCGCGCATCTGTGCGCGCTCCCATACAGAATGAAAAAAGGATTTTGAACGGAGGCATACAATGCAGGAACCGACTCTTGTGGTCATGGCTGCGGGCATGGGCAGCCGCTTTGGCGGGCTGAAGCAAATCACGCCGGTGGACGACGCCGGCCACCCGATTCTCGATTTTTCCCTTTACGACGCGCATCGTGCGGGGTTTACGCGCGTTGTGTTCATCATCAAGCACGCCATTGCGGAGGACTTCCGCGCCGCCGTGGGCGCGCGCATGGAGCGGCGGTTCCATGTGGACTATGTATATCAGGAGCTGGATCGTCTGCCGCCGGGCGTGGCGCTGCCCGCAGGCCGCACGAAGCCGTGGGGAACCGGTCACGCGGTGGCCTGCTGCCGCGGCGTGGTGGACGGCCCGCTGGCTGTGATCAATGCAGATGATTTTTATGGCCCGGGGGCGTTCCGCGCCATCTATGCGTTCCTCTCCGCACCGCGCCCGGACAGCGAACACGCGATGGTCGGCTACCGCCTGTGCAATACCGTGACGGAACATGGCAGCGTCTCCCGCGGCATATGCACCGCAAACGGCGGCTTCCTGACCGGCGTGACGGAACATACGCGCATTGAAAAGCGCGGCGCCGCTGCCGTCAGCATTGCCGCGGACGGCACGGAAACGCCGCTGACCGGAGCGGAAACGGTCAGCATGAACTTTTGGGGCTTTTCCGCGCGGATGCTGGATGTCCTGTACGCGCGGTTCCCTGCATTTTTGGCCGAACATCTGCCAGTGGACGGACTGAAATGCGAATATTTTCTCCCGACCGTGGTGTCCGACCTGATCCGGGAGGGCAGCGACAGTGTGCGCGTGCTGCCCTGCAACGAGGTCTGGCACGGCGTTACCTATCAGGAGGATCTGCAGTCTGTGCGCACCGCGATTGCGGAGATGAAAGCCTCCGGCGTCTACCCTGCGGCGCTCTGGGACTAAGGAACCCCCGATTGCCGAAGCTCCCCGATTCTCTGTTTTTGAGAATCGGGGAGCTTCGTTTTGCGTATAGGACGGCGCCTAAAGTCTGCTGTCCGGCAGGCGCGTCAGGTGACTGCCCGCCGCGCTGCGCTCCAGCACGGCGCTGATTTGCCCCATCACCCAGTCCATCTCCGTGCCAAACTCACGCGCACTGGTGCGCCGAATGCCGCTGCCCAGCGCGGAAAGCCGGATGAGGTTGTCCGATGTGACGACCCGCACCGCGGCGTTTTTGCCGATTTCGTGCAGCAGACGCTCAATGTAGAGGTCGGCGCTCTCGTTCTCTTTTGTGAACACAACGCGCACCCCGTGGTAAACGTCCTTCTCTCCGGGGTTGCCGCGCACGGCGTAACCGTCGAACACCAGGACCACATCGCTGCCTGTGAAACCGTGGTAGCTGACAAGCTGCTCGGTCAGCGTCTGCCGCGCCGCATCCAAATCGTCCGCTGCCAGCGCCTTCAGCGTGTCCCACGCAAAAATGACATTGTAGCCGTCCACAACGACGCATTCCTTCCGGGTGCGCAGCATGAACCCGTCGGAGGTCTGTGCCGCGCGCGGCGGGTGGCTGACGTACATTGGCCGCCGGATGGGACCAAATTCCCGCTCCATGATGGCTTCCAGCTCGCACTCGTCGATATTCAGCGGCGCACGGCGCGGCTGCATGGACGCCGGTGGAGATGCTTCCGCCGCCGGGAGCAGGTCCATATAACCGTCGGCGGCGTCCCATGAAACGGTCAACGCGCCGCCATGGGCGCAGAAAACAGAGTCCGCCGGGTAGTGGGCGTCCGCATCCGCGTCATAGCCGCATTCGGTGGCGGCCTCCGCTGTGTTGTGGCATGGCATATATCCCGCCATGCGCCATGAAAACTGGCCGCGTCCGCCGCTGTAAGCCGCCACGGTCTGTCCGTAGTCCCGGATACACGAGAGCGGTGCGCTGCCCTCCAGCACCGCGTACGCGCCCGCGCTGTCTGTTTCAAAAGTACCGTGCATGGCGCGGATGTCCCCGGCGGCGCGTCCCAGCAGCGGTGCGGGCAGCGTCAGCCGGAACGCGGCGCGCGGCTCCAACAGGACGTTCTGCGCTTTTTTCAGCCCCTGCCGTAGCGCGCGGGTCGCGGCCTGACGGAAATCCGCCTCCGTGCTCTGCGCGGCCTGTGCGCGCCCGGCCATCAGCGTGATGCGCAAATCCGTCAGCGGCGCGCCGCAGAGTATGCCGGGCGCGAGATGGGACGCGAACTGCGCAAGCACCGTCTGCTGCCAATTCGGCGCCAGCATATCCGCCGGGCAGTCGCTCTCCAGCTCAATGCCGCGCCCGCGCGCAAGCGGCTCCAGACGCAGATGTATCTCCGCGTAGTGCTTCGGCGGCGAAAAATGCCCGGCGCAGTCCACCGGCGCGGCAATCGTTTCCTGATACAGCAGCCGCCCGGCGCGCACCTCCGTTTCCAGACCAAAGCGGTCGGAAATCAGGGATTTCAGCACTTCGATCTGCACCGGTCCCATCAGATGCACGGCGATTTCCTGCCGTTGTGTGTCCCATGAGAAGCGCAGCAGCGGTTCCTCCTCCTCCAGCAGCTTCAGGCGCGGCAGCACGGAGAGCGCGTCCGTCCCCGGCGGAAGATCCAGGCGATATTGCAGCGCCGGGACGAGCTGCGGTGCGGGAGCGTCCGGCGCGCAGTCCAATCCAAGACCGGCGTAGCTGTGGCTCAGACCAAGCAGCGCGCCGGTCTCCCCGGCGGAAAGACATTCCGCCGGGATCCATTTCGCCCCGTCGCAGACGCGGATCCCGGCGATCTTTTCCTCCATCACCGCTCCGTCCGCAGCGACATAGCGCAGACTATCCCGCACACGCGCCGTCCCGCCGACCAGACGCAGGTGCGTCCAGCGTGCGCCGCGTTCGTCGCGGCTGATTTTGAATACCTGCGCACCAAAGTCCTCCGTATAGGCGCGGGGCGCGGTATAGCGCGAGAGCGCGTCCAAAAGCGCGTCCACGCCCTCCACGCGCAAACCGGAGCCAAAATAGCAGGGAAAAATCTTCCGTGCCGCGACCAGCCCGGCAATGTCGCCGTCCGTTATGCCGCCGCGCGCCAGATAACGCTCCAGCAGCGCCTCGTCGCAAAGCGCCAGCTCATCGTCCGGCGGGCGGTTCGTAAAGTCCATGACTCGCGCATCCAGACGCGCAGAAAGCGCTGCGGCGCACGCAGCGCGCCCCGCGTTTGGCGCGTCCATTTTGGTGACAAAAAGAAAGACCGGCAGCGAATACTGTTCCAGCAGCCGCCAAAGCGTTTCCGTATGCGCCTGCACACCGGCTGCCGCGCTGATCACCAGCACCGCGCAGTCCAGTACCTGCAGGGTGCGCTCCATTTCGCCGGAAAAGTCCATATGGCCCGGCGTATCCAGCAGCGTGAAGCGGCAGTCGGCGCGGGAAAACGCGGCCTGTGCGGAAAAAATAGTGATGCCGCGGCTGCGTTCCAGCGGGTGCGTGTCCAGCGCGGTGTCCCCATGATCCACACGTCCCGGCACACGGATGCAGCCCACGCGGTAGAGCATCGCTTCCGCCAGCGTGGTCTTTCCTGCGTCAACGTGCGCCAGAAGCCCCACGCATATCTGTCTTTCTCCGCCGCTCATGCGCGACCTCCCCGTTTTGTGCTTCGCCTGATTTTGCGCGGATATTTTAAGTTAAAATACATCCTCTGCGACCTGCTCCGGCGGCGTTTCCAGCAGCGCCGGGTTCTGGATATAATATTTCAAATATTTGAGCGCATTGGCAAAATAAATGCCGTCCACGGTGCGCTCATCCATGACCACCTTAAAGTCGATATAGCGGCGCTCCATCAGCACACCGTTTTTGTCCGTTTCCACGGCGCGGCGCTTTTTTCCAAAGGCGACGAACACCGGCAGGTTGCCAAAATTATAAAGATGGTGGTAAATCGGGCCGGTGCCGATGCTGCCGAGATCGGTGATGATCATGCTGCCATGGAACGGGCTGGCATCCATCAGCGCCCGCGGAAGTCCGCCAAAATAATCCATCAGACGCAGTATCCACATGACAAATTTCAAAATCGGACGCGGCAGCGCCATCATCGTGGCGGCAGTCTGCTCCGTTTCGTTTCCCTCCGCGTTCGCTTTGATCTCATCCACCTTCTCGCCCAGCCTGCGGTAAACGTCAAAAACCGTGTCCGTCGGTTCAAAAACGACCTTGATCGTCGTTTCCTCCGCGTCTGCGGTCATTGCGCGTTTGACAGCCAGCACGATTTCAATGCGGTTGCGCGCATAAATCCGCTGCCCGCTGACAAAGCGGTTCAGTCCAGGGCAATGGGTCATCGTGCGGATATAGGCGGCGATAAAAAGGTGGAGCATTCCCATGCCCTTCCAGTTTTCCTGCCGCTTTTCCCGGAACCACTGCGCTGCTTCGCTGACCTCCACGCAGTCCGAAAAGCAGTTGCAGGCATCGTTCCGGTTCACCATAATATAGGGGGTCATTCTGTAAAACGGGGAGAGCGAACGCAGCAGCCGCCCATCCCGTCGATCGCCAAAGCGCCGTCTATAAGTCAAATCTGGCATTTATGTGATACGCTCCTTTTTTCCAAACACGGCTTGATTTTTTCAAGGCAACACCGCGTCAACCGACAGGCAGGTCTGGCGTGAAACAGCCGTCAGCCGCCGCAGACGCATTTGTGCAGCGGCGCCGCAAGTCAGGTGTGCAGTGAAGGATGAAATCCGTTCATTATTATACTAAAGCACGTAGAAAATAGCAAGCGGATTCTGGAGATTTGATCCGGCTCTGTGGGAACGGGGCGGTTTTGTTGCCGGGGCAGGTACCGCTCCTGCGGGAGCAGTCGGGTTTCTTCGCCGCGGCGACGACCCGCTTTCCTTTCATGAGAAATACCCGCAGGGCACTTATACCCACAGGGTACTCAGCAGGCAAAGACACAGGAGGTTTTGCTCCCGCAGGAGAAAAATTCTTATAGCTTTCTTATCCTGATGCGATGCAGCACAACAAAAGCGTATCGCCGCACGCAGCGGATATGCAGAGACATTGCCGCGTGTCATGCGCCCCGCAGGGTTTCCAGCAGCGCATACGGCACCGTCATGCCGCCGGTGCCGCTGCCCATCTCGATATGCGGTTTGCGCGTGCCGTGATAGTCGCTGCCGCCGGTAACGCAAAGGTCATAGCGCGCGGCCAGCCGTTCCAGGCAGGCCGTCTGCTCCGCCGTGTAGCCGGAGTAGATGCACTCGATACCGCAAAGCCCCTCGTCCACGAAGGTTTGTGTCAGCGCCAGAAGCTCCGGCTCCGACAGGCGGTACTGGAACGGGTGGGCAAACACCGCCTTTCCTCCGGCGGCGTGCAGCGTGTCAAACGCGCGTTGCAGCGGGATATATTCGCGCTTTCGGAAGTATTTTTGCCCAATGCTGATATAGCGTGCGAAGGCGTCCTGTACGTCCCGCGCGTAGCCCAGCTCAGCCAGCGCAGCGGCGAAGTGCGGGCGACCGATCACCGCGCCGGGATAGCGCGCCTTCAGCCGTTCCATCGTGATCGGAATACCGTCGGCGCACATCGCCGCTGCGATCGTGCGGTTGCGTTCGTCTCGCTCCTGCACGACCCAGTCCAGCAGCGACTGGAGCGGCGCGGAATCCGGCGGCACGAAATAGCCCAGCAGGTGGATGCCGCGCCCGTGGTAGTCGATGCTCAGTTCAATACCGGGAACAACCTCCACGCCGTATTCCGCTGCGGCGGCCATGCCCTCCGCGACCCCCGCATGGGTATCGTGGTCGGTAATCGCGATGGCGGAAAGGTCCAGCTCCCGCGCCCGGCGCACCACCTCCGTCGGCGTCAGCGTGCCGTCGGAGGCGGTGGTATGGATATGCAAATCAATGCGTTTTTCGTTTGCCAAGCCACGTTCCTCCCGTGGTGAAAAGATGGCGCGCCTTACAGCCTTGCGGCGACGGCGTCCAGAAATTCCGCAGAGGAAACGGTGCGGGCGGAAAAGCCCGGCTCGACCAGCGCGGAGAGGTCGCCGGTCATGGTCCCGGCGGAGAGCGTATCCAGGCTGGCCTGTTCCAGCCGGTCGGCAAAGGCGGTCAGCTCCGGCAGCGCGTCCAGCTCGCCGCGCTTGCGCAGCGCGCCGCTCCATGCAAAAATCGTCGCCAGCGGGTTCGTGCTGGTCTGTTCGCCCCGCAAATAGCGGTAATAGTGCTTCGTCACCGTGCCGTGCGCGGCCTCGTATTCCCAGCAGCCGTCCGGCGAAACCAGTACGCTCGTCATCATCGCAAGCGAGCCGAACGCCGTGGAAATCATGTCGCTCATCACGTCGCCGTCATAGTTCTTGCACGCCCAGATAAAGCCGCCCTGCGAACGGATCACGCGCGCCACCGCATCGTCGATGAGCGTGTAGAAATAGGTCAGTCCCAGCGCGTCAAAGCGCGCGCGGTAGTCCTCAAATTCCTCGTCAAAGATGCTGCGGAACGTGCCGTCATAGATTTTGGAAATGGTGTCCTTTGTGGAAAACCAGAGGTCCTGCTTTATGTCCAGCGCATACTGGAAGCAGGCGCGCGCGAAGGAGCGGATGCTTTTCTCTTTGTTGTGCTGTCCCTGAAAAACCGCAGGGCCGTCCACCTTCTGGATGCTGAGCGTCGTTTCCCGTCCGCTCTCCCCGCGGAATGTCATCGTGCATTCCCCCGGCTCATCGGTGTGCAGATCCACCGCCTTGTATACGTCGCCGTAAGCGTGACGCGCGACGGTGATGGGTTTTTTCCAGTTGCGCACAGCCGGATGCACCGCGTCGATCAGGATCGGCGTGCGGAACACCGTACCGTCCAGAATGGAGCGGATGGTGCCGTTTGGCGAGGGCCAGAGCTTTTTGAGCTGCGGGTATTCCTCCATGCGCTGTTTGTTCGGCGTGATCGTAGCGCATTTGACCGCAACGCCGTATTTTTTCGTTGCGTTCGCCGCGTCCACTGTCACCTGGTCGTCCGTGTCGTTGCGGTTGAGCAGAGAGAGGTCATAGTATTCGCTTTTCAGCGCGACGTGGGGCAGGATCAGCTTTTCCCTGATCATCTGCCACAGGATGCGCGTCATTTCGTCGCCGTCCATCTCCACCAGCGGCGTTTTCATTTCAATCAGAGCCATCGATTGCATCTTCCTTTTTTCCAAAATATCAGGACAACAGTATAACGACGCTGCCCTGATGGTGCGGTGTTGTCTCAGTTTTTCGTGTTGCGGGCGGCGTAGTAGTTCATCAGGCAGCCCTCCGTGACGATTTGCTTTTCCTCGTCGCTCAGTCCGGCGCACAGCAGCGTGACTTCATGGACGCTCCCGTCGGCGCACAGCAGCGTTGCGGGAAAGGCTTCCTGTCCGGCCAGAATGCCGCTGCGGACGTGCGGAACATAGACCCAGTCGCCGTTTTCGCAGGGGAAGTCTGCCGTGCGCTCCATCGTAAACGGGACGATGCCCCAGTTCAGGCAGTTGGAGCGGTAGCGCTTCGTGGCGTACTCATAGCAGATGTTGGCAAAGCCGCCCAGCACCTTCTGGCAGGAGGCCGCCTGTTCCCGCGCGCTGCCGTCGCCAGGTCGGTGGGAAAAGACACAGGAGCCGATGGTGGTGTCCGCCGCGTCCGCGCCGAAGCGGGCGAACAGCGCCGCCGTTTCCGTATCCGTGCTGCCGGACTCCCGTGCTTCCTCCAGCGCGCGCACGACCTTGCTTCGCCCAACATAATCCGGCGCCCGGCGCGAGAGCGCAAACTCCGAGAGCGCGATGGGGTTGGAGCGATAGCTGGAGGTTTCCCCGGAGGGGATCAGCTCGTCCGTGGTGGTCACGTCGTCATGGATGACCGCGCAAAGGCGCAGCAGCAGGTTTTCCTCCATGCGCGGCATATGCGGCCAGTCACGGATATTCGGGCCAAAGCGCAGCTCCACAGAGGGGTCGGCCTTGCCAAAACCAAAGTAACAGCGTTTCTGGTAGACGGAATCATCATAATGATATGTCCGTGCCGGAACGTCATAGTCGATGTCTGTCGCGGCGGTCAAAACGCCGCCGTTTGCGGCGGTGGCCGCAATGGAGCGGGCATCCATCAGCGCCACGGCGGCGATCTGTCCGTCCGCCGGGCGGGAGCCTTCGCGGTTTGCAAAGTTGCGCGTTGCGTGGCGGATGGAAAGCGTCGCATTGGCGGGCGTATCCCCCGCGCCAAAGCACGGTCCGCAGAAGCAGGGCTTCATCACCGCGCCTGCGCGCAGGAACTCCTCCGAAATACCGTCGCGCAGCACGGCAAGGTTGACCGGCGCGGAGGCGGGATAGACCGAGAGGTCAAAATAACCGTTGCCGACGCTCTTGCCTCGCAGGATTGCGGCGGCTTCCGAGAGGTTCTCGTACATTCCGCCCGCACAGCCGACGATGACGCCCTGGTCGCAGCGGACAAGCCCGTCCGTGCCGACGCAGCGCCGCAGGTTCATCGTCACGCCGCCGCCCAGCGACTTGTTACAGGCCTCGTCCACAGCGGCAAGGATGCCCGCCGGGTCGCGCTGCAGCTCGTGCAGCGTATAGGCGTTGGACGGATGGAACGGCAGTGCGATCATCGCCTCCATCTCGTCCAGATGGATCGTCACCATGCGGTCATAGCACGCGCCGTCCTCCGGCGCAAGCGGCGCAAAATCCTCCGGACGACCAATGTCGCTGTAATAATCGCGCACCGTTTCATCCGTGACCCAGATGGAGCTGAGACAGCTTGTCTCCGTCGTCATCACGTCCACGCCGATGCGGAAGTCCATGCTCAGCGCCGCGATACCCGGACCGGCAAATTCCATCACGCGGTTTTTCACAAATCCGTCCGGAAAGGTCGCGCCCACCAGCGCAATGGCGACGTCATGCGGGCCGATGCCGTGCGGCACGCTGCCATCCACCCAGACCAGCACCACCTCCGGCGGGTCGGTGTCCCATGTGTTTTGCAGGAGCTGCTTGGCCAGCTCGCCGCCGCCTTCGCCAACGCCCATCGTGCCGTAGCAGCCATAGCGTGTGTGAGAGTCCGAGCCAAGCACCATTTTGCCGCAGCCAGCCAGCTTTTCGCGGGCGAACTGGTGGATGACCGCCTGATTCGCCGGGACATAGATGCCGCCGTATTTTTTCGCGGCGGAAAGACCAAAGGCGTGGTCGTCCTCGTTGATGGTGCCGCCCACGGCGCAAAGGCTGTTGTGGCAGTTCGTCAGCGCGTAAGGCAGCGGAAATTCCGTCATGCCGGATGCGCGCGCGGACTGTATCACGCCGACATAAGTGATGTCGTGGGAAATCATCGCGTCGAACGCAATGCGCATCTTGCCGCCGTCCCGCGCGCCCTTTTCATGCGCGCGCAGGATGCGGTAAGCCATTGTCTTTTCCCGCGCCGCCGTATCCGGTGCGGACGGGACGGGCCCGCCGTCCCGAAGCGTCACTGCGCCGTCGTATTTTTCGATCATTGCCATCTTCTTTTCAGCCTCCGTTATTTTTAATAAATTCTTCGAGCTGCTCTTTGGAGCGGCGCACATGGCGCCACATGGCGTATTCCGCGCTCTCCGGGTCGCGCGCGGCGATCGCCTCATAAATCCGGCGGTGCTCTTGGCAGGAATCCTCCGCGCGGGTACCGACGGAAAGCACCGCCTGACGGAACTTCTGTATTTTTTTCAGCAGCGGCAGCAGCGTGTCCACATAGACGGGGCTGCCCGCGCAGACATAAATCTGCCGATGGAACTGACTGTCGATCAGGTTGATATGCTCGGTGTCCTGCTTTTTGATGTAGAACTCCTGCAATTCCAATATCTCCCGCAGCTCGTCGATCTGCTTGTCTGTGATCAGCTCCGCACAGCGCCGCGCGACGGGTCCTTCCAGCAGCAGACGGATGCGGTCGATGATCAGCGCGTCCTCCGGCGTGATGGAAAGCACGATCACGCCGCGCGCCGTGGATTCCACGATATGCTCCTGTTCCAGCCGACTGAGCGCTTCGCGCACCGGCGTGCGGCTCACGCCGAGATCTACGCTGAGGGAATGCTCCGTCAGTGTGGAGCCGCGCGGGTAGACGCCGGTCAATATGTCGCTCTCCAGCCGCTCAAACACCTGATCGGCCAGTGATATGGTTTTGTGTTGCATGGCTTTTTCCAACCTCCGTTATTTTATTCGTGCCGTTTGTATTTGCCGCCGGAGAGTTCCTCCACCTTTTCCTCCAGCTCCTGCTCGGAGAGCGAGGTCTGCCGTCCGTCGGCATACTCCGCATCCACCCATTCCTTCACCTTGATCACCAGCGGGTCACGCTTGGAGAGCGCCGCGTCGCCAACCAGCCGGTAGTTGCCGTTCATCCAGTAGGCGATGCCGGCCAGCCCGGAGGATTTGCCGACCAGCACGGCGGGCGGACGGTTCAAAATCTTTTCCGTATTGAATACATTATAAATTTCCTCGTCCTTAATCAGGCCGTCCGCATGGATACCGGCGCGCGTCACATTGAAGCTGCGCCCGACGAACGGGGTCATCGGCGGGATTTTGTAGCCGATCTCACGCTCGTAATATTCCGCGATTTCGCTGATGACCGTCGCGTCCATGCCGTCCAGCGAGCCGCGCAGCGTAGCGTACTCCATCACCATCGACTCCAGCGGAATGTTGCCCGTGCGCTCGCCGATGCCCAGCAGCGTGCAGTTCACAGCGCTTGCGCCGTAAAGCCATGCGGCGGAGGCGTTGGAAACAGCCTTGTAAAAGTCGTTGTGACCGTGCCATTCCAGCATCTCGCTCGGTACGTCGGAATAGTGCTGCAGACCATAGACAATGCCCGGCACGCTGCGCGGCAGCGCGACCTCCGGATAGGGAACGCCGTAGCCCATCGTGTCGCAGGCACGAATTTTGACCGGTATGCCCGCCTGTTTGGAGAGCTTGACCAGCTCATTGACAAACGGCACGACAAAGCCATAAAAGTCCGCGCGGGTGATGTCCTCCAGATGACAGCGCGGCATCAGCCCTGCGTCAAATGCCATAGACACCGTGGCGAGATACTGATCCATCGCCTGCTTACGCGTCATCTTGAGCTTGTTGAATATATGATAATCGCTGCACGAAACAAGGATGCCCGTTTCTCTTATGCCAAGATCGCGGACAAGCTGAAAGTCCTCTTTGGTTGCGCGGATCCATGTGGTGATCTCCGGAAAGCGCAGTCCGAGATCCTGACAGCGCTCGACAGCCTCCCGATCCTTTTTGCTGTAAACAAAGAACTCCGTCTGGCGGATGATGCCGTAAGGCCCGCCGAGCCTGCTGAGCAGCTTATACAGCTCCACGATCTGCTCCACGGTATACGGCTCGATGGATTGTTGGCCATCCCGAAACGTGGTATCCGTGATCCATATGTCAGCTGGCATACTCATCGGCACACGCCGATGGTTAAAGGATACACGGGGGACCTCTTCATAATTATAGATGTCCCGGTAGAGATTTGGTTTTTCCACGTCCTGGAGGCGGAAGCGGTAGTCCTTCTGCTCCAGCAGGTTGGTCTTGTCGGATCGTTCGAGCATACAAGCCTCTCCTTTCTGCGTCTGCGTTCCTGTGTTTATGTATACAGTTGTCCATGCATGAATGCGTAATTGCTCACCTGCATGGACTAACCTTATTATACTGCGCTTTTCCGCTTTGTCAAGCGCAGAAACGGCAGTTTGAGAAAATTTTGTAAAAAAGCAGCCGCGCGTCGGCGACGGTTCGCCGCTTTGTGGCAAATTTTCGCTGCAAAACCGGCAACGGCGCGGGTTTCGCCTCAGTGGGAGCAATTTACTTTCCCGACGTGGGGAATACCCACAGGACGCTTAGGAAACAAAGGCACAGGAGGTTTCGCTCCTGCGGGAGCGACCTACTTTCGCTGCGCGGCGAAAGTAAGCAAAGGAAGAGCATTGTTTGGGAAAGGTAAA
>JAJBUU010000063.1:49949-55914 GCA_020860205.1 Oscillospiraceae bacterium | reverse complement strand
ACGGAGTTCGGAATCGTAATGCTTGACAGGCTGCTGCAATTCCTGAATGCAGAGCGACCGATGGAAGTCACACTGTCCGGGATTGTGATGCTTGTCAGGCTGCTGCAATTCTGAAATGCATACCAACTGACGGAAGTAATGCTGTCAGAAAGTTCAACATTTGCCAAATTGGTACAACCTGAAAATATATATTGACCAATGGAAGTCACACTATCCGGGAGTGCGATGCCCGTCAGACCGGTGCAGCTCTGAAATGCACTTGTGCCAATCTCTGTCACGCTGTCCGGTATCGCAATATCTGTCAGACCGGTGCAGAGATAGAACGCTTCGCTGCCGATGGAGGTCACACTGTTCCCAATCTCCACGTCCGTCAGACCGGTGCAGAGATAGAACGCATCCGCGCCGACGGAGGTCACGCCGTCCGCAATGACAACAGAGGTGAAGGATTCCGACAGCGAAAACCACGGCGCGCCCGTGCGCAAATAGTCCTCCATTGCGCCCGTGCCGGAGATGGTCAGCACACCGTCCTCCAGCGACCATGTCACATTGTCGCCGCAGGTTCCGCTGGTTGCATCGTCCGCCAGCGCGGCGGTGGAGAGCAGCACAGCCAGACCGAGCGTGAGCAGAAGTACCAACATAGTTTTTAGCTTTTGCATAATAATTCTCTCCTCTACAAAACATTCGGGTAAAGCTAATATTATTTTAATCTTTCTTTTTCAAAAAGTCAAGGGCGGTTTTGCGGGTTTCGTCGCAAGGGGCAGGGTTTCGCTCCTGCGGGAGCGATTTGCTTTCCCGGCGTGGAGAAAGTAAACAAAGGCACAGGGCAGGGTTTCGCTCCTGCGGGAGCGACTTACTTTCGCAACGCGGCGAAAGTAAGCAAAGACGCGCCCGGAGGGAAACCCTTACGGCGGTGCAGGGAACGCACCGCGCGCACAAGGCACGGGAGTATGTGCCCCGTCCGAATGGGTTTCCCTCCGGGACCACCCTTCCTGAACGGCTTAAAGGGGCACAGCCCCTTTAAGAAAACCCCGTGCGGGACGCACAGTACCGATTTTTATGCTTCGATTTCCCGATTGCAAGGGGTTATCCAAAAGGGGCGCGCCCCTTTTGGCCGTTGGGGAGAGGTACAGGAGAGGGGGATTCGGAACCCCCTCTCCTGTCGTGCCTTTGCCTACTTTCCCTACGTTGGGAAAGTAGGTCGTCGCCGCAGCGACGAAACCTGACCCGCTCCCGCAGGAGTGCAACCCTGCCTGTCCCCCGGCGGATAAAGGTTCATTCGCCCTGTACGGCGACGACCAGCTCTGTGCCGGGGTAATAGTGGGAGAGGATGTCTGCGTAAGTCGCACCGTCCTGCGCCAACAGGTTTGCACCGTATTGGCTCATACCCAGACCGTGTCCATAGCCGCTGACGCGGAACACAAACGAACCGTCACTGTAAGCGAGCGTGAAATCTGTGGAACGCAGATTGAACATCGCGCGAAGCGCAAGTCCGCTGACCGCCACGCCGCCGATTTCAACCTGAGAAACGCGCCCCGCCGCGTCCAGCTCCGCCGCGCCGACCCAGCCGGACGGCTCGCCATCGAGCGCCGCATTTGGATGAACGCCCTGCACCGTGACCCTGAAATCCGCTGCGCTGACCGTCACCGTGCTTTGCAGGTTGGAAACGGTTTCCGCCGTTTCCGGGGAGCTGACGCTGACCAGATAGGGCTGCGCGGTCCCCAGCGCCGTTCCGTCCTCCGTCTGACCGCCGGAGGAGGCGTGGAACACCGCAAGGATGGGTTCGTCCCCATACACCAGATACTGCCCGTCTGTCGCGGCAACGGCGGCGCACAGCTTCGCATAATATGTTTCGTAGCCTGCTCCCCATTTTTCCCGCAGCGCTGTCTCGTCCAGACAGGCGGCGCAGCAGCCGGAATCGGTGCAAACATCCGCCTCCGGGTGCGCCTCCTTGCGCGCGGCGCGGTAATAGAGCGCGTAAGTCCGCAGGGCGACAGCCTGTGCCTTCAGCGCCTCCTCTGAAAAGGCGGCGGGCATCTCGCCCGCCAGCGCCTGCGGCAGATAGTCCGCCATCGTCATTTCCACATCGCCGTCTGCGGTGTGGACGGTCAGCAGCAGCGCAGCGTCCGCCACAGCGCTGCCTGTGGCGGCATCGCCGCCGGAGAGCGGGACGGGTTCCGCCGCAGCCGCCGTTTCCTCCGGCGCGGGTCCGGCCTCTGCGGGCGCAGTGGAAAAAAGCAGCGGCAGGACAAACGCTGTCAGCACCGCCAGCACCGTCAATAAGATGGTTTGCTTCATTTGTTTCATGGGCGTCAGATTCCTTTCCTGCGTTCTTGCGTAAATGCTGCCGCTCTGAAAAATGCCGGATTCCCGCTTGACGGAATCGCGGCGGCGGTATAAAATAGAAATGCTCTGCCTGTGCGGAGTGATATCATCCTATTTGGACGGGCTTAAAATTATGCAAAAAAATACCTTGACGATCCCGGCGGCGACGCTGGTGATGGGAATTTTCGGCGCGTTCCTGCGCTGGCTGCAATCCATGATCATTTTTGAGGAAACGGGACTTGTCACGCCGGGCGAGACGATCAGCGTCGTATACACAGTCTATTCTCTGCTGGCGGCGGCGGCGATGGTCTGTATCGCGCGCATATGGAAAAAGCGGTTCGCCTGCCCGACAGACGTATCCGCCGCGCTGCACGCGCGCTCGGCGCTGCCAACGGCGATCACGTGGGGCTTCTGCGTCATCTGTGGCATCGCCGCGCTGGTGCTGATGTTCACCGCAGGTTCTGCCCACTATCCAACGATGCAGCGCTGCTTTGGCGCGGCTGGCATCGTTGCAGCCGCTTGCTTTCCGGCGCTCCCCATCCGGCAGGGCGAGGGCGCGTCTGCCCGCACGGGCGCGGCGTATCTGCCGCTGTTTTTCTGCTATTGGCTGGTGCTGCTCTACCGGACGGACGCGGAAAACCCGGTGCTTTGGGCTTATGCGCCGGAGATACTGGCGGTTGCCGCCGGAACGATGGCGTTTTACTATGTTGCGGCTTATTTTTATGGCCGCGCCAGGCCCGCCGCAGCGCTGCTGTTTTTGCAGCTCTCTGCGTTCCTGAACCTCTGTGTCGCGTTTGATACCATGTCCGTCGCACATAAGGCGCTGTTCCTCGTCACGGCAGGGATGTCGCTGCTGCTGGAGTATCTGCTTGTTTCCAATGCGCCGGAGGCGACGGATACGGATATAGCATAAGGAGCAACTTGTCCGCATAGAAATTTCTTTGCAGGGATTGCCGCGCAAACCGGCGGCGCCTGAAGTAATTTCTTTCGGAAAGGAGCGATGTGTGATGTCTTACGACGGCAGCTCGCAGCCGCGCGCGGAGGCGATGCACGGGATCTCGATGGAGGAGCGGAAGCGGCTCTCCATCAGCGGGGTGGAGGATGTGGAGCGCTTTGACGAACGGGAAATCGTTGTGCGCACCACGGAAGGCACGCTGGTGATCGGCGGCGAGGATTTGAGTATCAGCCGCCTCAGCGTGGACTCCGGGGATGTGGCGGTGCAGGGGCTGATTTCCGACCTGCACTATGAGGACGCAGCGCCGGAGCGCGGCCTCTGGTCGAAGCTGTTCCACTGATGGCAAGCCCGCTGGCGTTCCAGTGCGCGCTGCTCGCGGCCACATTTCTGACCGGGATCGCGCTTGGCGCGCTGTATGATTTCCTCCGCGTTCTCCGCTATGGCGCGCCCGCCGCGCTTGGCCTGCTGCTGGATCTGTTCTTTTGTCTTGCCTTTGCAGCCGCGCTTTTTCTGCTTGGCATGGGGCCGGGACGCGGCAGCGTGCGCCTTTATATGCCGCCCCTGCTGCTCTGCGGCGCGCTGGTCTGGCTGCTGCTGTTCGGCGCGGCTGCACGCGCTGCGTTCCGCGATATGCTGCGCGCCACGCGCCGCGTACTGCGCCGCGCCGCCGTACCAATGGCGAAATTCGTCCGGGCGGTAAAGTTTTTCGGAAATAAACGGAAAAAACTCTTTTCATTTTTGCAAAAAGGGTTTACAATAACGGGCAAGAAGGAAAATTCCCCCAACGGAACAGAAAGCGGGGCTTGCACAGATGAAGCTGAAACGAACCGGTACCATTATGAAGATCGTCATTCTGGCGATCATCGTTTACGCGGTGGTCACGCTGGTGAGTCTCCGCGGGAGCATCGCGGAGGCGGAAACGGACCAGGCGGCGCTGCAGGCGCAGGTGGACGCGGCGCTTCAGGAGAACGCGGAGCTGGAATACGATATTGAACACGCCGACGACCCGGAGGTCATTGCAGGGGTCGCCCGCTCCAAGCTCGGCCTTGTCCTCCCTGGAGAAAAAATTTATTATGATGTCAGTGAGTGACATCGGACAACAACCGGTTTTGGGCGGCGCGTCATGTGATTGCCGCCCAATTTTTCTAATGTATTCTGAGGATACAGGAGGGACGAAATGAAAATATATGACATCACGCGCCCCTTGCAGGACGCGCCGGTTTATCCCGGCTCAAAGCCGCCGCGGCTGGAACGTCTGCGCGATGTGGAGCGCGGCGACGAATATTCCATCACCAGCGTTACAGCGGACAGCCATGCGGGGACGCACGCCGACGCATTTTCCCATTATCTTGCTGGCGGCGCGTCCATCGACCAGATGCCGCTGGAGCAGTTTTGCGGCGCCTGCCGTGTGCTGACCGTGCCGCCTGACGACTTGATCAAGGCGGACGACCTGCGCGGCCGTCTGGACGGGGCGGAGCGTCTGGCGCTGCACGGCGGCGGGAACGCATTTCTCTGCGAAGAAGCCGCGGAATACATTGCGGAGCAGGGCATCCGGCTGCTGCTCACGGACGCATGGAGCGTCGGCCCGCTGGATAACGAAACGCGCATCCACAAAACGCTGCTGCGCGGCGGCGTTGCGATCATAGAGAACGCGCTGCTGGACGATGTTCCGGACGGGGACTATCTGGTTTTTGCCTTTCCCGCGAAATACCGGGGCTGTGACGGCGCGCCTGTCCGCGCCGTGCTGCTGCAAGGCGAGACGCAGGAACCCGCCCCAACGGATGCCGAAGGGTGATTGACGCGGCGGGGAATCATTTCTGCATATAAAATTCGCATATAAAAATGGGATCAGTTCAAACATTCTCCTTGAAAATCCCAGCAGGTTCCTGTATAATCACATCAGGATCAATAAAATCAGAAAATCGGCGCAAAAGTAATCGCCGGGAGCGGACGACAGTGTCGGCCTAACTCAGCGTTGATATAGATATTCCCCATTGAAAAATTTTCTGAAAAGGAGAAACAAACATGGTACAAAAGCTATGCAAACGCGGTTTGCCGCTGTTGCTCTGTGTGGTACTGCTGGCCTCCTTGCTTTGCGTTGGAGCGGCAGCGGCAGACACCGAGTCAAATGTTGCGATGGACGTGAGCGCGACAGAGCTGACCGTGGGCGACACGGTATCCGTGACGGTGTCCGTGAAAGAGGGTACGACGGTTTCCTCCATCGGACTTGGCATTTTCTTCGATACGGCGCTGCTGGAATGCACCAGTGTTGTAGGAGCGGATGAAAGCGACCCAACATACTTCTACATTACCACGGCGGCAGGTCGTCAAAAGGAAGCAACCGCTTGTTCCAGCATAAAAGAGGCTGCAAGCGCGGGTACAGTGGGATTTGTTATCGCAGGCACTTCCGAAGCAGAATATGCAGAGAGCGTGGCATATACCGCGACCTTCACGGCAATCGCGGAAGGCACGGCAGCGTTTACGCTGTATGAGGATTCCGATGGCACAGACGGCTACAAGTCCGATGCGATTGAAACCGCAGAAGTGGTGATTTCCGCAGGTGACACGACGGTTGCTGTGACCGGCGTGGCGCTGGATCAGACCGAAGCTGCGCTGACCGTGGGCGAAACCCTGACGCTGACGGCGACGGTGGAGCCGGAGGACGCGACAGACCCGACTGTGACGTGG
>JAJBUU010000063.1:0-49849 GCA_020860205.1 Oscillospiraceae bacterium | reverse complement strand
GACGCTGACGGCGACGGTGGAGCCGGAGGACGCGACAGACCCGACTGTGACGTGGACAAGCGACAATGAGAGCGTTGCGACGGTAACGGACGGTGTTGTGACCGCAGTTGCAGCCGGAACCGCGACCATCACCGCGACCGCGGGTGATTGCAGCGCAACCTGCACCGTGACGGTGACGGCTGCCCAGACCGGGGACAACACGGAGCCGAATGTTGCGATGGACGTGAGCGCGACAGAGCTGGCCGTGGGCGACACGGTATCCGTGACGGTGTCCGTAAAAGAAGGTACGACGGTTTCCTCTATCGGACTTGGCATTTTCTTTGATACGGCGCTGCTGGAATGCACCAGCATTGTAGGAGCGGATGAAAGCGACCCGACATACTTCTACATTACCACGGCGGCAGGTCGTCAAAAGGAAGCAACCGCTTGTTCCAGCATAAAAGAGGCTGCAAGCGCGGGTACAGTGGGATTTGTTATCGCAGGCACTTCCGAAGCAGAATATGCAGAGAGCGTGGCATATACCGCGACCTTCACGGCAATCGCGGAAGGCACGGCAGCGTTTACGCTGTATGAGGATTCCGATGGCACAGACGGCTACAAGTCCGATGCGATTGAAACCGCAGAAGTGGTGATTTCCGCAGGTGACACGACGGTTGCTGTGACCGGCGTGGCGCTGGATCAGACCGAAGCTGCGCTGACCGTGGGCGAAACCCTGACGCTGACGGCGACGGTGGAGCCGGAGGACGCGACAGACCCGACTGTGACGTGGGCAAGCGACAATGAGAGCGTTGCGACGGTAACGGGCGGCGTTGTGACCGCAGTTGCAGCCGGAACCGCGACCATCACCGCGACTGCGGGCGATTATGCCGCAACCTGCACCGTCACCGTAACGGAACAGGATACTACGGTTGACGTGACCGGCGTGGCGCTGGACAAGACCGAAGCTAAGGTGACGGAGGGCGCGACCCTGACGCTGACGGCGACGGTGGAGCCGGAGGACGCGACAGACCCGACTGTGACGTGGGCAAGCGACAATGAGAGCGTTGCGACGGTAACGGGCGGCGTTGTGACCGCAGTTGCAGCCGGAACCGCGACCATCACCGCGACTGCGGGCGATTATGCCGCAACCTGCACCGTCACCGTAACGGAAGACATTGATGTAGTGGGCAACGTAAGCGGTGACGACGTGGTAGATACGGAAGACGTCGTTCTGATTCTGCGGTACATAATCGGCATGAAGGACGAAACCGAGTTGAACCTGGAGCGCGGCGACGTGAACGGCGACGGAGTAGTAGACACGGATGATGCAGTCCTGATTTTGCAGTTTGTGGTGGGGTTGCTTGACGAAAACTACAATGTGATCGCGTGAATCAGGAGAACTGAGACATGAAAGCAAAAATTATATCGTTGCTTATGAGCGTTCTCATGCTCTTCACGCTGCTTCCGGTCAGCGTATTTGCGGACGAGGCCGACGACACGGCCATCGTCACCATTGAAAGCGGCACGGTAGAAGCCGGGGAGAGCGTAACGCTTGATGTTGTCATGACCAATGTGCAGGATTTCACGAACTTCCAGTACCAGGTCGCATATGACACAGATGCGTTCACGGCTGTTTCTGTTAGCGCAGGTTCGCTTGGTTCGGTGCTGGTTGAAGTTAACGAAGGCACAATTGCCGCAGTGTCTGCAACACCGATTTCCGTGGGCGATGATGGAGTTCTCTTCACCATAAACCTCACGGCATCTGCGGAGGCCTACAACGGCGGCTATACGGTTTCCCTGACCGGATTGGATGGAACGGACAGCTCGCGCAAGCTGAAAAACAGTGGAGCGGATGTGGCTGTTGAATATGTTTCCGGTACGGTCACCGTAACCGGAGGACAGGATTATACGGCCGAGACACCGACGATTACGACGCAGCCGGTTGGCGCGGAGTATGAGCTTGGCGCGGAAGCTGCGGCTCTGACAGTCGCAGCAGCGGTTTCCGACGGCGGTACTTTGAGCTATCAGTGGTACGCCAGCGAAACCGACAGCAACACAGATGGTAGCGCGATCAGCGGCGCAACGGATGCAAGCTATACGCCAGCCGCCGCGGAAATCGGAACGTGCTATTACTACTGCGTCGTGACAAACACCATCGACGGCGTGACCGCCTCTGTCAACAGCGAAACCGCTACCGTGACAGTGCGTGTGACCGGTACTGTGGTGACCATTGAAAGCGGCGCTGTGGCAGCGGGAGGAAGCGTGACGCTCAATGTCGTTATGACCAATGTGGCTGATTTCACGAACTTCCAGTATCAGGTTGTATATGACACGGATGCCTTCGGTTCGATTTCTCTGGATGCAAGTGCGTTGAATGATGTGCTGGTTCAGGCTTCGGACGGCTCGATCGTCGCAGTGTCTGCAACGCCGGTCGTGGTGGGAGACGATGGGGTCCTGTTCAGCATTACCCTGACCGCCTCTGAAAACGCTTCCAGCGGCGACTATGCGGTTTCTCTGACCGGAACAGATGGAACGGACGCGACACGCAAGCTGAACAACAGCGGAACCGCCGTTGATGTTACTTATGTTTCCGGTACTGTCACCATTACGAATGAGACGGTTGCAAGCGTTCAAATTACGGAACCGGATGAGTATGCGTCCGGCGCAGTTTTGACCGCTGTGACTGCGGGGATGGATGATGCGAACCTCACAGTTCAGTGGCAGCGAGACGGTGAGAACATCACCGGTGCCACGAGTGTCGCTTACACGCTGACTGCAAAAGATTTTGGTACGACACTCAGCGTTACAGTGTCCGATGCCAGCGGCAACGAGGCAGCCGACAGTGTAGCTGTACCGGCCATCGCGCCTATCGTTACGCTTAGCACTAGCGTCGGCAGTAAGAAAATCACTGTGAAGTTCAGTGCGGAGGCTTGCGGTTCCGACATTACCGATTATACCATCACTCTGTATGACGCGGATGGAACGGTGGTGGCAACGCAAACGGCCACAGAAGCCGGTTCTACCACGTTCAGCGACCTGACCAATCAGGTAACATACACTGTTGAAGTGAGCGCAACGAACGGCGTTGGAACCACGACGGAAACAGCGACGGCAACACCGAAATCCGGTGGTGGCGGCGGTAGCAGCAGTTCCAGCACGGTCTCTTACACGCTCAGCTTTGAAACAAACGGTGGCAGCAGCCTGTCGTCAATCAGCAGAAGCTCCGGAACGACAGTCGATTTGACGGCGTATGAACCGGAGCGTGGAGATTATTATACATTTACCGGCTGGTACTCTGACGCGGCGCTGACAAATCAGGTAGAAAGCGTTACCCTGACAGGCAATACGACTGTATATGCGGGGTGGGCATTTATCTTTACAGATATAGCCACGGACGCCTATTACTACGATGCAACTGTCTGGGCTGTGGAGAACGGCGTCACCACCGGTACGAGCAACACGACGTTCAGCCCAAGCGACAACTGCACCCGTGCGCAGGTTGTAACGCTGCTCTATCGCTTGGCCGGAGAGCCGGAGATGAGCGGTGAGAATGCGTTCACCGATGTGGACAGCGATGCATATTACTACAACGCCGTGGTCTGGGCGGTGGCGAACGGCATCACTGCCGGAACGGGCGAAGGCGTGTTTGACCCGGATGCAGTCTGCACCCGCGCGCAGATCGTCACCTTCCTCTATCGCTATGCGGATAGCCCGGCGGCAGAGGGCGAGAATGCCTTTGCGGACGTGGAAAGCGGTGCTTACTACGAGAACGCCGTGGTCTGGGCGGTGGGCAATGGCGTTACCAACGGCACGGGCGATAGCACGTTCAGCCCGGAGAACGCCTGCACCCGTGCGCAGGTCGTGACCTTCCTCTATCGCGCGTTTGCAGAATGAAGCATGATTTTCAGTAAGTAAAACCTTTTTCAGCGGAACATCCCACAGGAGCAAAATCATCCCCTGTGGGATGTTTTCCGTTACAGATATGGAGGGATTCACAGTGAAACAGAACTTTTGCAGAGGTCTTCTGCCGTGGCTGTTGGCGGCGGCACTGCTGCTGCCGTTGGCCATGCCGACGCTGGCAGACGGGGGCGCGGCGAACGTGACGATGGCTGTGTCAGATTCCGCGCTTGCGGTCGGGGACACGGTTTCCGTGACGGTCAGCTCAAACGCCATGACGGTCTGCTCGTTTGCCTGCGGTATTTATTTTGACCGGGAAAAGCTGGAGTGCGTCCGCATCGAGGGACCGGACGCAGCCGCGCCCGATGCATTTTTCCTGACGCGGACAGCGGGCTATCCCGTCAGCGCAACGGCGGTTTCCACGGCGGCGAACGCGGCGGAGGCCGGGACGGTCGGCTTTGTCATCGCATCGGCGAATGAAGCCGAATATGCCGCCGGTACGGTGTACACGGCGACATTCCGCGCGATCGCCGCAGGCAGCGCCGCGTTCACGCTGTATGAGGATTCCGACGGCAGCGGAGGATACAACTCAGATGCGGTCACGACGCAGAGCATTGCAATCACATCCGCGACAGCGGACACCGGCAGCTCCGGCACGGCGACAGCGGCGGCGGAGTCAGACGGGAAGAGCGCTGCGGAGGACACCACTGACACGGAAAGCGGCAGTGGATTTGCGGACCTGCAGGCGGGCGCTTATTACGCGGACGCGGTCACGTGGGCGGTGCAGCAGGGCGTTACCACCGGAACCAGCGATACGACATTCAGTCCCGATGCAGGCTGCACCCGCGCGCAGGCCGTGACCTTTCTCTGGCGCGCTGCGGGCAGTCCCGCGCCTGACGATGTGGAGAACCCATTCGCGGATGTGAACGAGGACGATTATGCGTTCAATGCGATCCTGTGGGCGGTGCAAAATGGCATCACAGCCGGTACGGGGAACGGTGCATTTTCGCCGGAGGACACCTGTACCCGTGCGCAGATCGTGACCTTCCTGTACCGCTGCGCGGGAGAACCGGAAGCGGGCGGCGAAGGGTTCTCGGATGTTTCCGCAGAGATGTATTACGCGGATGCCGTGGCCTGGGCGGCGGAAACCGGCATCGCCGCCGGTACGGGGGATGGCGCATTTTCACCGGAGGGTACCTGTACCCGCGCGCAGATCGTGACCTTCCTGTATCGCGCGGAAACCTGAGTGAAAGCGTGCCGATGCGCTAAAAACAGTCTGTACAGGAGGGACGATATGCCGACTTGCTATATTTTTGGCGCAGGGGATTACGGCGGAATGCCTTGTCCCGCGCCCGATTGGGACGGCTTTGTCATTGCGGCGGACGGCGGCTGCGCAAAGCTGGCGCAGTGGGGGCTCCGGCCACAGCTCGCGGTGGGCGATTTTGATTCGCTGGGGCGCGTTCCGGCGGATGTGCCGGTGCAGCAGTTCCCGGCGGAAAAGGATGATTCCGATATGATGCTGGCTGTCCGCGCGGGTCTGGCGCACGGCTGCACCCGGTTTCTGCTCTATGGCGGGCTGGGCGGACGGCTGGATCACACAATCGCCAATCTGCAGATACTGGATGCGCTGGCGCGGCAGGGCTGCGCCGCGTTCCTGCTGGGTGCGGATACGGTGCTGACCGCCGTAAACTGCGGCGTGCTGCGTTTTTCTGCACGGCACACGGGAATACTGTCCCTTTTCGCGTGGGGCGGTACGGCGACGGGCGTTACACTGCGCGGCCTGCGCTATCCGCTGACGGACGGGACGCTCTGCTGTGACCGCCCGATTGGACTGAGCAACGAGTTTCTGGGGCAGGAGGCCGCGGTGTGCGTCCAAAACGGAACGCTGCTTGCCCTCTGGACGCCGCCGACGGACGACCCCGCCGCCATCTGCCCGACGCATTTTTTCGCGCGGGAAACAGTTGCGGATGACAGAGAAAGGGAAGGATAAACCATGCCGGAATTTTCTGACAGCAGCTTTCGCTCCTGCGACAAAAAGACAAACATCCATGTCCGCCGCTGTACGCCGGATGCTCCGCCGCGCGGCGTGGTGCAGATCTGCCACGGCATCTCCGAGCATATCGGGCGCTATGACCGGTTCGCAGAGGCGTTTGCACAGCGCGGCTTTGTCGTGCTTGGGAACGACCATCTTGGCCATGGCAGGAGCGCGGCGAACGCCGATGCGCTTGGCTTCACTGCGCCGCACGGCGGCTGGGGGCTGATGACCGGCGACATCCGTCGGCTTTTTCTGCAAACGCGCGCGGAATTTCCAGACGTGCCATATTTCCTCTTTGGGCACAGTATGGGTTCGTTTCTGGCGCGCACGTATCTGATCCTTTATCCGGACGGACTGGACGGCTGCATCCTCTGCGGCACAGGACAGCCGCGCCCGGCTGTGGTTTCCGCCGGACGCTCGCTCGGCGCGGCTGAGATGCGCCGCCACGGGCCGGAATACCGCAGTCAAACGCTGAGCGATTTGGTTTTTGGGCAGTATAACAGTCATTTTCCAAACCCGCGCACGCCGTCAGACTGGCTCAGCCGCGACGCGCAGGAGGTGGACGCTTACCGCGCCGACCCGTTTTGCGACGTGCTGCCCACCGCCGCGCTGTTTACGGATATGCTAAGCGGACTTGCGTTCATCGGACGCGAACGGAATGTGCGGCGCATGGCTAAGACGCTGCCGCTGCTGTTGCTCTCCGGCGATGCGGACCCCGTTGGGGAGCAGGGCGCGGGAGTGCTGCGGGTCTATCGTCTGTTCCTGCGCTGCGGGCTCTCCGATGCAGCGCTCAAGCTCTATCCCGGCGCGCGCCACGAGCTGCTCCACGAGCGGAACCACGCGCAGGTGACGGAGGATATTTTGCGCTGGCTGGAGGGACGCTGCACGCCTTTGCCAAAGGGCGCGCAGGGAAATGATGAAAACTGAAAGGCTGCGTCCGGGGAACGGAATCGGGCAAAATCTTAAAGGCGGCGCGCGATCAGAACGGCATCCTGCAAATATGCGGCGCCGCCTTTACAAAATTCTGAGGGAGTAAAAACGCATGAAACACGCAATGGGATTTTTGGAAGCGCGGGCGCTGCTGCTGCAAAAGCTCGCTCCGGTGGAAACGGAGCGCGTCGCGCTGGCGGACTGCGCCGGGCGTATACTGGCACAGGAGCTGAAAGCTGAGGAGAATGTACCGGCCTTTGATCGCTCGCCTTACGACGGCTATGCGTTCCGCACGGCGGACACCGTGGGCGCGTCGCAGGAGGCACCGGTGACGCTGCGGATTTTGGAGGAAGTGCCTGCGGGCGCAACGCCGACGCAGGCGGTGACGCAGGGGACTGCGACCAAAATCCTGACAGGCGCGCCCATCCCGGAGGGGGCGGATGCTGTAATCAACTATGAGCGCACCGCGTTCACTGCGGAAACGGTGACGCTTTTTGCTCCGGTCAAGTCCGGGACGAATATCGTGCGCGCCGGGGAAGATGTGAAAAAGGGAACGGTCCTGCTCCGTCCGGGACAAGTCGTCGATCCCGGCGCGGCGGGCGTGCTGGCAGCGCAGGGCGTTGCACAGCCGCTGGTTTACCGGCGCGTGCGCGTGGCGGTGCTCTCCACCGGCGCTGAGCTGGTGGAAGCAGACGCCGTACCGCAACCGGGCAGCATCCGAAACTCCAACGCCTATACGCTCTCCGCCGCGCTGCGCCAAAACGGGCTGGAGCCGGTTTATCTCGGCATTGCCGGGGATTCCGTGGAGGATATTGCGGCGCTGCTGCGGCGCGGCCTGGATACCTGCGACGCGGTGGTTTCCACCGGCGGCGTCTCCGCCGGGGATTATGACCTGACGCCGGACGCGATGGAGCGCGCCGGGATGGAGGTGCTGCTGCATGGTGTGGATCTGAAGCCCGGCATGGCCTGTGCTTACGCCGTGAAGGATGGAAAACCGGTTTGCGCCCTGTCCGGCAACCCGGCCTCCTCTCTCACGAACTTTTACGCCATCGCGCTGCCGCTGCTGAAAACGCTGGCAGGCTGCGCGGACGCTGTCCCGAAGCCCATCCGCGTGACGCTGCGCAACGGCTTTTCCAAGTCCAGCCGCGGCACACGGATGCTGCGCGGCCGTCTTGTGCTGGAAAACGGCGCGGCGGAGCTGCTTCTGCCCGAAGATCAGGGCAACGTGGTGCTGAGCAGCACCATCGGCTGCAATGCCATCGCCATCGTTCCCCACGGCAGCGGACCGTTGCCTGCAGGGACGGTTCTGGACGGGTTTCTGATTTAAAGCGGCTCCGCACGAATGCGGCTGCGATACCTGACGGTATCTCCGCTTGCCGGGCGACGCGGTGTTGTCCTGAGAATCACATCAGCGAAAATAAGAGCGCCTGCTGTTTTTCAGCGGGCGCTTTTTTCATCCCTGACTGTGCCTCCGGCAGAGCCGTGCTTCACTTCCCGCCATTTCCGCCGTGAAACACTGTATTCTCAACAGCGCGCTTTGACAGGTTTTCCATAACGGGTTCACTATAATTTATGTAAACCTAATGCGTGGGAGGAAGGCGCAATGAAACTCAAGACAAAACTCTCCCGGTTTCGGGAACAGCTCGTGAACGGGGAACTGGCGCAGGAGCAGCCGCAGCTTGCGCAGATGATTGGCTGGGGACTGAATTTTGTCCTTGGCATGGTGCTTGCGGCGGTACCGCTGCTGAACGGCTGCGGTCCGTTCGGGATCGCAGCGGTGGCACAGGCGGGCGGCAGCGTTGGAGGACTGCTCTGCACGCTGGGCGCGTCGCTGGGCTACCTTCTGTTTTTCGGCTTTGAGGACGGCATCAAGTATGTCGCCGCCGTGGTACTGGTGTTCACCGCCGCGTATGTGTTCCAGGAGCTGAAGGCATACAGGTCGGTCTGGTTCATGCCGTTGATCGCCGCGTTTTTTACCTTTGTGACCTGCATTCTCGGCTCCTTCACGGCAACGCGCGGGCAGTCGGCGCTTCTGATGCTCTTTTTACAGGCGATCTTTGCTGCCGTGAGCTGTTATTTTTTCCGCGATGCGCTGACTGTTGGGGATCGGGACACGGAAACGGCGGAGCTGCGCCATACCGTGTCGCTCACTGTGCTGATTGCCTGCGCGCTGATGGCCTTTTCCGGCGCGCAGATTGCCGGAACGCTCTCGCTTGGGCGTTTCTGCGCGCTGCTGCTTGTGATGACCGCAGCGTGCAAAGGCGGCGCGTTCAGCGGCTGCGCAACCGGCACGGCGCTGGGCCTTGCGATGGATATTTGCGCCTATAACGCGCCGCTTTATGCGATGGCTTATGCCGTCTGCGGTCTGCTCTCCGGCGTATTTTCCCGCCACGGGAGGCCGGTCTTTGCGCTCAGCTTTGTGCTGACGGCGGCGGTTTGCACCATATGCGCCAGCTTCAACGGTCTGCGCCCGGAGCTGCTGTATGAATCGCTGCTGGCTGGCGGGATTTTCCTGATTTTGCCGAACCGCTTTTTGAATCTAATGGGAAGCGCGGTGCGTCCGATGCAGATGTCCGATGGCGAGAGTGGCCTGCGGCGTTATACGGCGCGCCGTGTCCGGCGCATCGGCGAAGCGTTCCGCGACCTTTATGCCACGGTGGACAGCGTGATCGCGGTGCAGGCGAACGATGAAAATATTTCCACGGTCTTTGACCGCGCCAGCGAGCTGGTGTGCAGCCGTTGCAAGCGGAAAAACGAGTGTTGGAACAGCGGCTATCTGGATACCCTCGCGGTGTTTAACGACACCACGGCGCAGATCCGCAGACGTGGGCTGCTGCTGAAAGGAGACCTGCCGGAGCGCTTTCTTGCGGACTGCCTTGCACCGGAGGCGCTGGTCGGGGCGATCAACGGGGAGCTGCGCGGGCAGCTTTACCGCCGGCAGTTCCGTGCCCGCATGGAGGAGAACCGCACGGCGGCTTACAGCCAGTACGCGGATATGGCGGAGGTACTCTCCGGCGTATCCGAGGAGCTGTTGAACTCCTACGGCCCCGATGCGCTGGCGCGCCGTCGGCTTTTGCGCTATCTTGCCACGCTGGATGTGGATGCGGATGTGTCCGTGTTCCGTGACCGCTCCGGGCGAATGCATATCGTGCTGGAGAGCGCGCGCCTGAAGTATCTGCTGCGCGAGCCGGGTTATTTGGATCGCATTTCCGGCGCGGTCGGCGTGCGGCTGTGCCGCCCGGCGGAGGAGGACGGCGGCGGGGAAGGGCGTGTCACGCTGATGGAGGCCGAACCGCTGGCCGTTTCGGTCGGCATTGCTTCGCTGAAAAAGAAGGGCGAATCTGTTTCCGGAGATCGGGGAACGTATTTTAAGACCGATCAGGGCGTTCTGTGCATCATCCTTTCCGACGGCATGGGAAGCGGAGAGAACGCCGCGAAGGAAAGCGTTGCGGCGGTGCGGATATTGGAGCGGTTCCTGCGCGCCGGGGTGGAGCCGTCCGCAGCGATGAAGATCTTGAATTCCATGATGTTGCTAAAAAACAGCGAGGGCTGGGGCTTCGCCACGGTTGATTTGATGTGTATCGACCTGTTCAGCGGGGAGGCGGTATTTTATAAATACGGCGCGGCGCCCTCTTATGTACGCAGCGGGAAAACGGTGCGGCGCATCCGCAGCGAAACGCTGGCGGCGGGGCTGAAGGTTGGCGAGGACGCGCCGCCGGATATGGTGCGGCTGCGGCTGAAGCCGGGCAATCTGGCGCTGATCGCAAGCGACGGCGTGATTGCGGAAACCAACGACGCATGGCTGCGCACGCTGCTGGCTGAATATGACAGCTGTGACGCGAAGGCATTGGCACGCGATACGCTGCAAGCCGCGCTGAAGCAGTACGGCAGCGGCGACGATATGACCGTGCTGGCGGTCTATCTTTCCGAGCGAAAGTGAGCGGCAGAGTGTCCGGCGCGCGGCTGCGGCTGTTCCAGCGGCTGAAAAAGACAAAGATATATCGTCCCGGAATGCATAACGGCCTGCCAAAACGGTTAAACTGGGAGCAGATCGAAGCGAAAAGGCGTCAGGAGGAAAACGCCATGCTGAAAGGTATGAGCAGGCGCGTCGTAGTCATAAAATCTCCGGATTCGCGGATGTTTGAGCAGGCGATTTTTATCGTCAGGGAGGATCATTTGAAACGGAAGGATAACAGCAGGAGCGATATTCTCCGGGAAGCGCAGGAGGTTGCGGATCGCTATATCCGCAGCGCGCTTTCCACGCCGGGGCGCCGGGAACGGCGCATCGTTCCGCCGGCGTTCATTGCGGGCGGAGCCGCGCTGCTTGCCGCCGTGGGATGGCTGTTGCTGCATTTTTTCCATTAAGACATCCCCGCATCAACCGGCAAGCAGAGCTGACGGAAAATTTTGTGTCAAAAGCAGTGCAGGAGCTGCCGAAAGTGGCAGGTGATAACATCTTTTTCCTGCTTCTGTGAATTGCCGTTCCGACGCTCCGGCCACGGCCTGCGTGCAGTGGCATGATGCAGGTGGTGGCAATGGTGCATCCCCGCTTTTGGCGTGGATGGTAAAAACGGTGCGATTTTGACGCATTCATCCGGGACAGATGATTTTTGAATTTTCATAGGCAACTGAAAAAGGGAGGATATGTGCTTTGCAAGTCCACATCCTCCCTTTGACATCAATATGCTTTTTTTGCGCCAACGATAAAACCTTCCTCATTTTGAAAAACCCTCTGTCCGTCAGTACGGCTTCGCCAATACAAAGATAACAAAAAAAGGAACGCTGCCAAAATCACAGGTTTTAACAGCGTTCCTCTTTGGTTTGTTCTTCTGTTTTTTACACCAGCTTATGCCAGCGCGGCCTTCGCCTTGTCGCAAAGAGCGGTGAAAGCGTCCGGTTCATGAATCGCCATTTCGCTGAGCATTTTGCGGTTCATATCCACGCCGCTGAGCTTCAGACCGTGCATAAACGTGGAATAATTCATCCCGTTCATTTTGCAGGCGGCGCTGATGCGGGTGATCCAGAGACGGCGGAAATCGCGTTTTTTCAAACGGCGGCCGATATAGGCATAAGTGCCAGACTTCATCACGGCCTGCTTGGCCATCTTGAAATGCTTGGACTTGGAACCCCAATAGCCCTTTGCCAGACCGAGGGTTTTGTTTCTGCGCTTGCGCGTCATTGTCGCGCCTTTTACTCTTGCCATTTTTTCGACCCTCCCTTATTTATATGGAATCATGCGCTTGATTGCGGGTGTATTCGTCCGATCCGCGATGGCGTTCTGACGCAGACCGCGCTTGCGCTTGGTGGTCTTTTTGTTTAAGATGTGGCTCTTGTTTGCGTGGGCGCGTTTGACCTTTCCGGTTTTGGTGAGATTAAATCTCTTTTTCGCGCCGGAGTGTGTTTTCAGTTTTGGCATGATAATGCTTGTTCTCCCTTCATTGATTTCGCGCTGCAAAATTTTGTCATCTGCTCTTGGGCGACAGGAACATGGACATATTCCGCCCCTCCAGCTTGGGGTTTTTGTCCATTGCAGCAAGTTCAACGCATTTTTCGGCATAATCCTTCAGTAAATGCTCGCCCAAATTTGTGTGCGCCATTTCTCTGCCGCGGAAACGCACCGTCACCTTCAGACGGTTGCCTTCCGAAAGGAATTTTTGCCCGGCTCGCAGCTTGGTGTTGAAGTCGTTTTCCCCGATGCTGGGAGACATACGGATTTCCTTGATTTCCACCACACGCTGCTTCTTTTTGGCTTCTTTTTCCCGCTTGGACTGCTCAAAACGGTATTTGCCGTAGTCCATGATCTTGCACACGGGCGGCTTCCCACCGGCGGCGATCATTACGAGATCCAGTTCCTTTTCCTCGGCAATCTTCAGCGCCTCCGCCGTGGCCATTATGCCAAGCTGCTCGCCGTCATCTCCGATCAAACGGACCTCTGCTGCGTTGATCTCATCATTGATCAAATAATCCTGGTTTGCTATGTGAGAACACCTCCATCAAAGTTATCGCGGGAAACAAAAAAGCGGATGCACAGGGCATCCGCTCACAAAAAAGCACAAAAAGCACCCCCGTTTTCATCCGAAACGGGGAAAGCCGCACTTAATTGACCGCTGCGCGCAAACAAAGCGGCAGGGTGAGGACAGACGCCAGCCGATCCTTCTTCATTTTGCTTTGCAATTTTAGCAGACACGCGGCGGTTTGTCAAGAAAAACTTTTGGAAAACCGGAAAACACAGTGCAGCATTAACCTGGCAGCGGACACGGCAGGTCTCCTCATGAAACAGGGTATCCAGCCGCAGGTGGAACTGTTTTTTCCGCGCTCCGGTGATTGCATACTACAGTGATATCGGTCAATAATCGGATAAGAGAAGTTATGAAATAGCCGCAATCTTCTCTCACTTCGCCTTGTATCTTGTATATAATAATTGCACACCGGTTCAAAAAAAGTAACTGCCGTTGCTCTCTGCTGCGAGCGAGCCTGTAAGCCGGGTTCTGTTGTTTCAAACGACCATCTATCTGTGGCCTGCCGTTGCCAGCAGGCTCAAGCCGCCTCCTCGGAACGGCCGGGTCAGCCTTTCTGTTCCTCCACGGCGTTGCTCCGAATAGAGTTTACAGCGTCAACGTGTCTCCACGCGACGGGTGAGCTCTTACCTCGCCTTTCCACCCTTACCCCGACTGGCGGGGCGGTATATCTCTGTTGCACTTGTCCGAGGGTCACCCCTGGCGGGCGTTACCCGTTATTCCTGCCCTGTGGAGCCCGGACTTTCCTCACGCACACGCTTTCGCGTCATGCCCGCGGTCGTTCAGCTCGCTCGCAATAGAAATTTTACACAATACGCGCCGGAAAGTCAACAAAAACTTGCTTTTGCCCGCGGCGTAAGCTATAATGACAGAATCGAAAGGGAGAGGACAACATGACCTTAGACGCTTATATCGAAACCCTGAAAGGGCGGCGCATCGCCGTTGTCGGCGCGGGCGTCAGCAATCTGCCGCTCATCGAGCTGTTGCTGCGCCGTGGTTGCACTGTGACCGTCTGCGACAGGCGCGACGCGGCGGAGCTGGCCGCCGTTTATGATAGTCTGGTGGGACTGGGCGCGTCGTTTTCGCTGGGGGAGCATTATATCGACACGCTGGATTTTGACGTGGTGTTCCGCACACCGGGACTGCACCCAAATCTGCTCCGGCACGCCGTGCGCCCGGATACTGTGGTGACAAGCGAGATGGAGGCGTTTTTCGCCGTCTGCCCCTGCCGCACCATCGCCATCACCGGTTCGGACGGAAAAACCACGACCTCCACGCTCATCGCAAAGCTGCTGGAGGCGGAGGGGTACACCGTCCATCTTGGCGGCAACATCGGAAAACCGCTGCTCTGCGAAACGCCGCAGTTTGCCCCGACGGACGTGGCCGTGCTGGAGCTTAGTTCCTTCCAGCTCCACAGCATGATATGTCGGCCGGATGTGGCGGTGGTTACGAATCTTTCACCGAACCATCTGGACGTGCACCCGGATTTTGCGGATTATGCGAACGCCAAGAAAAACATTTTTCTCCGGCAAGGCGACGAAAACCGGCTGGTGCTGAATCTGGACAATCCTTATACCTCCGCGTTTGCCGCCGAGAGCCGTGCGGAGGTACTGTGGTTTTCCCGCAGCGCGCAGGTGGAGCGCGGCTATTGCTTCCATGACGGCGCGATTTATCGCGGCACGGCGCGCTTTGTGGAGCAGTCGGATATCCTGCTGCCGGGTCTGCACAACGTGGAAAACTATATGGCGGCCTTTGCCGCCGTGGATGGTATGGTCAGCCGTGCGCACTGTCAGGCGGTTGCGTCCTCCTTCAGCGGCGTGGCGCACCGCATCGAGCTGGTGCGCACACTGCGCGGCGTGCGCTACTATAACGATTCCATCGCGTCCAGTCCCACCCGTACCATCGCGGGACTGCGTTCGTTTGAACAGAAGGTCATCCTGATTGCCGGAGGACACGACAAGCGCGTCCCGTTTGACGGACTGGCGGCGGAAATCGTGCAGCGTGTCAGGGCGCTTTATCTGACGGGAGAAACGGCGGAGCAGATCCGCGCAGCGGTTTGCGCCGCCCCCGGCTTTGACCCTGCGGCGCTGCCCGTGACGGTGCTGGACGGCTTTGATGAGACGGTGCGGGCTGCGGCGCAGTCCGCAGAAGCGGGCGACGTGGTGATACTCAGCCCGGCCTGCTCCTCGTTTGACCGCTTCAAAAATTTTGTCGAACGGGGCGAGCGGTTCCGCAATATCGTCGAATCGCTGGCATGATTTTGCCGTGCGGCGCATAATCTGTCACCGGGGTGGTGACGGACGATGCCTTTTTCCCGCAGTCCAAGCTATGCGGTCTATTCCGGACTGGGTCTGCCGCGTGTGAAGCGCCGACGCAGAAAGCGCGGCGTGCTGTGCACGCTCCTGCTGCTCCTGGCTGCGCTGGTCTTTGGCACGCTCTATCTCCGCGCGCTGGTTGCGGGTGCCGCGAGAGCGCAGGCGCGGGATACGGTGACGCGCGCGGTCAGCGAGGCGGTACGGCTGTCCATTGCGGAAAGCGGCTGCGGCTATGGGGACTTTGTTTCACTGGAAAAGGACGGCAGCGGTACGATCACCGCTGTTACCACGGATACCATGCGCGTGAACCTGCTGGCGCAGGATGTCCTGTGCCGCGTGATGGACGCCGCAGAGGGCGGAAAACTGGACATATGCATTCCGTTGGGCGACCTGTTCGGCTCCGGAATGCTGCTGGGCCGCGGGCCGGAGATACCGGTGAAGGTCAGCATGATGACCGCCTCGTCCGTCCGGTTTGAAAATGCGCTGACCGCTACCGGTATCAACCAGTCCCGCCATACGCTTACGCTGGTGGCGGAGGTCTGGATCGATTTGTTCATCCCGTGGGGTTCCATGCAGACGACGGTGGAATCCGAAGTGCTGATCGCGGAAACCGTGCTGCTTGGACGAGTGCCGGATACTTATATTTCTCTGGAGGGTTAAAATGGAAGCGAACGAAGCGAAGGAGAAAATCCTTGCGCTGCGCGCGGAGGTGGAGGAGCATTCCCGCCATTACTATGACGAGGACGCGCCGACCATCTCCGACTTTGAATATGACAGGCTGCTACACACGCTGCTGGATTTGGAGGAGCGGTTCCCACAGTTTGCCACGCCGGATTCTCCAACGCGCCGCGTGGGGGGCAGTGTCAGCAGCAAATTCTCCCCTGTGCGGCATGAAGCGCCGCTGGAGAGCCTGACGGACGTTTTTTCTTATGCGGAGCTGTTCGCCTTTGGCGCGCGTGTGGCGGAGAGCGAGCCGGAGGCGCGGGAATTTGACGTGGAGCCGAAGATCGATGGGCTTTCCATCGCCGTGGAATACCGGAACGGCGTATTCTATCGCGGCGCGACACGCGGCGACGGGCAGACCGGCGAGGATGTGACGGAAAACCTGCGCACCATCCGCTCGCTGCCGCAGCGGCTGGAAGGCGCGCCGGAGCGCCTGATCGTCCGGGGCGAGGTCTATATGGCGCGGGATACGTTTGAGGAGCTCAACCGCCGCCGCGAAATCACGGGAGAGCCGCCGCTGGCCAATCCGCGCAATGCCGCCGCCGGGTCTCTGCGCCAGACCGACCCGAAGATCGCGGCGGAGCGGAAGCTGGATTTGATCGTGTACAACATTCAGCTTGCCACGCGGGAGTACCGTACCCACACGGAAACGCTGGACGCGCTGCGCGCGATGGGATTTGAACAGGTCGTGCCTTATAAGATTTATGGCGACATACGCGGCTGTGTGGAACGCATCGACTGGATCGGGCGCAACCGCGACGTCTATCCTTATGAGATGGACGGCGCGGTGATCAAGCTCAACGACCTGCGTGCGCGGGAGCGGCTTGGCAGCACGACAAAAGCGCCGCGCTGGGCGGTGGCCTATAAGTATCCGCCGGAAAAAAAGCCCGGCGTCGTCCGTGACATCGTGACGCAGGTGGGACGCACCGGCGTTTTGACGCCAAAGGCGATTTTGGAGCCGATCCGTCTTTCCGGCACCACCGTTTCCGCCGCGACGCTGCACAACCAGGACTTCATCGACCGTCTGGACGTGCGCATCGGCGATACCGTCTGGGTGCAAAAGGCGGGGGAAATCATTCCGGAGGTCGTGGAGGTGGATAAGTCCCGCCGTCCGGCGGACGCGCAGCCGTTCCATCTGCCGGAGGTCTGCCCGGAGTGCGGCAGCGCGGTGGTGCGGGACGAGGACGGGGTGGCCATGCGCTGCACCGGCGCGGAATGTCCCGCGCAGCGCCTGCGCAACATCACCCACTTTGCCTCGCGCGAGGCGATGGATATCGACGGACTTGGCGCTGCGGTGGTGGAATCCCTTGTCAACGCGGGACTGGTGAAAACCGTCGCCGACCTCTATGAGCTGGAGCCGCAGTCCGTCGCCGCGCTGGAGCGCATGGGGAAAAAGAGCGCGGAGAACCTGATCGCCGCGATTGCGGAGAGCAAGGGGCGCGGCCTTGCGCGGCTGCTCAGCGGCTTTGGCATCCGGCAGGTCGGCGTCAAGGCGGGACGGGTGCTGGCGCGCCGGTTCCCGGATTTGGACAGCCTGATGCACGCGGAGCTTTCCACACTGATGGAAATACCGGACATCGGCCCGGTCACGGCGCAGTATCTGCTGGACTGGTTCGCCGCTCCGCAGTCGCAGGATTTGATCGCGCGGCTGCGCGCCGCCGGCATTTCGTTCGAGAGCCGGGAGGAGCAGGCGGACACGCGCTTTGCCGGAAAGACCTTTGTGCTGACCGGCACGCTGCCGCACTACACCCGCGATGAGGCCAGCGCGCTCATCGAACGCTGTGGCGGTAAAACCAGCTCCTCCGTTTCCAAAAAGACAAGCTATGTTTTGGCGGGGGAGGCGCCCGGCAGCAAGCTGGACAGGGCGCGCGCGCTTGGCGTTCCGGTTTTGGACGAGGCCGCGTTTCAGGCGCTGCTGGAAGCGTGACACGGCGCAAAACAGGCAAAAATTTTATCTCCCACGGACAGGAATTTTCCGTCCGTGGGAGATTTTGTTTTATTGAGCGCAA
This sequence comes from Oscillospiraceae bacterium, assembly GCA_020860205.1. Taxonomy (GTDB): domain Bacteria; phylum Bacillota; class Clostridia; order Oscillospirales; family Oscillospiraceae; genus RGIG7114. The sequence goes on along the minus strand of JAJBUU010000063.1, from coordinate 31,944 downwards.
GCCCGGTACGATCGGAACGGCTGCGGCTGTCAGATGCTTTGCGCCGACACCTCCTGCGGAGTGTTGTACCGTCACCGTTGAGCGCACGACCCACGGTGCTGGCGCGCCTCCGGCTGCACGCCGGGAAAGCGGCTTCGTGCGGTATCAGACCACGCGCCCAAACAACAGCCAGCGCCCCTCGTCCGGGGATTCAAAAACCTGACAGACGCAGCCAAGCTGCCGGAGCAGCGCGCAGTAAGCGTCACAGGAGAGCGCGTGGGAGCGTTCGCCGTTATAGGTTTGAATGCCCAGCCGCGCTTTGGCCGCCTGGATTTGTGCTGCGGCCTGTGAGCTTCCGGCGCCGCCGCCGACATAGGCGCGCCCATCGGGGCGCAGGACGCGCGTCAGCTCGGAAAAGGCGCGCGTTTGATCCGCCCAGAACTGGAGGGAGCTGCGGCTGACGATCAGGTCGAAGCTTCCGTCTGCAAAGGGCAGCGCCTGCACATCCGCAGTCTGCACCGTCACGCGGTCGGCAAGGCCGCGCGCTGCGGTGCGCTGACGTGCAATGTCCGTCGCCTGCGGATCGATGTCCACAAAATCCGCAACGGAAAAATCGCCGGCCTCCAGTACGGCAAAGCCCAGATGTCCCGCGCCGCAGCCCACGTCCAACAGCCGCCCGCTGTGAACGCCGGTTCGTTCCAGAATTAACCGCGCCAGCGGCGGATACAGCGGCGCAAACAGCGCGTCTGCAATTTTGTCATAGTCGTATGGTTTCCCGTGCATCCCGTGCCCTCCTGACCGCTTTCCACAGCGCGCACCGCGTCCGCGCCTGTCCGTCATCTCTTAGACGTAGACGCCGCCGCACAGCGGCGCCCTGCGGAAAATTTTCGCCGTAATTTCGTTACAACAACCCCAAATACATATTAGAATTTCACTCTGCCTGGATTTCTTCCAGGAAGAAAACGCCCGTTGCCATCTTGATAAACGTTTCTTTGTCTTGAATGGCGCGAGCTTTTCCTTTCCACCATACTGTGTCATGATTAGCTGAAACCGATAAACTTTGACCATCATCCAAAAAATAAGTTATTGTAATCAGGGGAGAGGCATTCTCGTCCGCTTTTTCAGTAAGAGAATATTTCAAAAAACCAGTCAATATTACTGCTAATTCAATTTGTTCTGCATCGGAAAATTCTTTAATCTCACTTGTTACTTCTGAATACGAAATCGTAATTTTTTGCACATCGTCAATATCAGGAACGCCAATCAGATACATTCCTTCCGCAAAGACAGAAATACCCATTATCAGCAAGGTGCTTATAAATACTGCAACTAAGAATTGAACGACTTTTTTTATGAACCTGTTGTTCATTACCTGTATTTCCAGCCCCTTTAAAATCGTGATTTATCTTTTTGACACGTTCATTATACACCATCCGGCTTTCGTTGTACAGGTGGAACTCTGACAATTTTAGGAGAAATACAGGGCGAATGCAGCGTCCCTGCACTTGCCCCTCAACATGAAACAGTATTCGCTTTCTTCTTTCCCTGACTGTAAAATATGATCGATAGGCCAACGCCCGGTTCAGCAGCGATTTTCAAGGCACGCAAAATTTGGCGCGGGTCGTATTCACACAAAGTTCATGCATTTTCAGCGAACTATGTTATGATAACGCCATGTGACGCCGCAATTTTTTGCACGCCGGACTTGACGCGCCGCGCGATGCTTGCGCCGCGCCGGGAAATATGGTATACTTGGAAAAATGCTGATTCAATGGTCAGGGATGGCTGGACAAGCAGATTTTACGCAAATTAAGGCGCAAAATCGCGTGCGTTGCAAAATTTTGCAATGAAGCGCTGCACAAAAGGCGTCGTCCAGATACCGGGAGCCATTGGATCAGAGCGTCCTTCAATCAGGCGGCGGCTGCCCCGCCAAACGCGGGCGGTCAAAAATACAAACAGAAGGGGGACCTCCGGGTCATGCACCATGCGCAGACGATGTGCTGTCATGCGCCGGAACCGACGCCCATGCGATTCGGAGCTTCCCCGATTCAGAGAGCAGAAAAAGGCGAGAATTTATATGAAAACTTACCGTGCAGGCATTGACATCGGCTCCACAACCGTGAAGCTGGTGGTTTTGGATGAGAACAATCAGATCATTTTTGGCGATTACCGCCGCCATCAGGCGCACACGCAGGAAACGCTGGCCGGACTGCTCCGGAATGCGGACACGCGGCTGGGCGGCGCGCAGTTGGATTTACGCATCACCGGCTCCGGCGCAATCAACCTGTCGCAGTCGCTGCAAATTCCGTTCGTGCAGGAGGTCGTTGCGGTGGCGGATGCGCTGCGCGCGGCATATCCGCAAACGGACGTGGCGATCGAGCTGGGCGGCGAGGACGCAAAAATCATCTACTTCCGCGGCGGGCTGGAGGAGCGGATGAACGGCGTTTGCGCCGGCGGGACCGGTTCCTTCATCGACCAGATGGCCGCGCTGCTCCAGACCGACGCGCAGGGGCTGAATGAGGCGGCGGCGGATTACCGGGAAATTTATTCCATCGCGGCGCGCTGCGGCGTGTTCGCAAAGACGGACATCCAGCCGCTCATCAACGAGGGCGCGACCAAAGCAGACCTCGCCGCTTCCATCTTTCAGGCTGTGGTGAACCAGACCATCTCCGGACTGGCCTGCGGCAAGCCCATCAAGGGCTGTGTCGCGTTTTTGGGCGGGCCGCTGCACTTTTTGACCGAGCTGAAAAAGGCGTTTATCCGCACGCTGCGCCTGACGCCGGAGAATATCGTGGACCCGGAAAATTCCCATCTGTTTGCGGCAATGGGCGCGGCGCTGGCGGCGGACGGCAGCGCCGGACGCGACACGGAATCGCTTGCAGCGCAGTTGGAGCAGGGCGTGGCGATGGCGTTTGAGATCAAGCGTCTGGACCCGCTGTTTGCGTCGCAGGCGGACTATGCGGCGTTCCGCGCCCGCCATGACCGTGCGGTGGTGCAGCGCGCCGAACTGTCGGACTATGCGGGGGATTGCTTTCTTGGCATTGACGCGGGCAGCACCACGACCAAGCTGGCGCTGATCGGGAAAAAGGGCGAGCTGCTCTTTTCCGCTTATGCAAACAACCAGGGCAGCCCGATCCAGACTGCGATGGCCGCAATGGACGAGCTGCATCATGCGATGCCGGAGGGCGCGCACATCGCCCGCGCCTGTTCCACCGGCTATGGCGAGGCGCTGCTGAAAGCGGCGTTCCGCCTGGACGAGGGCGAGGTTGAAACCATTGCCCACACCACCGCAGCGGAATTTTTTGACCCGCAGGTGGACTGCGTGCTGGACATCGGCGGGCAGGACATGAAGTGCATCAAGCTGCGCAACCACACGGTGGACACCGTGATGCTCAACGAGGCGTGCTCCTCCGGCTGCGGCTCGTTCATCGAAAATTTTGCCACCTCTCTGGGCTACACCGCCGCCGGCTTCGCGCAGGAAGCGCTGTTTGCCAAACACCCGGTCGATCTCGGCACGCGCTGCACCGTGTTTATGAACTCCAACGTCAAGCAGGCACAGAAGGAAGGCGCGGAGGTCGCGGATATTTCCGCCGGACTGGCCTATTCCGTCATCAAGAACGCACTGTTCAAGGTCATCAAGCTGGCGGACGCGAAGGACTTGGGAACACACATCGTTGTACAGGGCGGTACGTTTTATAACCAGGCTGTGCTGCGCGCATTTGAAAAGATCGCCGGAGTGGAGGCCGTCTGCCCGGACATCTCCGGCATTATGGGCGCGTTTGGCGCGGCGCTGATCGCCAAAGAGCGCTACCACGGGCAAAAGACGACCATCCGTTCCTTTGCGGAGATCCATGACCTGCAATATACGACCAGGACCGCCCACTGCGGTGGCTGCGAGAACAACTGTATGCTGACCGTGAACACCTTCTCCGGCGGTGAGCGATATATTTCCGGGAACCGCTGCGAGAAAAAAATCAGCAGCGGCACGGCGCAGGAAAAGGGACCGAACCTCTTTGAATTTAAGCGCAAGCGCATCTTTGACTACGAGCCGCTCCCGGAGGACGAGGCGCCGCGCGGTATGATCGGCATCCCGCGCGCGCTGAATATGTATGAAAACTATCCGTTCTGGGCAACCTTTTTCCGCAAGCTCGGATTCCGCGTTGTACTCTCCCCGTTTTCCACGCGGAAAATATACGAGCTGGGAATGGACTCCATCCCGTCAGAGTCGGAATGTTATCCGGCAAAGCTGGCGCACGGCCATGTCCAATGGCTGATCGAGCAGGGCATTCGGACGATTTTCCATCCCTGCGTGTTTTATGAATACCAGGAAACGCCGGGTGCGCAGAACCACTATAACTGCCCCATCGTCGTTTCCTATCCGGAAAACCTGAAAAACAATGTGGAGGCCGTCAGCAGCGGCGAGGTGCGCTATGTGCGCCCGTTTATCGCCTTCACGGACGAAAAGACTGCGGCAGACCGCCTTGTGACGCTTTGCAGGGAGGAATGGAACATCTCCGCGCGGGAGGTGCGCGAGGCCGCGCACGCGGCATGGGTGGAGCAGCGGCAGGTGAAGGACGACGTGCGTGCGGAAGGCAGGCGCGTGTTGCAATGGATGGAGACAAACAAGCGGCGCGGCATCGTGCTGGCCGGACGTCCCTACCATGTGGACCCGGAAATCAACCACGGTATCCCGGAGCTGGTTGCGTCCTATGGACTGGCCGTGTTCACGGAGGACAGTATGCCGCTGGATTTCACCCCGACGCGCCCGCTGCGCGTGGTGGATCAGTGGGTGTTCCATTCGCGGCTCTATTCCGCCGCAGAATTTGTCCGCACGCGGGACGATTTGGAGCTGGTGCAGCTCTTTTCCTTTGGCTGCGGACTGGACGCGGTCACAACGGACGAGGTCTGCGAGATCCTGGAGAGCGCCAAAAAGCTCTATACCGTGCTGAAAATTGACGAGGTGAACAATCTTGGCGCGGCGCGCATCCGTGTGCGCAGTCTGCTGGCCGCCATCAATATGCGCGCGGGGGCGTGCATGACGGCGGAACCGACGCCGCTGGATTATCCGCGCGTGGAGTTCACCAGGGAGATGTTTGAGCAGGGCTACACGATCCTGGCGCCGCAGATGAGCCCCATCCACTTTGACCTGATCGAGCCGGTTTTCCGCAAACACGGCTACCACATCGAGATATTGGACAACGATACCCGCAGCGCGGTGGATACCGGGCTGAAATACGTCAATAACGACGCCTGTTACCCGTCCATCGTCTCCGTCGGGCAGCTGATGGAAGCCGTGCTGTCCGGCCGCTACGACACCGATCACCTTGCGCTGCTGATGACGCAGACCGGCGGCTGCTGCCGTGCGAGCAATTATGTCGGATTCATCCGCCGCGCGCTGGAAAAGGCCGGTTATTCCCACATTCCGGTGATTTCCCTGAATGCGAACGGCATGGAAAAAAACAGCGGCTTTCAAATCAAGCCGAAAATGCTGCTGGAAGGCCTGCACGCGCTGTTTTATGGCGACCTGCTGATGCGCTGCCTTTACCGGGTGCGGCCTTATGAGCTGGAGCCGGGCAGCGCAAACGCGCTGCATGACAAATGGCGAAAAATCTGCATTGATTCCGTGTTGCACCCGTCCGGCGCAATGTCCTATCAGGAGATTTGCCGGGGCATCGTGGCGGATTTTGACGCCTTCCCCATTGATGAAACGCTGAAAAAGCCCCGCGTCGGCGTGGTGGGTGAAATCCTTGTGAAATATATGCCGCTGGCGAACAACCATCTGGTGGAGCTGCTGGAACGCGAGGGCGCGGAGGCCGTTGTGCCGGATTTGGCGGACTTTTTAATCGAGTGTGTTTATGGGCAGGACTACAAGCACAAATATCTCGGCGCGTCGTGGAAGTCCTCGCTCATCGCCAGCGTGGGCGTAAAGGCGATCGAGACCGCGCGCCGTCCGGCGACGGAAGCGCTGCGGGCAAGCCGCCGGTTCGGCGCCCCGATGCCGATGGCGCAGATCGCGGAGCTGGCCAAGCCGTTCCTCTCGCTGGGCAATCAGTACGGCGAAGGGTGGTTCCTTTGCGGCGAGATGGCCGAGCTGCTGACGGAGGGTATCCCGAATATCGTCTGTATCCAGCCCTTTGCCTGCCTGCCGAACCATGTGGTCGGCAAGGGGGTCATCAAGGCGCTGAAAGCGGCCTATCCGCAGGCGAACATCGCCGCCGTGGACTACGATCCCGGCGCAAGCGAGGTGAACCAGCTCAACCGCATCAAGCTGATGCTATCCTCCGCGCGGCGCGCACTGGCTGCGGAGGAGCCTGCGGCAGCGGACGCCGCCCCGGCCGAGGCGCAGGGATGAACACACGGAAAAAACAGCTTGCCGCAACAGCGGCAGTCTGCACCGTGGCCGCAACGCTACACACGCTGGGCGGGATCGTTGCGGCAGAGGTGGTGAACCGGGAGGAGCCGGCGCTGTTTGCCGCGCGGCGGAAAAAAACAAACGCTGATCGCCGATTCAAAAAACCGTCTGCACAGCGGCAGGCGGCGGACGCTGCGGCTGCGCGGCTGCGCGATTGCAAGGATACCGTTCCCGTGGAGATTATTGCGCGCGACGGTACGCTGCTGGTCGGTCACTGGCGCGCCTGTCCGGAGCCAAAGCGGGTGTTGCTCGCGTTCCACGGCTGGCGCAGCACATGGAACCGCGATTTTGGCGCGATTTCGGATTTTTGGTACCGGACCGGCTGCGACGTGCTGTATGTGGAGCAGCGCGCTCACGGCGAAAGCGGCGGTACGGCGATGGGCTACGGTCTGGTGGAACGCTATGACTGTCTGGACTGGCTGCGCTGGCTGGACGACTCCGGCGCAGCCGGGGACAGGCCCATTTATCTGGCGGGACTGTCTATGGGCGCGACAACGGTGCTGCTTGCCGCCGGAATGACGGACGCGCTGCCGGACACCCTGCACGGGGTGATCACGGACTGCGGTTTCACCTCGCCTGCCGCCATCTGGAAGCACGTTGCGGAAACGCGCTGGCATCTGCCTTATGCGCTCTGCCGCCATCCGTTGGAGCGGCGCTTTTACCGGACGCTGCGCTTCCGCGCGGACGAAGCCTCCACGGTGGAGGCAATGCGCCGATGCACGCTGCCGACGCTTTTGATTCACGGCCTTGCCGACCGCTTTGTCCCGCCCTCGATGACGCTGGAAAATTATGCAGCCTGCGCTGCGCCAAAGCGGCTGCTGCTCGTGCCGGGCGCGGCGCATGGCATGAGCTATTTGACCGACCCGAAGCGCTATGAGGCGCTCTGCCGGGCGTTCTGGCAGCGCTTTGACTGATAGCGGGGCCCGTTGCGCCACACGGTAAGCGCGGACGGCGGAAATTTTCCTGCCGCGCGCAAATCGCACGGCGTTATCCAAACCGCTGCAACACATTTCTGGCGGAGAATAACCGTCAAACGCCGCAGACGCATTTGCGCGGCGATGCCATTGGAAAAAGGAGATAGAAGCCCGTGAAAAAAATCGGAGTTTTGGGCGCGGGAACATGGGGGACCGCGCTGGCGCGGATGCTGTCGCTGGGCGGCAACACGGTCACGGTCTGGTCGCATAACGCGCGCAGTGTGGCGGAACTGGACGCGCGTCGGATCCATCCTCGTCTGGAGGGGATGCGAATCCCGCGGGAAATCATATTCACATCGGAGCTGGAGCGTGCCTGTCGGGGACAGGACTTTGTCCTGTTCACCGTGCCGTCCGTCCATGTCCGCACGACCGCCGCCGCGGCGCGCGCGTTCCTCTCGCCGGAGACACTGATCGTGGGCGCGGCAAAGGGCATTGAGCCGGAAACATTTTGCACCATGACAGAGGTGATCCATGCGGAGCTGTCGCACATCCCGGCTTTGGTCGGCGCGCCCGTCGTGGCGTTCTCCGGCCCCACCCATGCGGAGGAGGTCGCGCGCGACCTGCCAAGCGCGGTGGTCGCCGCCTGTGCGGAGCTTTCCGCAGCGGAGGCGGTGCAGCAGACATTTTCCAGCGACTGTATGCGCGTGTACACGAATACCGATGTGCGCGGCGTGGAGCTTTGCGGCGCGCTGAAAAATATTATCGCGCTCTCCGCAGGCATTGCGGACGGGCTGGGCTACGGGGACAATACCCGCGCCGCGCTGATTACCCGCGGTCTGGCGGAGATGATCCGGCTGGGCAAGGCGGAGGGGTGCAGCGAGCAGACCTTCTGCGGCCTTGCGGGGGTGGGAGATTTGATCGTTACCGCTACCAGTGTCCACAGCCGCAACCACCGTGCCGGAATGCTGATCGGGCAGGGACATTCGCCCGCGTCGGCCATCGCGCAGGTCGGCATGGTGGTGGAGGGGGTCAACGCCCTGCCCGCCGCCGTACATCTGGCCGCGCGTCACGGCGTGGAGATTCCGATTATCGCCGCCGCCGACGCTGTGGTGAACCGTGGAGCTGACCCGCGGGAAACCGTCAACCAGCTCATGGGTCGCAGCTCCAAGCGGGAGTTTTAAGGAACCTCTGATGAGATAACTCCCTGCGTCTGGACGGCATATTTCGTGCAACGCTTCGTTGTAAAATCTTGAAATCCACAAAAAGGATTCTATTCTGAAAAACCTCGAAAGCCATCTATCCAACGAAGGCTGAATGATGTACAATGGCTGTGTCAGATTGACAAATCGGAAGTCGTGAGGAAGATTTAATGGAGATAATAAAATATCAAGGAGAATACAAACAGCAAGTGATTGATTTGATTCTTCATATACAAAATGATGAGGCCAAGATTGATTTACAAATTGAAGAACAGCCAGATTTATTGGATGTAGAAGAGTATTATTTTAAGAACGGCGGCAATTTTTTAATTGCTATTGAAGATAATAAGGTAATCGGAACATTTGCATATATGAACTATGGAAATGGGAATGCTGTTTTAAAAAAGTTTTTTGTAGCAGCATCTTGGAGAAGGAAAAAGTCGGTCTGGCACTCTATAATCAATTAATTGATGAGCTTAAAGCCAAAAAATACAGGTATGCTGTTTTAGATACCCCATCAGTTGCTACAAAATCCCATGAATTTTATGAAAAAGCAGGATTTAAGAAGATTATCAAAGAGGAACTGCCATTCCATTATGAATATCCTGACAGGAATTCATATTTATATCTGCTAAGTATATGATGGGACGACAAATTCCAGCTTATCGAGATACCAGCAACAAAAGAATATCGCAATGAACACAGAGCGGCAATCCGCTGCCAGAACTTCGGTTCCGGCAGATGGGTTGCCCCTCTGTTATTGTAAAATCGGATCGACAAAGCTGCGCAGGGCGTCGCCTGAAAACGAAAAAATTTGCTTGACAGATACCGCACAAGAGATTATTCTATAGGTGAACATTTTCCCAAATCAGGAATATACAGCCAAACCGTTTCGTATTGATTTCATGACACGGGCGTGCATAGAATTAGTATCGTGGGCGCTGACAACAAACAGAAAATTCGTCGGTTTATCTCATCTGATTTAAAAAATAAAAATGGAAGCCTGTAATTCGGTGCGTTTTCCCATTTTTTCCAATTTTTCATATACGACACAGCACAGGAGGCGAAAACAGAATATGCCAGATGATTTGACAAAGCTGAAGCTCGCAGAGCTGAGAGAAATGGCGCGCGTGCGCGGCATCAAGCCTGTTTTTGGCGTGAACAAGGCGCAACTGATCGAAAAGCTGCAAGCGCTGGACGCCGAAAAAAAACAGAGCGACCCGCCGAAACCGCAGCCAAAGGCCAAAGCGGAACCGGGCAAAAGCAGGAAACCCGTACAGGATACGACACAGGAGCCTGCAAAAACGCCGAAGCCTGTCCGTAGAATGCCGGAGCCAAAGCAGAGTCTGCCGCCTGCGCCCAAACCAAAAGCGGAACTGCACGAAGATAACGTGCAAACCGTTGCCGGTTCCATTTTTGTTTCTATAGATGGCTTTGGATTTATCGACTGTGTAAGCGAAAATTCGCAGGATAAGCGCAGCGCCTATATTCCCAAGAGCTTTGTACAGGATTTCAACTTAAAAACCGGCGATTACGTCAAAGGATACATCCGCAAGCCCCGTGGGACGGAGAAAAATCCGACCCTGACCGCCATAATAGAGGCAAAGAGCAAACAACCGGACAAAACGCCCGATGAGCCCGCTCCGGTTGGTCAGAAAATCGTTGCCGCAAGCGCTGTTCCAACGCTCCCGGCGCCAAAAAATACGGTATCTTTTGAAAGCCTGACGCCAATTTTTCCAAACAGCCGCCTTCGTCTGGAAACGGCAAACGGTCCCGCAGCCATGCGCATTATGGATTTGGTATGTCCGGTGGGGAAGGGGCAGCGTGGGTTGATCGTCGCGCCGCCAAAGGCCGGAAAAACAACGCTCCTGAAGGAAATCGCGGCGGCGGTCATAAAGAATCACCCGGAAGAATGCATCATGGTTCTGCTGATCGACGAACGCCCGGAGGAGGTCACGGATTTTAAGGAGAGCGTTACGTCTGCCAACACAGAGGTGTTTTATTCAACCTTTGACGAGTTGCCCGAACACCATATCGCGGTGGCGGAAACCGTTCTCAACCAGGCAAAGAAACTCGTTTCCAACGGAAAAGACGTGCTGATCCTGCTTGACAGCATCACCAGACTGGTGCGGGCCAATAATCTCAAAGTAGACCCCAGCGGACGCACGCTCTCCGGCGGATTGGACCCGGCGGCGCTGCCGTTTCCAAAGAAATTTCTCGGTGCGGCGCGGAATATCCGAGACGGCGGCAGCCTGACGATTATTGCGACTGCTTTGGTCGAAACCGGCAGCCGGATGGACGACGTGGTATATGAGGAGTTCAAAGGCACCGGCAATATGGAAGTGGTCTTAGACCGTCGGTTGGCGGAGCGCAGAGTTTTTCCGGCGATTGATATTTCCAGGTCCGGCACGCGCAGAGACGATTTGCTGCTGGATGCGGAGGAGCAGAAGGCGGTACAAATGATCCACAGAAGCATAAACGGCTCCAGAGCGGACGAAGCGACCGAGCAGATGATTTCGCTTATGAAGCAGACCAAAACGAATGCTGACGCCGTGCAGTTGATTTTGAAAGCCAGAAAGCTGCCGGAGACAACTGCGGCGCGGAGAATGCCCGTTGCCGCAGTGCGGAACTACCAGACGCTGCAGGAGATGGAAAAGCGCTGATAAAAAGCTGCATAAAAGCTGCGCTTTTGCTAAAGTCCGACAAAACAGCTTCACTGTGTTGCCAAAAAATAAACAATTCTTGCATTTTGAAAATCGTTTTGGTATACTATTGATGCAACTTCCCCCTGCAAATGCAGTAAAATCGGATACTCAAAACCCAGATTCCGCCGTGGGAAGCGGCGACAAAAATTTTTTACAGGAGGAACAACTATGAAAGGCTATGCAATGCTGAAAATCGGTGAAACCGGATGGATCGAAAAGGAGCGTCCGGCGTGTGGACCCATCGACGCGATTTGCCGTCCGTTGGCAGTTGCGATCTGCACTTCCGATATTCACACCGTTTATGAGGGCGCGATTGGCGACCGCCACAACATGATTCTCGGACACGAGTGCTGCGCCGAAGTCGTGGAGGTCGGTTCAGAGGTCAAAGATTTCAAGCCCGGCGACAGGGTGCTGGTACCTGCGATCACCCCGGATTGGAACTCTCTGGAGGCGCAGGCCGGATTTTCCATGCATTCCGGCGGAATGCTGGCCGGATGGAAATTCTCCAACTTCAAGGACGGCGTTTTTGGCGAATTTTTCCATGTGAACGATGCGGACGGCAACCTTGCGCTGCTGCCGGATGGTATGAGTCTGGAGGATGCCTGTATGCTCTCCGACATGGTTCCAACCGGGTTCCATGCGGCGGAACAGGCGGATGTGCAGTTTGGCGACAGCGTGCTGGTGATCGGCATCGGACCGGTTGGCCTGATGGCTGTGGCCGGTGCGAACCTGCGCGGCGCATCCCGCATCATCGCAGTCGGCACACGTCCTGTCTGCGTGGAGGCAGCCAAAAAATACGGCGCGACGGAGTTCATCAGCTATAAAAACGGCAGCATTTCCGAGCAGGTCATGGAAATGACCGGCGGAAAGGGCGTGGACAGGGTCTGCATGGCAGGCGGAACCGTGTCCACATTTGAGGAAGCAGTCAAGGCGCTGAAGCCCGGCGGACGGATCGGCAACGTGAACTATCTCGGCTCCGGCGAGTTTGTGACGATCCCCCGCGTGGAATGGGGCGCCGGAATGGGACACAAGACCATCAGCGGCGGTCTGATGCCCGGCGGACGTCTGCGTATGGAAAAGCTGGGATCTTTGGTATCCTGCGGACGTTTGGATGTTTCGCCCCTGAGCACGCACGTTTTCCGGGGCTGGGAGCATATCGAGGAGGCGCTGCAGCTGATGCGCGCAAAACCGGCCGAGCTGATCAAGCCCGTTGTAATTGTGGATTGATCGCAACAGAATCCCGAAATGCGAAACGCCATGCAGCCTGTCGCTGCATGGCGTTTGTTTGAATCACAAAACAGAGCAGAGGACGACACTGTGAAGATATTGATCATATCCGGCTTTCTGGGCGCCGGCAAGACTACATTTATCCAAACGCTGGCAAAAAACACGGCGCGCGATTTTGTCATCTATGAGAATGAATTTGGAGAAACCAATGTGGATGCGGAAACGCTGAAGCAGGACGAGCTGAGCATATGGGAATCCACCGAAAACTGTATCTGCTGCACCGGAAAAACGGATTTCGCAAATGCTGTTCTGACGATTTCCAACGCACTTGACCCGGAATATCTGGTCGTTGAACCGAGCGGCGTCGCCCGTCTGAGCGCGCTTTTGGAAAATATCGGAAGGGTGTGCTATGACCGCATCGGCCTTTTGCAGCCGGTCACCCTTGTTGACGGCAGGAGTTTTGTCTCCCAGCGAAAAAGCGCGCCGGAGCTTTGGGAGGATCAGGTTCGCGCGGCGCAGACCATCCTCTGCACAAAAACCGAGTCCCTTCTGCCCGCAGAGACGGAACATCTGCGGGCGCTGCTCTCTGAACTGAACCCCGCTGCGGAGCTTGTCACGGAGCCATATTCGCAGCTTCCGGCGTCGTGGTGGGAGCATCTGCTGGAGAGTGCCTGTACGGACATGGGGAGCCGACCAGCAAGGCGTGGCGCGGCGTTTCCCGCAACGGAAAGTATGGAGCAGATCACCCTGCACGGGTTCCGCCTGCCTTCTCCGGCGCATCTGTTCCTTTTGCTTGATGACATTGTAAACGGGACTTACGGACATATTTTGCGCGCAAAAGGCGTTGCGGACTGTGGGAACGCGGTATATTTGAAATTCGATGTGGTTGACGGCGCGTGGAATGTCACGGGTGCGGACTGCGACGGGACGGACGGAGCGCAGCTCTGTGCGGTGTTTATCGGCAAAAAGTTAAGCCGTGGCAAGCTCCGCCGTCTTACATTGCCTGCGGATGGCGTGCTGCGCGGGAGACTTTTCGAGCGTCCGCTGAAAAGGAACGTTTGAGACAACAAAAAGATGCGCGGCTCTTTTCCGGAAAGCCACGCATCTTTTTTGCATCTGTTTGATGCGGTCCTGTGCGTTCCCAAAATTGGTCACACGCGGACAATATAGCCCTCTCTGCGGGCGGGCGCTTTGGGCTGCGGACAGTCCGCATAACCCAGCGCGATGGAGCAAAAGGCGGTCAAATTGTCCGGCAATCCCCATTTTTTGAGCAGCGTCTTACCCGCTGCGGATGCAAACATCTCCTTAGAGCGATGTATCCAGCAGGAACCGAGTCCGGCGGCATACGCCGCGTTTAACAGATTCCCTCCAACGAGGGCGCAGTCTGTTTCCGGTACCATTGCCTTTTCCGTTGCAAATACGAGCAAAATCGTGGGCGCGCCGTAATAGGGGTGCAGGCCTTCTTTGCCAAGCACGGCTGCGTTCATGGCGTCAAGCTGCGCCACGTCGGCCGGGTCCTGCACGGCCACAATGACAGCGCCCTGTGTTCCGGCGGCAGTCGGCGCATAAGTTCCGGCCTCCAATACGGCGTTCAGTTCCGCATCTGTTATTTGCTCCGCTTTGAAGCTGCGGATGGAACGGCGGCCTTTCAGCGTTTCTAAGGCTTCGTTTTTCATTTTCAGATGACTCCTTTCCCTACGTATGTCCGATCAATCCTGCGCGGAATAGGTTGCGCGGGCGGTCACACCGTCCAGCCGACCGATTTTTCCGGTCAGGCCGTTGATCGTTTCCACGGGCGCATCCACCGCAAGACAGATGATATTCACATTGCGTTTGCGGTAGGGGATACCCATACGGCCAATGATGCAATCGCTGTAAGTATGCAGGATGGCGTTGAGCTGTTCCACCGCGCTTGCGTCAGATACGAGGATGGAAATCGCTGCGATTCTGGTTTCCATAGAAAATCAACCTCCTGATAAAAAATAATCAAATTATAGAATAAATCCTGCGTAAAGATTTGTCAAGCCCCCGAAAAGCACATCGGGGGCTTGAGCTGTTATGATGCAGTTAGCTTTCCTCAATCGCGCGATAGAGGAAGGTGATGATTTGCGCGCGGACACAGGTGCTGTTGGGGGAGAATGTCGTGCTGTCTGTTCCGGTTGTAACGCCGTTTTCAACCGCCCAGAGTACGGCGTCATAGTAATAGTCCGTCGCGCGCACATCGTCAAAGGGATTGACCGTTGTGGTTTCGCTGCCCATATAACGATAGAGGAAGGTCACGGTATGCGCACGGGTCACATAAATATCAGGGCTGAAATTGGTGCTGCCTGTGCCAAAGGCGATCTCCTTTTCCACGGCCCACAGCACAGCCTCATAGTAATAGTCGTCCTCGTCCACATCGGTGAAGGGGTTTTCCGTGGAGGTCGGCTTCGGGGAACCGGCAGCGCGCCAGAGGAAGGTCACGGCCTGCGCACGGGTGCAGGAGGCATCGGGGGAGAACAGGATGTCGCTGGTTCCGGTGGTAATTTCCTCGTCCAATGCCCACTCAACAGCGTCATAATAATAGCTGTCATATTCTACATCGGAGAAGCTGCCGGTGTTCGGCACAATGATGCGCAACGTACCGCTGGCCAGCTCATCGTCATCGGAGTCATAGGCTGTGAACGCACGGGTATAGGTGCCGGATTGTGCGGGGACAAAGTAAAGGTCGCTCACCAGGTAGCTGCTGCCGCTTCTGTAATATTTCCGCGCGGTGCTCAGCGTGAGCTCGTCGCTGTCGGAATACAGTACGCCGACGGAGCCGCCGGATTTTACATCATCGAACATAATGTAGCTGTAGTTTTCGTCCGTTCCGTCGTAGATGGTCTCCCGGATGACCGATGCAGCGGAAGCATCGTCCGCATCGGTGGAATCGCCAAATACATACGGCGTGCCATCGTCCAGCGTCACAGTCACGGTCACATTCACGCTGGAATCGTCGGCGCCCACGACGATGACCAGATAGCCTTCCATGATCTCATCGTCGGAGGAATCGTAGGCGGTGTATTCGATTTTGTAGGTTCCGCTTTTCTTGGGTACAAAGTAAAGCTTGCTGATGGAGTAGGTCTGGCTTGTGCTGTAATAATACTTTGTGCTTGTGCTGAGGGACTTTTTGCTGGAGCTGCCATAGAGCGTGCCGACGGCGCTGCCGGAATAGACGGAGCCGAGCTTGATATAACTGAGCTTGCTGTCGGATTCGTCGTAGACCTCGTTATAGATGGTCTTGTATGCGGCGGTGTCGTCATCGTTGTCCGTGGAGGAAAAGAGATAAGCGTCCGTATTGGTCAGATTTATGGTGATGTTGCCCGAAGCGGAACCATCGTCGTCGCCCACGACGATGACCAGATAGCCTTCCATGATCTCATCGTCGGAGGAATCATAGGCGGTGTATTCGATTTTGTAGGTTCCGCTTTTCTTGGGTACAAAGTAAAGCTTGCTGATGGAGTAGGTCTGGCTTGTGCTGTAATAATACTTTGTGCTTGTGCTGAGGGACTTTTTGCTGGAGCTGCCATAGAGCGTGCCGACGGCGCTGCCGGAATAGACGGAGCCGAGCTTGATATAACTGAGCTTGCTGTCGGATTCGTCGTAGACCTCGTTATAGATGGTCTTGTATGCGGCGGTGTCGTCATCGTTGTCCGTGGAGGAAAAGAGGTAAGCGTCCGTATCGGTCAGGTTGACGGTGATGTTGCCGGAGGCGCTCTCGCCGTCACCCACGACGATGACCAGATAGCCTTCCAGCAGCTCCTCATCGGAGGAATCATACGCGGTATATTCGATTTTGTAAGTACCGGTCTTTTTGGGGACAAAGTAGAGCTTGCTCAGCGAATAGGTCTGGCTGGTGCTGTAATAATATTTCGTGCTTGTGCTGAGGGACTTTTTGCTGGAGCTGCCATAGAGCGTGCCGACGGCGCTGCCGGAGGCGACAGACCCGAATTTGACATAGCTGAGCGTTCCGCCGGACTCCTCGTTGACCCCGCTGTAAATAGTCTTGTATGCGGCGGTATCGTCGTCGTTGTCCGTGGAGGAAAAGAGGTAGGCGTCCGTATCGGTCAGATTTACGGTGATGTTGCCGGCGGATGCGCCGTCATCGTCCACCACGATCAGCAATGAGCCGCTCATCAGGGCGTTATTGGAGGAATCATATGCGGTGTAAGCGATTTCGTAGGTTCCGCTTTTTTTGGGGACAAAATAGAGCTTGCTCATGGAATAGGTCTGACTGGTGCTGTAATAGTATTTTGTGCTTGTGCTGAGGGACTTCTTGCTGGAGTTGCCATACAGCGTGCCAACGCTACTGCCGGACGATACGGAGCCGAGCTTGATATAGCTGAGTTTGCCGCCGGATTTGTTGTAGACTTCATTATAGATGATTTTGTATGCGGCGGTTCCGTCGGTGTTGCCTGTGGAGGAGAAAAGATAAGCGTCCGTATCGCTCAGGCCGATGGTGATGTCGCCTGCGGCGGAGCTGGAAACCGTGACGGCGCAGGTGGCGGTTCTGGTGCTGACGCTGTCCGTAACCGTTGCGGTGACGGTCGCGTTGCCAGCGGCCACGGCGGTCAGCGTGGCGGAGACGCCGCTGCCGCTGACGGCGACAACAGCGGTGTTGCTGGAGGTCCAGCCAACGGAGTATTCCGCATCCGACGGGGAAACCGTCACGGAGAGCGCAGTCGTTTCATCCAGATAGAGGGAGAGAGAGGACGTGCTGATGGAAACGCTTTCTACATACTGCTCCACAACATTGACGGTGACGGAGCTTTCCACTCCGTCATACGACGCGATAATGGTCGCGCTGCCAATGCTGTTGCCCCTGACAGTGACGGAGCTGCCGCTGCCGGAGAGCGAGGCCACAGAGGTATCGCTGCTGGACCAGTTTGCGCTGCTGTATGTGTCGCCGCTTTTCATGGTGACGGCGGCGGCGAGCTTCACAGAGCCGTCCAGCGGGACGTTGACGATGCTGACGGCGCTGCCGTCCTGCATGATCTCCACGGAGCTGACCTCGTCCGGCTGCACGGTGACGCTGATGTCGCAGCTGTATTCAGAGCCGTCCACCGTCATGCGCAGCGTTACAACGCCTGTGGTGCGGGCAGCTATGCCGGAGCTGGCAGAGATGGTCACAGTGCCGGACGAAGCGTCGATTTTTGCGCTGATGTCGTCGTTGCTGGAGCTGGCGCTGACGGAAGCCGCGCTGACGACCTCATCGGAGCCGGAAACATAGTATTCCACTTCCGCGGATTTTCCGGCATACAGGCTCACGGATGTTTCCGATACGTCGATGGCCGGAGCGATGTCGGCAAATGCCGTGACTCCCAGACTGAAAACGGTCAAAACAGCCAGGAGCAGGGCAAGAAAACGTTTTGCACAAGGTTTCATATCGCACCTCACAACTCATTCTTTGGGATTTTTGGTATTCAGTCCAATTTCTGTTTCCTAATATACGCCATGATTATATCATTTTTGTATCTTAGAACGCAAGACAAAATGAAGAATTTGTAAAAATCGCGGGTTTCATGGCGCTCGGTCGCCGGTCTGCGCTGCGGCACGGAAAAACGCGAGGGACCGGAATGACCACGCGCCGGAGAAAGGACGCAGCGCAGACGGAGGCCGTAGCGCCGCTCCATGTGCCGAATATCAGGCGCTTTTGATGGAAATCCGGCGAAAGTGACAAAGTAAAACGGGTACGGGGCGGAAAAAAACATCGAAATTATATTTGAATTCCGTCCGTGGATGGAGTATAATTTATTATCTGAATAGAATATGGATAGTCGAAAAAAAGGAACGCGCACCCACCATTTTATAAATACTTCAGGAGGTATGGAAACCATGTCAAGAGAGACGACCTACAATTTTGCGGCGGGCCCCGCCGTCCTGCCGGAAGAGGCGCTGAAAACCGCTGCGGCGGAAATGCTGGACTTCAACGGCAGCGGAATGTCCGTGATGGAGATGAGCCATCGCTCCGCGATTTACCAGAGCATTTTTGACGAAACAAAGGCGAATTTGAAAAAGGCGCTCGCCGTTCCGGATACGCATGAGGTCCTGTTCCTCCAAGGCGGCGCTTCCGCCCAGTTTTCCATGGTCCCGCTCAACCTGATGGGGGAGAACGGAACCGCAGATTATGTCATCACCGGCAACTTCTCCGGCATCGCCTGCAAGGAGGCGCGGAAGTTCGGCACTGTCAATGTTGCGGCGGATACCTCAGACTGCAACCATACCCGCATCCCCAAACAGGAGGAGCTGAAGCTGACCCCCGATGCGCGCTACTTCCATTATTGCGCCAACAACACCGTGTTCGGTACGGAGTGGCACTATGTACCGGACGTTGGCGATGTGCCGCTGGTGGCGGATATGTCTTCGGACATCCTGACCCAGCCGGTGGACATCAGCCGCTACGGCATCATCTATGCCGGCGCGCAGAAGAATATGGCTCCGGCCGGCGTGACTGTTGTGATCATCCGCAAGGAGCTGGCCGGACATGAGCTGCCCTTTACGCCGCTGATCATGAGCTACAAGACGATGATCGACAAGGACTCCATGTACAACACGCCGCCCTGCTATACGATCTATATGTTGGGTCTGGTGCTGAAATGGCTGGAGAAGCAGGGCGGCATCGCCGCAATGAGCGAGCTTCGCAAGGAGCGCAGCGGTCTGCTCTATGACTATCTGGATAACAGCAGGCTGTTCCACGGCTGCGCGGAGAAGGACGCGCGCAGCTATATGAACGTTACCTTTACCACCGGCGACAAGGAGAAGGATACCGAATTCTGCAAGGCTGCCACAGCCGCAGGGTTCCTGAACGTGAAGGGTCACCGGCTCGTGGGCGGAATGCGCGCTTCCGTTTATAACGCGCAGCCGATGAAAGCGGTGCAGGCGCTGGTTGACTTTATGAAAGAATATGAGGCGAAAAATGGCTGAGATTAAAACAATGAACAAAATCGCCCAGCAGGGGCTGGACGTGCTGGCCAAAAACGGTCATGTGGTGAATGTGGATGCGGAGAATCCGGAGGGACTGCTCATCCGCTCCGCCAAGCTGCATGATATGGAGTTTGGCGACCGCCTGCTGGCGATCGCCCGCGCGGGCGTCGGCACAGATAACGTGCCGGTGGATCGCTGCACGGAGGCGGGCATCGCGGTATTCAATACCGCAGGTGCGAACGCGGAAGCGGTGAAGGAGCTGGCGATCTGCGCTCTGATGCTGGCCTCGCGCGACATTGCGGGCGGCATTGAATGGGTGCGTTCCATCGCCGGTCATGACAACGTGGCCGCAGAGGTGGAAAAAGGCAAGGCGGCGTTCGTCGGACCGGAGATCTGCGGCAAATCGCTTGGTATCATTGGTCTTGGCGCGATCGGCTCCCTCGTGGCAAACGCCGCGCTTTCGCTTGGCATGACTGTTTGGGGCTACGACCCCTATCTCTCGGTGGACGCCGCATGGCGGCTGCGCAGCGAGGTGAAGCACGCCGCCGACCTTGACACCATTTTCCGCGAGAGCGATTATCTGATGGTGCAGGTACACTGCAACGATGAAACGCGCGGTATGATCAACGCTGCTGCGATCTCCAAAATGAAGCCCGGCGTTCGCATCATCAATCTGGCGCGTGGCGAGCTGATTGACGACAACGCAATGCTCTCCGCCCTGAGCTGCGGCAAGGTGGCGCGTTATATCACGGATTTCCCGAATAATAAACTCGTCGGCGTGTCGGGTGTTGTTGCAACTCCGCATCTGGGCGCATCCACGCCGGAGAGCGAGGACAAGTGCGCGGTGATGGCCGCAGAGGAGCTGAACGACTATCTGGAGAACGGAAATCTGAAAAATTCCGTCAATCTGCCGAACGTCAGTCTGGCGCGCGCGGGCGTTTGCCGCCTGTGCGTCATCCACCGCAATGTTCCGAAGATGCTCAACCGCTTCCTCGACCTGATTGCTGCGCAGAATATCAACGTGGAGCACATGATCAACAAATCCCGCGGCAACGTGGCCTATACTATCATTGACGCCGGCGCGCCGCTTGGTCCGGACATCACAGACACCATCGCTGCTATGGAGGAAGTGCTGCGTGTCCGTGTCCTGAGCTGATACGGCTTTCACGAAACGGCACCGGTTCTGATGCGGATTTTATTGGCAAGGCGTTTTTTCATGGGATCCGTATCAACGCACGAAAAACGGGGATTATAAAGACGGCAGGCGAGCGTGACAAAACCGCGCTCGCCTGTTTTTTGCGCGCCGCTCTGTGCGGAAATCGCTTGACAAGCGACAGGGAAACGCATATAATTTGTTTCGCAAAAAAATTGTACGAAAAAGAAAACACCATATTTCACGCGGGGCACTGCTGCGCCGCAGAAGGAGGCAAACGAAAGATGATGGATTCGGAGATCGTTTCAGAGCTGGAAGCAAAATGCCGGGAGATACGCTATCTCATCGTGGACACCATCGGCACGGTGGGGAGCGGACACGTTGGCGGCAGCCTTTCGGCGGTGGAAGCGCTGGTGACGCTGTATTATCGTCATTTGCGCGCCGACCCCAGCCAACCGGACAAGCCGGGGCGTGACCGCTTTGTGCTGTCCAAGGGCCACTGTGGGCCGGTGCTTTATTCGATACTGGCCGACCGCGGCTACTTTGACCGCGAATGGTTGCACACGATGAACCGGCTTGGCACCCGTCTGCCCAGCCATGTGGATCGGCTCCGTACCCCCGGCGTGGACATGACTGCCGGGTCTTTGGGACAGGGGCTGAGCTGTGCCGTTGGCATCGCCATCGGTTCGCGGCTTGCAGGTGACGGCGCTTACACATATGCGATGATCGGGGACGGCGAGAGCGAGGAAGGCCAGATTTGGGAGGCCGCGATGTTCGCCGCACGCGAAAAGCTGGAGCGCCTGATCGTATTTACGGACTATAACGGCGAGCAGATCGATGGCTATGTGGATCAGCTCAGCGCTTTGGCGCCGCTGGGGGACAAGTGGCGCGCGTTTGGCTGGTTCGTGCAGGAGATAGACGGACATGATATTCGCGCCATAGATGCGGCGCTGGAGGCGGCAAAATCGCATCGCGGCAGCCCTTCCATGATTCTTTTGCGCACCCGGAAGGGTCGCGGTTACTCCCGCGCGGAGCAAACGCCGATCGGCAATCACAGTATGTCCTTTACGCCGGAGCAGCACGCGGCGGCGTTGGAGGAACTGAAGGGAGGTCTGACGAAATGAGTGAAATTGTGATGCGGCAGGTCGTCGCGGATTTTTTGCGGCAGCGCATGGCGGAGGACGATAAGGTCGTGGTGATCAACGCCGATCTCGGTACGGCCTGCGGGACGCTTTCACTGGCGAAGGATTTTCCGGAACGTGTATTGAACGTCGGCATTGTGGAAGCAAATATGGCTTCTGTCGCAGCGGGTCTGGCGTCTTATGGCTATAAGCCTGTGATTTTCAGCTTCACGCCGTTCGCGGTACGCCGCGCCTGCGACCAGCTTGCCATCTCGGTCAGCTATGCGGGGCTGAAGGTCGTCGTGGTCGGCACAGACCCCGGCGTATCTGCGACGATGAACGGCGGCACGCATATGAGCGTGGAGGATACCGCGATCATGCGCGCGATGCCGGGGTTCCTGATTTACGAACCGTCGGACTGCGCGCAGTATGCAAAGGCGCTGCCCGCGATTATGGACTATCCTAGCCCGGTTTATGTGCGGCAGGCGCGCAAGCTCACGCCGCCGGTCTATCCCGCGCAGAATGCATTTGACCTGCTGACAGCGGACCTGCTGCGCGTCGGCACGGATGTGACGCTGATTGCATCCGGCCTGGAAATCGAACAGGCGATGGGCGCGGCGGATGCGCTCGCGGCGGCGGGCGTTTCAGCGGAGGTGCTGGGGATTCACACCGTCAAGCCGTTGGACGCGGACGCCGTTGTCGCGTCGGTCGAAAAGACCGGCTGCGCGGTAGTCTGCGATAACCAGAACGTGATAGGCGGGCTTTGCGGCGCGGTTGCGGAAACGCTGGCACAGCGCCGCCCGACACCGCTGGAGTTTATCGGTTTTCCGGACTGCTTCGGCGCAGTCGGCAAGCTGGGTGAGCTGCAAACCCAATTTGGTATGACTGCGCAGGACATCGCCGCAGCCGCAAAGCGCGTGATCGCGCGAAAGTGACAGGCCGGTTCCGTGCCGTGCAAATGCAGGGCAGCAAACGCAGCCTCTGCATCTGTAAGGATATTGTTCCTTTTTTTAGAACGGGTATTTGAAAAACAGCCAGCGAAAAAGGGATTTTTTGAAGATGGCCTCTGCCGCCGGGCAAAGGCCATCTTTTGATGATTTCCTGAACATACATAGAAGAACTTTTTTCAATGCAGTCGGTATAGTGTAAAGAACAGACAAAAAAATAAGACGGCGCCGCATGAGCCTGCGGGAACGGGTCGCGTTGAAAAGTTTCAGTAAAACCATGCGCGAAACCGCCGCAGCGAGCATGATATGGTGCTGCCTTAAGCAAATGCATCTGCCCGGAGGAGAAACATTAAAATATTGACATAAGAGGAACGAATGTAGTATTATGGTTCCGGTACTACATCGTTCCTTTTTTCAAGGCCTCACCATATCAACCGGCCAGAGGGACTGACGAGGGGACCTGCGCCGGAAAAGGACGCAAAACGCACGGGAATACTTATGTGTATTTCGAGCATCTGCGACGCGGTTCGGGCAAAAAGCAGCCGTCAGCCGCCGCAGGCGTATTGATGTGGGGATGCCTCAATATGATACACAGTGGAGAAGCAGACAATGGGATTTTTTGAGAAAATAAAAAGCGGGCTTGCGCGCACAAAGCAGAACATGAGCATTTCAATGAACAATTTGTTTTCCACGTTTACAGGGGAGAACGAGGAGTTTTTTGACGAGCTGGAGGAGCTGCTGATTTTGGCCGACGCAGGCGTGGATACGGCAACGGAAACGGTGGAGCGGCTGCGCGAACTGACAAAGGAACGCGGGCTGCGCGGCGGCGAGGAGGTCAAGAACGCGCTGGCGGAGATACTGGCCGAACGGCTCTCTGTTGGACAGCGTGAGCTTGTGCTGCGCACAAAGCCCTCCGTCATTCTGATGACCGGCGTGAACGGCGTTGGCAAAACGACCACCATCGGCAAGCTGGCCGCACAGTTCACCGCAGATGGGAAAAAGGTACTGCTGTGCGCGGCGGATACCTTCCGCGCGGCGGCGGCGGAGCAGCTGACCATCTGGGCGCAGCGCGCGGGTGCGGATATCGTGCGCCATGAGGAGGGCAGCGACCCCGCCTCCGTGGTGTTTGATGCGATTGCCGCAGCGAAAGCGCGCGGCGCGGATTTAATCATCATCGACACCGCCGGACGGCTGCACAACAAGCAGAACCTGATGAACGAGCTGGGAAAGATTCGCCGCATCATCACGCGCGAGCTGCCGGATGCGGATGTGGAAACGCTGCTGGTGATCGACGCGACCACGGGACAGAACGGTCTGCTGCAAGCGCGGAGCTTTCAGGAAACGGCGGAGCTCAGCGGCGTGGTGCTGACCAAGCTGGACGGCACGGCGAAAGGCGGCATCGTCTTTGCGATTACGAAGGAGTTGGGTATCCCGGTGAAATATGTCGGCGTTGGCGAGCAGCAGGATGATCTCCTGCCGTTTGACCCGACGGTCTTTGCGGAGGAACTTTTGAAATGAAACTGATACTGGCGTCCAATAATCCGGGCAAGCTGAAGGAGATGCGGGAGCTGCTCGGCAATGCGGATGTGGAACTGCTTTCCCAGCGCGACGCAGGGTGTGATTTTTCGGTGGAGGAAACGGGGGAGACCTTTGAGGAAAACGCCTACCTGAAAGCCGCCGCGATCACCGCCGCGACTGGGGAAGCCGCTGTTGCGGACGATTCCGGGCTGATGGTTCGGGCGCTCTCCGGCGCGCCGGGTGTTCACTCCGCGCGGTTCACCGGCAGCCACGAGGACAGCGACGAAGCCCGCAACGCATATCTGCTGCAAAAGCTGGAGGGCGAAACGGACAGGCGCGCAAAGTTCGTTTCCTGCATCTGCTGCACGTTCCCGGACGGGACGGTGCTGCGGACAAGGGGAGAGTGTACCGGCAGCATTGCGCTTTCTCCGCGCGGCGAGCACGGGTTTGGCTATGACCCGCTGTTCCTCTCGGACGACTATCCCGGGCGAACGATGGGAGAGCTGACGGCGGCGGAAAAGAACGCCGTTTCCCACCGCAGCCGCGCAATCGCGGAATTTGTCATGGCGCTGGCGCGCAGAAAAGGAGAAACAGGATGCTAAACAGCAAACAGCGCGCGGCGCTGCGTGCAATGGCCGCGACGGCGGATACGATCCTCATTGTCGGCAAGGGCGGCGTGACGGAAACTGTGGTTGCGCAGGCCGCAGATGCGCTGAAGGCCAGAGAACTCATCAAGGGCAAGGTTTTGGAGAGCGCGCTTTTGTCGCCGCGCGAGGTCTGCGACGCACTCTGCGCCGCCTGCCGTGCGGAACCGGTGCAGTGCATCGGCAGCAAATTTGTAATCTATAAGCGGAACGAGCGCAACCCGAAAATCACACTTCCGTCTGCCAAAAAGAAAAAAGCGTAATACTGCGTATCGGAGCGGTTTGTTATATTTGCGAACTGTCTTTATGTGAGAAAGAAGGTGGGAAAACGATATGAGGATCGTTATTTTCGGCGGCAGCTTCAACCCGCCGCATAAAGGTCATTTGAGCGCGGCGCGCGCTGCGATTGACGCGCTGGAACCGGATCTTTTTCTGGCCATTCCTGCCTGCCTTCCGCCGCACAAGCGGCAGCCGGACGGGACGCCAGACCCGGAAACGCGGCTGGCGCTTTGCCGCCTGAACTTTGCCGAAATGCCGGAGGTCACGGTCAGCGACATGGAGGTTCAGCGCGGTGGAAAGAGCTTTACATCGGATACCATCCGTGCGCTGGAGGCGCAGTATCCCGGCGCGGAGCTGCTGCTTTTGGTCGGGACGGATATGTTCCTGACGCTGGATCAGTGGCACGAACCGGATCATATTCTGCATCACGCTGCGATTTGCGCGCTGCCGCGGGCGGAAGGGGAGCTTCCCGCGTTGCGGGAAAAGGCGGAGGAATTGCAGTCGCGCTATGGCGCGCGGGTCCGATTGCTTGACGTGACGCCGACGGAGGCCAGCTCCACGGAGATCCGCGCCATGCTTCCGCGTCGGCGCGGCGTGGCTTACCTGACGGACGCGGTCTATGGCGACATTATCAGGAACCACCTTTACGCCGTCCGCATCAACTATCCGTGGCTGCGGCGGAAGGCGTATGCAATGCTCAACCGCAAGCGTATCCCGCACGTAAAGGGCTGCGAAAAGGAGGCGGTGAGCCTTGCAAAGCGCTGGATGGAAAGCGGCAACACGGACTGGGCGGCCACCGCCGCGATTTTGCACGACTGCACAAAAAAAGAAACGCTTTCGGAGCAGTTGATGTTATGCGAAAAATATGGTATTATACCAGATGCGACGGAGCGCGTCAACGCCAAGCTGCTGCACGCCAAGACCGGCGCCGCCATCGCTCTGCACGAGTTCGGCGTACACCCGGAGGTGGCGGAGGCCATCCGCTGGCACACGACCGGCCGCGCAAACATGAAGCTGTTGGAAAAAATCCTCTACATGGCGGACTATATCGAGCCGACACGCAATTTTGAGGGTGTGGAAACGCTGCGGCGGCTAGCTTATGAGGACCTGGACGCGGCGCTGCTGCTCGGCCTGGAGATGAGCGTGGAGGACGTCCTCTCACGCGGCGACACGGTACACAGCGACACGCAGGACGCGATATGCTATTTGAAAGAACACGGGACGACCATCCCTGAATATGTAAAAGGAGATCATTTATGCTGACACCGAAAGAACTTGCAGAAACGGCGGTTCAGGCGCTGGATGCAAAAAATGCGCACGATATTAAGCTGCTCAAAACCACGGATGTGACGGTACTGGCGGATTATTTTGTCATTTGCACCGCCGCATCCAGTACGCAAATCAAGACGCTTGCAGACGCGGTGGAGGCCGCGCTGGAGGCAAAGGGGGAGGAAAAGCTGCACCGCGAGGGCTATCGTTCCGGAAGCTGGGTGCTGCTGGACTTTGGCTGCGTTGTAGTCCACCTGTTCATGGAGGAAGCGCGGCAGTTTTATAATCTGGAGCGGCTTTGGGCGGATGCGCAGGAGGTGGATATTTCCACCCTGCTGGGCGGCGCGTGAAATGCAGATGCGGCTCAAACGATTTTTTAACAATTTTTTTTGAAGAGGAAAGAGGCACAGAAAACGCAGATGAAGTATGATTTTGCTGCAATCGAAAAAAAGTGGCAGGCCAAATGGGAGGAAACCAAACCTTATGCCGCCGAAACAGGGGAAACGGACAAGCCCAAGTTTTATGGCCTGATCGAATTTCCCTATCCATCCGGGCAGGGACTGCACGTTGGGCATCCGCGCCCGTTCACGGCGATGGATGTTATCACGCGCAAAAAGCGGATGGAGGGATATAATGTGCTGTTCCCGATCGGCTTTGACGCATTTGGCCTGCCGACGGAGAACTACGCCATCAAGAACCACATCCACCCCGCCATCATAACCAAAAAGAACATCGAAAATTTTACAAAGCAGCTCAAGATGCTGGGCTATGGCTTCGACTGGGATCGCTGCGTGGATACGACAGACCCAAGCTACTATAAGTGGACACAGTGGATTTTCCTCCAGATGTTCAAAAAAGGGCTGGCCTACAAAGCGACGATGCCGGTAAACTGGTGCACAAGCTGCAAATGTGTGCTGGCGAACGAGGAAGTGGTGGAGGGCGTTTGCGAGCGCTGCGGCAGTCCGGTCATCCGCAAGGAAAAGAGCCAGTGGATGCTGCGCATCACGCAGTATGCCCAGCGGCTGGTGGACGATCTGGACGATCTGGATTATATCGAACGGGTCAAAATTCAGCAGCGCAACTGGATCGGGCGCAGCACCGGCGCGGAGGTCACGTTCCAGACGACCACAGGGGACGAGCTGGTCATTTATACCACCCGCCCGGATACGCTGTTTGGCGCGACCTACATGGTGCTTTCTCCGGAACACGCGCTGGTCAAAAAATGGCTGCCGTGCCTTTCCAACGCGGCGGCTGTGACGGAGTATCAGGCGCTTGCAGCCTCCAAGAGCGACTTGGAACGCACCGAGCTGAACAAGGAAAAGACCGGCGTGGAGCTGGAAGGCGTGCGCGCGGTCAACCCTGTCAACGGACGGGAAATCCCCATCTTTATCTCCGACTATGTTCTCTCCACATATGGAACCGGCGCGATCATGGCCGTGCCCGGTCACGATGAGCGCGACTGGGAATTTGCCAAAAAATTTGGTCTGGAGATCATCGAGGTCGTGTCCGGCGGCGATGTGACGCAGGCCGCATTCGTCGCAAAGGACGACAGCGCCGTGATGGTCAACTCCGGCTTCCTGGACGGGATGACCGTCAAGGATGCGATTCCCGCGATGATCGCACATCTGGAGGAGCGGGGGATCGGCCGGCAGAAGGTGAACTTCAAGCTGCGCGACTGGGTATTTTCCCGCCAGCGCTACTGGGGCGAGCCGATTCCGCTGGTAAACTGCGAAAAGTGCGGCTGGGTTCCAGTGCCGGAGGAACAGCTCCCGGTGGTGCTGCCGAATGTGGAGAGCTATGAGCCGACGGACGACGGGGAAAGCCCCCTGAGCAAAATGACGGGCTGGGTGAATACTGCCTGCCCCTGCTGCGGCGGGCCGGCCAAACGGGAGACGGATACCATGCCGCAGTGGGCGGGGTCCAGCTGGTATTTCCTGCGCTATATGGACCCACACAACGACAAGGCGCTGGTCAGCCCGGAGGCAGAGCGGTATTGGGGGCCGGTCGATTGGTATAACGGCGGCATGGAGCATACGACGCTGCATCTGCTTTATTCCCGGTTCTGGCACAAATTCCTCTATGACATCGGCGTTGTTCACACGCCGGAGCCTTACCAGAAGCGTACCAGTCACGGTATGATCTTGGGTGAGGGCGGCGAGAAGATGAGCAAATCCCGCGGCAACGTCGTCAACCCCAACGACATCGTGGAGCAGTATGGCGCGGACACCATGCGGCTGCACATCATGTTCATCGGCGATTTTGAAAAGGCTGTTTCGTGGTCAAACGAGGCGGTGAAGGGTTCCAAGCGCTTTCTGGATCGCTGCTGGAACCTGATGGAGCTGGCTGCGCCGGAGGAAGCGCTTTCTCCGAAAAACGAGGCCGCCGTCCACCGCACCGTCAAAAAGGTGACAGAGGACATCGACGCACTGAAGATGAACACCGCCATCGCCGCGCTGATGGCGCTGGTGAACGACTTCTATACCAACGGCTGCACGCGCGGAGAGGTAAAGATTCTGATTCAGCTTCTCTCACCCTTTGCCCCGCACATCGCGGAGGAAATGTGGGAGCTGACCGGGTTTGCCGCCGAAACGGGCAAAATGGCGATGCAGACCGCGTGGCCGACATATGACGAGTCGCGCATGACGGAGCAGGAGAAGGAGATCGCCGTGCAGGTGAACGGCAAGCTCCGTGCCACCGCCGTGATCCCGATGGACGCCGACGACGAAACCGTGCTTTCTATCGTCTGCGCAAACGCCAAAATTGCCAGGCTTCTGGAGGACATGACGATCGCAAAAACCATCATCGTCAAAAACAAGCTGGTCAATTTGATCCTGAAACCCAAAAAGTGAGAGAAAAACTGCTTGACATTTCCTCGAAAAGCTCCTATAATATATTTGTTAGCCATGATGGATGGCCCTTGATGCGCTGACAGAGCGTATTTGGAGGGAGGGAAATAAATGTCAGAGATCTACGTCAAAGAGAACGAGTCGCTGGATAACGCATTGAAGCGTTTTAAGCGGAGCTGCGCCAAGTCCGGCGTTCTCGCGGATTTGCGCAAGAAGGAGTTCTATCAGAGCCCAAGCGTAAAGCGGCGCAAAAAATCCGAAGCGGCGCGTAAGAACAAAAACAAAAAGCGCTACTATTAAAACGGATCACAAAAGCCGTCTTGCTCTGCCGGAAACGCGGCGGGGTCAAGGCGGCTTTTCCGCGTTTCAAAGATTCCATCAGCCAAACGACACTGCGCAGAAATAACAGGAAAGGAATATATGGTTTTATGAAAATACTGGTGACAGGCGGCGCCGGTTATATCGGCTCTCACACGGCGGTTGAGCTGCTCAACGCCGGACATGAGATCGCTGTGGTAGATAATCTGGATAATTCCAGCGAAATTTCGCTGCAACGTATCGAGGAGCTTACCGGAAAGCCGGTCCCGTTTTACAAAACGGACATCCGCGACAGGGACGGTCTGACAGCCGTGATGGAACAGGTCGGCCCGTTTGACTGCTGCATCCATTTTGCCGGTCTGAAAGCGGTGGGGGAGTCCGTGCGGAAGCCGTGGGAATATTACGAAAATAACGTCGGCGGAACGCTCACGCTGCTGGATGTCCTGCGGCAGAACGGCTGCAAAAATCTGATTTTCTCCTCTTCCGCGACTGTTTATGGCGACCCGGAGGTCGTTCCCATTCCGGAAACCTGTCCAAAAGGCGTTTGCACGAACCCTTACGGACAGACAAAGTCCATGATCGAACAGATATTGACAGATATGCAAAACGCCGACCCGGCGTGGAACGTGGTGTTGTTGCGCTATTTCAACCCGATCGGTGCGCATCCCAGCGGACGGATCGGCGAGGACCCCAGCGGGATTCCAAACAATCTGATGCCATATATCACGCAGGTCGCGGTAGGCAAGCTGCGGGAGCTGGGCGTTTTTGGCGACGATTATGATACGCCGGACGGTACCGGCGTGCGGGACTATATCCATGTCGTCGATTTGGCGGTCGGTCATGTAAAGGCGTTGCAGGCCATCGCACGCGGCTGTGGGCTGGAGATATACAATCTTGGCACCGGACGCGGCTACTCAGTGCTGGAGGTCGTCCATGCGTTTGAGGAGGCCAACGGGGTAAAAATCCCCTATAGCGTCAAGCCCCGCCGGGCCGGAGATATCGCAGTCTGTTATTCGGACCCGTCGAAGGCGGAAAAGGAACTGAACTGGAAGGCGCGCTTCGGGATTTTGGAGATGTGCCGGGATTCATGGAACTGGCAGAAGAACAATCCGAATGGCTATCAGTGCTGAAGAGGTTTAGAAAAATATCAGGTGTCCTTCCGGATACCTGATATTTTTTTTTTGCGGTTACGACATCAGAAACTGCTCTCACAGGGGATGACAGCGGTTCCCATGCTATCCTCCGGCAGATAATACAGGAAATCCGGTTTTCCGTCGCACTGACATATCACCAGTACAGCCTGCGTGTTTTCCAGGATGCTCCGGATGGACCACGACGCATCTGCCATCGTCAGCTCACGGGCGGAAACAGTGCAGTTTTCCCTGTCCAATACATAGTATGTGTTTGTTCCGCGCTGATAAAAAGTGGGTCGTCGGTATCCGTCTGGTTTAAGGCCAGCTCCATATTTTGCGCCTGAAGCAGCGGCGTGACCGTACCATCCTCTATATGACCAATCATTGCGTAATTTGATATGTTTCTGAAATAGATATAGTCGTCCCAGACCGCCATCTCGGTGATGCGTCCTGTCTGGAGAATGTATGCTTTCACCGCATCGTCCAAAACGATTTCCCTTACGAATTGCATCTGTTCATCGTATTCGATGACCGATGTGACAAATCCGCTGTCCCTGCTTTCATCCTGCAATAGATACAAGTGCCCGTTTCCATAGATTCCATGAATCGCGGTCCCCTCATAGCTGTCGGTGTCCATACGGCTTTCGTGATACTGCACCCATTCCCCAGAGTCAACAGAAAACATATCTACATACGTTGTAACAGATGCACCGTTTACCTCGTTTTTGTAAGTGACTACATTTTTTCCAAACTCCGCCGTTACCAGTCCTGCAATGGATGCATCCTGTTTTTCATAGTATTTCAATTCATTTTCGGACAGGTCGATACAGGCCAGGATGTTCTTGGATCGTGTATCTCCGGTGAGGACAGACACAAAAAAGTAGATGGAATTATCAATGAGGACTGCGTTTTTTGTTCTTAAGTAAAAGTTTTCCAGCTCGCCAATGGGGACGCTGGTGCCGTTGTCCAGATAATGCCGGACACATATTACACCCGTTTCATCGGACGACAGGTAGACAACGCTGTCGTCCAGCAGCGCCAGATAAGACAAAACGTGGTCGGAATCCAACGTAACCTCGCGGGCGGCAAGCGGTGTACCGCCACTTGTGCAGCCGACCAACGCCGCCACGATGCAGCAGGCGATGACAGGTAATAAAAGAAAAAATTTTTTATATTTCATCGTAGTTCCTCCTGACCCTGTCAAAATCTTTGTCAGTTTAACATATTATTCTGGATTTGAGAAGTGTATTTTCTAAAAAAAGAAATTTTCAAAATGGGAGTGTTTTCGGTAAAATGAAAGTAGCGCAAAAGGTCCCCAGAATGTGAGCACCCAGG